>CAZYLK010000090.1:0-23191 GCA_964648365.1 uncultured Phycisphaeraceae bacterium
ACCGTCCGCGCCCAGCCTTCGTGCGCATCAATCGTGCGGATCAGCGATCCATCGAAGACGCGCCACAGCTTGAGCGTTCCATCGAAGGCGGCCGACGCGAGCGTGTTGCCGTCGGGCGAGAAGTCTATGCTGCGCACGTACTCGGTGTGGCCTTTGAGCGTAGCGATCAGCCGATTGTCGGACAGGCGCCAGAGCTTGATTGTGTGATCCTGACTTCCGGTGGCGAGCGTCCGCCCGTCGGGGGAGAACCTCGTCACCAGTACCGCATCGTCGTGTCCCCGGAGTCGCGCCAGCCTGCGGCCGTCGGCCACGTTCCAGAGCGTTACGATCCGCTCGGCGCCGCCGGCCGCCAATACTTGTCCGTCGGGCGAGAGGTCACAGGACCAGACGAAATCGGAAAACCGGGGGAGCGTTCGCACGGGTTCGCCGTCGGATGCGCGCCACGTCGTCACGAGATGGTCTGCGCTTCCGGCCGCGACGGTCTGGCCGTCGGGCGAGAAGACGACGGATCGCACCGGCGCATCAGCGACGGATCGCGACCATTCGACGCCGCCGTCGGACAGGCGCCACCGTCGCATGGTTCCGTCGTCGCTGCCGGATACGAGCGACGCGCCGTCCGGTGTGTAGGCAATCGAGCCGACCCAGCCCGTATGATCTCTGAGCGTGCGTTCGATCTCACCGTCGTCGGTGCGCCACACGCGGATGGTGTGATCCCGGCTCCCAGCCGCGATCGTCCGACCGTCTGGTGAAAAGGCAACACAGAGTACGCGGTCTTTCGCGTCCCTGAACCGGCGGATCGGCTTGCCGTCTTTGACGTTCAGCAGGTGCAGTTCTCCACTGGCCTTCGCGACCGCGATCGCGGCGCCGTCCGGCGAAAATGCCAGGGCGACAGCGCTGCCGCAGCACACGTCCAGCGATCGGAGTTGCTCCCCGTCCGAGACTCGCCACAGCTTGGCGTCACCACCGGCCGACGCCAGAGTCAGCCCGTCCGGCGAAAAGGCGATGGATTGAGGCGCTCCGGCCGCGAAGGTCAGGCGGCGGACGCCGTCCGGCAGACTCCAGAGCTGAATCGTCCCGTCCGTCCCGGCTGAGGCCAGTGTGGCTCCGTCCTGTGTGACAGCGACGCTGACCACGTCGGAGCCGTGGCGCAGCGACCGCAGCAGGGCGCCGTCCGAGGCACGCCACAGACGGATCACGCCCCAGGCCCGTTCTCCCGCCGAGACGAGCAATTGGCCGTCCAGGGCGTAAGCGACGGCGCGAACCTCGCCGGTGTGTCCGCCCGCCATCCAGACCACGTTGGGACGGCCTTGCGCGAGAAGGTGTGCCGCCGGAGCCCATGCGCCTAGCAGCAATGACGTCACGAGAACCGATGTCCGTGCGTATCCCTGTGCCCGTGGATGAGTCCTCATGGGGTGAGCCTCCCGTCTAGTGCGAAACCGTGGTTACAAATTGAATGGCCGTGAACGTACTGCCGGCGCACGGGACCGGCCTTGCCGGTCGTCTCAGTACGATCGTCAGGCCGCGACCGCGGTCCGGCCCGATACAGCGCATCCGCGTTGACCCGGCTGACCTGGCCGGGTTGACCGTTTTATAGAGGCACCAAGTGTCCGGTCGAGCGGGAAGTTCACTTGTAGCACGCAGAATCACTGCTCTACGCTTGCGCCGAACCAACGGCGGGCGCTACCCTTCGCACGAATAATCGACAAAGTCCTGGACGCCGCATTCCCAGGTGGCGGTTGCCCGGCCCGCGGGCGACACCTGTTCTAGTTTGATCTTGCCCCTTCCCGAGTCGTTCACCGTTCCAGCCCCCTGCTCCCCGTCGGAAAGTTCGACCGTAAACTGGGCGCCGGGCACGCCGCCTCGTCAACGTCGATCATACCGTTTCGCCGCAGGATCGCCAATCGCTGCGTCGCGGTGCCGGAATTATTCGGTCCTGGACGCCGCAGGGTGGTTCGTTATGGCGCCGGCAGTCAATCCGCCGGAAACAGCTTCGCCAGCCCGTCCAGCTTGTGCCATTGCCGCTGGACATAGCCTTCCAGATGCTTCGGGTCCACCGTGGCAGACGTGTAGCGGCGCTGGTGGGTGGTGTAGTCGGCGATGGGCGTGCCGTCGGGGCGGATGTTGATGCGGTAGCGGGCGCCGTCGAAGACTTCGTACACGGGGAACAGGCCGCAGCGCACCGCCGTGCGGATCAGCTCGATGCTCTCCTCCGGCTCGGACTTCCAGCCGGTCGGGCACGGCGACAGCATGAGCAGAAAGCGGAAGCCCTGCATGTCGCGGGCGGTGTGGATCTTGCGCAGAAAATCCTCGCGGTGGGCGATGGAAAGCGTCGCCGCATAGGGCACGCGGTGGGCGGCCATGATGGCCATGATGTCTTTCTTTTCTTCCTTCTTGCCGGCCGCGGTCGTGGCCGTCCGGACGCCTTCCGGCGTGGCGCCGCTGCGCTGGCCGCCGGTGTTGCCGTAGATCTCGTTGTCGTAGCAGATGTAGATGATGTTCTCGTTGCGCTCGGCCGCGGCCGAAAGCGTCGCCATGCCGATGTCATAGGTTCCGCCGTCGCCCGTCCAGCAGACGACCGGGTCTTTCTCATCATTCAGCGCATGGACGGCGCTGATGCCCGTGGCGATGGCGGCGGCGCTCGCGAACGTGGACGCGGCCGTGGGCACGCCGTACGCGCTGGTGGGGAATGCCCCGGCCGTGACGATCGAACAGGACGCGGGGATCACCAGCGTCGGTCGCAGCGTCTCCAGTGCCTCCTCCAGCCAGCGCAGCCCGATCGACATGCCGCAGCCGGCACAGTTGGTGTTGCCCGGGCGCAACATGCAGGATTCGTAGGTTTGCGGTTGTGTCAGCGTCGTGGTCATACGCACACCTCTTTCCACATGGGTTCCGCCCAGTCGTTTCGCTGCAATACGTCGTCTGCGATCTCGTCGATATGAGCCGGCGTCACGTCGCCGCCGCCGATGCCTACGAGATAATTCTGCACGAGCACGTCGCGCCGATGGCGCAGGCTGGTGACGATCTCCTGCCAGAAGATCCCGCCGCTGCCGGGCGAATGGTTTCTGTCCAGCACGGCCACCCGTTTCGCGTGGCCAATGGCGGCCGCGAGCTGTTCGCGTGGGAACGGCCGGAACATCTTGGCCCGAATCAGACCGATCTTTTCGCCCGCCTCGCGCCGGCGTTTGACGACGTTGCGGGCGGTACGGGCCATGGTGTTCGTTGCAACGAGCACTGTCTCGGCATCCGCGGTGTCATCTGCCTGAACCGCGCCCGCGGGCCGGCGGCCGAAGACCTGCTCGAACTCATCGAGCGCTTCTTCGAGCACCTCGGGCACACGTTCCATCGCCTGCTGAATCTCGATGCGATGATGCTCGGTCTCCTTCGGCCACGTCAGTCCGCCCATGGTGTTCGGGTGATCGCGCATCAGGCGATGCGGCACGTTACACGGCGGAAGGTAGCGATCTACGAGATCCTGTTCCGGCAAATCGACCACCATCTGCGTGTGCGACGTCACAAATCCGTCCTGCGCGACCATCGCCGGCAGCAGGATGCGCGGATCCTCGGCGACACGGAACGCGACGAGGATCGTATCGACGAGATCCTGGTGCGACTCCGTGTAGAACTGCAACCAGGCGGCGTCGCGCAGCATCAGGCTGTCGCCCTGATCCACCCAGATGTTCCACGGCGGGCCGAGCGTGCGATTAACCGCAATCATCACGATCGGCAGGCGATAGTAGCCGGCCGCGAAGACGTTTTCGGTCATGTAGGCCAGGCCGTTGGAGGAACTGGCCGTCATGGTCCGGGCGCCCGCCAGCGCCGCCCCGATGCACACCGCCATGGCGCTGTGTTCGGACTCCACCGGTGTGATCGTGCCCTTGGTAAAGTTAAACGCCCGCAGAAACTCGATGATCTCCGTCTGCGGCGTGATCGGATAGGCCCCGCCGGCACAGCCGCGAGCGAAGCGGTTCGCCTCTCCCGCCACAGCCAGAGCATGACCCGCTGCATTATTTCCAGTGACTAACGTACGTGGCATGGTTCGCTCCAGCAGAAGGGAGTAAGGGAGTAAGGGAGTGAGGGAGTAAGGGAAGAAGGCGAGGATGACACATAGCCGGCAGATGATATACGTCTCAGCTTCGACGACTCGCTCGGAACCGGATTGTCAACCTTCCCTTGTTTCACAGGCTCTTGGTCTCTTGAAGCATGTCCTGAACCCGCTCCCTCATGGTCGCGGCTCGGATTGCGCTCCGCGCTAAATAATCTTCCGGAATCCGCAAACTACTCCCCTCTTCTCTTCCCTCACTCCCTTACTCCCTCACTCCCTCACTCCCTCACTCCCTACAACTCAGCCATATACACAACGCCCCGCGGGCATTGTGACGCGCACAGGCCGCAGCCTTTGCAATAGGAGTAATCAAACTCGTAGCCGGCGCCGTCTCGGCGCACGATGCCTTCGGGGCAGTGCTGCACGCATCGGTCGCAGTGGTTGCACACGCCGCAACTGAAGCAGCGTTGCGCCTCCGCGGCCGCGGGGTGGTGCGACGGCTCGTCCAGGAACCCGCGGCGCACCTCCGTGAAGGTGATCCGCCGATGATGCGGCGGCAGCATGACGCCCTCTTCGCGCGGCCGGTGGGCGAAGAGTTGCATCCCGATGACATCCGATGTCGCCACGGCCTCGGCCGGGGGGGGGAAAAGGTCTTCGCCGGTCAGCGTCCGATGGATGTGCAGCGCGGCCGTGCGACCGCTGCCGATCGCGGCGGTCACCGTGCCGGCATTGTCCGCGAAGTCCCCGCCCAGGAAGATCGGCGCCCCGCTGAGACCCACGAGCCGGTGATCGTCCCGCATCTCGGCCCCCTCGGGCACGATGGACAGATCCGACGACTGGCCCAGGGCCAGGATGATCCGGTCGCACACAAGGTCATAGATCGCATCATCGGTGGTCTCGGGCACCGGCTGCGCGCGTCCCGACGCGTCCGGCTCGCCCAGCCGCATCCGCTGGCAGGTCAGCGTCAGACGTCCCACGTCCTCATGCATCCGGAGCGGCGCGACCAGTTCGTGCAGTTCGACGCCCTCATCCAGACCTTCGTGAACTTCTTCCATGATGGCCGGCATCTGATCGCGCGTGCGGCGATAGACGATCCGCACCCGATGCGCCCCCAGCCGCACAGCCGTGCGCGCCGCGTCGATGGCGGTGTTGCCGCCGCCGATCACGACGACGTCCTGACGACGCAGCGAGACGTCTTCGCGGCGAACGCGGTCGAGGAAGTCGATGCCCTGCTCCACGCGTCCCGCCGATCCGCCCGCCTCCGGCCCGAGCTTGAGTCCGCGGGCGATTTGCAGGCCGGTTCCTACGAACACCGCGTCGAACTGCGTCGACAGTCGATGAAGTTCTTCGCGATCCACGAAATGCTTCAGATGCGGCACGACGCCGTGCGCCAGGATATATTCTATTTCATCCACCAGGACGGGTTCGGGCAGGCGATATTCGGGGATGCCGGTGCGCAGCAGGCCGCCCAGCGCCGCCCCCCCCTCGAACAGCTCGACGCGATATCCCAGCCGCGCCAGCGAGTAGGCCGCGCTCAATCCCGCCGGCCCCGATCCTACGACTGCAACGCTGTGAGCCCGCCACGGCTGGGTCGGCTCCGGCCGCGGGGCATGGTCGGCGACGTAGCGCTCGATCTCGCGGATGTTGACCGCCTGATCGAGCTCGGCCCGGTTGCACGCCTCCATGCAGGGCGCAGGGCACACCCGCCCGCACACCGCGGGGAACGGCGACGTTTGCAGAATCGTCTCAAGCGCTTTCGCATAGTCCTCGCGACCGGCCGCTTCGACGAAGCTGCGAACGTCGTTGCCGGCCGGGCAGCCGTTGTTGCACGGCGGCGTAAGCTGTCGCCGATGGGGAGCACGCGTGGCCCAGTTGCCGGTGCGGATGGTCGGCATCCCGCCGGTGTCCGGGTCGAGAATCCCGGCGACGTGGCCATTCACCGCCGCGGCCGTTGCTTTCGGAATGCGACCCGGCAGTTTCGCCGTGCGAACCGCTTCGAACGCCTCCCTTGCGGAGTCGACGTTCGACCCGCCGAACTTCACGCTGGCCAGGGCCGCATCCACGTCGGCCAGCTCCAGCCCGAAGACGCGCGCGACCGCGCCGAGCAGCGTCGTGTTTACGATCGGCACCGCCCGCGTGCCCAGCCCGTGGGCCACGGCGATCCCGGTGCCATCCACCACGGCTACCTTGCGCCCGGCGAAGACCTCGGCATAAGCGTCCGCCGGCTGCGATGTATTGAGGATGACCCAGCCGTCGGGGCACAGCCCGCGCGTGACGTTCGGCCCGATCAGCGTCGGGTCGAGCACGATGACGTGGTTGGGCCGGCTGACCTGGTTGTGGTTGGTGATCTCCTCGTCGTCGATGCGCACGAACGCCTGCAACGGCGCTCCGGAGCGCTCGGCCGCGTAGACGCCGAACGCCTGCACATGCTTGTCGCGGAGGAAGTATGCCGAGGCGATGAGCTTGGCCAGCGTCACGCCGCCCTGGCCGCCGCGTCCGTGGATGGTGATTTCGATCATGCCCCGACCTTTCCTTCTCAAGGCGGGGCCGGCGCAGGGAATCACGGTTGCCGGGCAGGCGGAAGTCCGGACCGCTCAGCCGCGAGCGTCCGGCGGTAGATCACGACCGCGGACCGGCGAACAGGTCTCCGGCCTGACGGGCGCGATGCGACCCCGTCCTTGTGGGAGGGGTCTAGCAATTCGCGTGCCTACCGGGGTTGGTGGCGGTCTCGCCGCGGGCGGGGCAACCCTCTATTCGGCGTTGACCATTCGGATGATCTCGTCCGGAGACACGGCAAGACCTCGCCGCACCAGTTCCTGGAACGATTCCTCTGGAATGGGCACCACAGCCTTCGTTTCGAAAAGTACCCGCCTGCAGCCCCCATGGCAGGGCCTTGGGCACCACGCGATCGCGCGGACGACCCCCGATTCGGAGCCAAAATGGACAGGCCCGTCGAAGGGGTGATACTCGTACGCCCCGCTTCGGCACCGCCACCGTGTCGGGTCTGGGAGTGACGACGCAAGGAGGGTCTCGCCATCGTCGGAGGTGACCGCGACATCATCCCACAGGGCCTTCAATCTGCCGACGCATCCGAGGTCGGAACTGACACCGAAGAGGAAGAACTGTGCTGCGAGCGCGAGGCCGCAGAATGCCAGTACAACGGCAAACCAGATCCGCTTCGACCGGCGCGAGCGTTCGGGGAAAAGGCTCTTTTCGGCGGGTGCGGTCATGAGCCTTTACTTGGCTAGAACCGTATCCGAAACCCGTCAAACCCGCCCGCGGCCGGTTCGTCTTTGCGCTGGGTCCGGTCGATGTATCCGCCCATGCGGGCGCTGAGCGCTGCTTCGTAGGCGTCGAGCGTGGCCGGTTCGCCTTCGACGACCAGCTCGACCCGGCCGTCATCGAGATTGCGGACGTAGCCGCGGATGGGGTAGTTCTCTGCGATGCGGTGGCTGGTCATGCGGAAACCGACGCCCTGAACGTGCCCGCTGAAGACGTACGTTCGTCGCAGGTCGTCCATCGAAATGCTCCCGCGCATCGTCGTTGCTCCCGGCCGCCGCCTGGCCCGCGGCGTCTGCATGGATCGCCCCACGACCTGGCCCGGCCGCCGCACAGTCCATCCATGCCCCATCGGCGATGCCGGGCTACTCCTTCACCCGCCGCTTCACAAAGACGACTTCCCGGCCCTGGTCGCGATAGTGAAGCTCATCCATATAGGCCCTCATCAGCATGATTCCGCGGCCGTTGGGCAGAGGCAGACGCTCCGGCGTGGTCGGGTCCGGCACCTTCTCCGGGTCGAAGCCCTCGCCCTCGTCGCGGACGCAGATATAGGCCTTTTCCGGAGTGATGCAGTAGCGGATGATGACCCGCTTGCCGGGGTCGTTGCGGTTGCCGTGCTTGACGGCGTTGGTCATTGCCTCTTCGAGCGTCAGTTTGATGGCGAAGGTGGTTTCGTTGCAGTAGCCGCACCGGCGGAGCAGGCGCAGGATGTCCGCCTCGGGCTTCTTCGCGGCCGTCAGGTCGCTGGGAATCTCGACCGTTTGAACGTCGGCGTCGTTGTTCTGCTCGTGCTCGGTCATGGCGAGCGCCGGTGTTCCCGGGACTTGGCGCGTCGGGCGTCCCACGGCCCTCATGCACGAATGCAGCGCCGTGGCTAGAACGCCGCCATGGCGCGGTCGGCCGTGTCGTGGATATCAAACACCTCGTTCAGCCGCGTGATCTTGAACACCTCGTAAATCTGCGGGCTGATGTTGGACAGCTTCAGCGAGCCGCGCTTCTCTCCCACGGCCTGCTTGAGCTGGATCAACATGCTCAGCGCGGCGCTGGAGAGGTGGTCGACATTGCCGAAGTTCAGCAGGAGCTTGATCCCCGCCTGCCGCCCGACCAGGCCGGTCAGTTCTTCGCCGATTTCGTTGATCGACAGTTCGTCCAGGATTTTCCGGTCGGAAAACTCCACCACCGTGACCTCGCCCGAGGGGCGGACCGTCAGGTGGGACTTCTCGTTTTTGTCCGGCATCGCCAAGAGCCTCCGACCGTGATACACTCCCGAGTAACGGCGCAGCGCCGCCAATTGGAAGTCTAGGGCGCGGCCGATAAGCGTGTCAAGCCGACAGCCCATAGCGTGGCGCCGGCTCATGTGGCACCGGTTTTCAACCGGTGAGCCTCGCAGCACGGGCTGACTCTCTCGCAGACCCGTGCGCGTTCCAGGGCTTCCTGCCACGCCGCCGGCTCCGCCCCGCGCCCCGGTATATCGTACATACTGCCCAGTGATGAACCCGACCGCCCAAGCGACACATTCGGACGTTTCCAGATCACGCGGCCTGACGATCCTGCTGGTCGCCCTTACCCTGCTCCTGCTGGCCGAGCCGGCCTACGGCTGGGGGCCGGCCACGCACGTCGCCATCGCCGCCGACGTCCTGCGGCAAGTGGCCCTGCTGCCGGCCGCGCTGGCGGCGCTGCTGGGCAGGTACGCCACCGAGTACATCTTTGGCACCATCGCCGCGGACGTCGTCTTCGCCAAGCGACTCAGCCGGGTCAAACAGTTCTGCCACCACTGGTCCACCGGCTTCAACCTGCTGGAAGACGCCGACTCGGATCGGCAGCGCGCCTTCGCCTACGGCTACCTCTCGCATCTGGCCGCCGACACCGTCGCTCATGGCAAGTACGTCCCGCGCCAGATCGCCCTGACGGATTCGACCGTCAACTTCGGCCATCTCTACTGGGAACTCCGCGCCGACGCCCGCGCGGACGCCGCGTCGCACGAAACGCTCCACCGCGTACTCGCCTGCGACCACGACGTACACCACGACCTCATGGCCCGGCACCTGACGCAGACGTTTCTGCCCTACGAGATGAACCGCGCCGTGTTCGACCGGCTGAATGCCGTCGCCGCCGGGCATGGCTCGCGCCGCACGATGGAGATCGTGGCCCGCTGCTCGCGCCACACGCTCGATCCGAAACTGCTCGACGCCTATCGCTCCGAGTGCGTCGACCGGAGCCTGTCGCTGTTGTGCGACGGCGCCGGCAGCGCCCTGATGCGCGAAGATCCCAACGGCGCCGGCGCGCTGATCCGCTCCCGCCTGCACCGCCGCGACATGCGCCGCCGCCGCCGCTTCGGCCGCCCGGTCGATGCCTACGTCAGTGAAATGTCCCGCTCTCTCGAACCCGCCCTGACGCCGCGCCCGCGGGCGGAGCCGATGCTGGTGGGTTGAACGCGGCCACCGGTGTCAGGATGATTTTTCTGACACCGTTCTTGAACAGGAGCGCGTTATTGCCTGCGGGTGAATGAGGCGAGCTGGAGCAAGCTCTCATGAAAAATCACCCTGACACCACCCTGACACCTTTGTTTCACCTCCCCGCTACGGCTCGGTAAACATCTGGTCTGACATGAGGTGGCCGTCGTCGCCGATGCGCAGGGTTTCGGTATCGAGGCGGAATTCGAGGATGGCACGGCGAACGCCGGCTTCGGCGGCGGCCAGGGCGTTGCGGGCGCGCTGCAGGTCGTTTTGAGCGTCCACCTCGTCCTGGTTGGTGCGCAGGCCGAGGCGCACGAAGCGCTGGGCGGCATCGAGGCGGATCTCGTTCTCCTCCACGCTGAGCTGCTGAATCTCGCGGTTGGCCTTGCTCTGGGCGATGCGACGGACGGCCCGGCGCACGTCGGAGCGGACGAAGTCGGCGGCCTCCTCGTAGTTGCGCTCGGCCCGCCGCGTTTCGATCAGGGCGGCGCGATAGGCGTTGCGCTCCTGCTTGCGATCGTCCATGGACAGTTCCACCCCGCCGCGCCAGGTGGTGTACTCGGTGTTGTAGCTCATCGAGTTGAGCTGAGCCGGATCGGTGCCCATCGTGACGCTGCCGGTCAGGTTCAGGTCCGGCAGCAGGCCGTTTTTCGCGATGACCACGCCGCGCTGGGCGTCGTCGATCTGGTCTTTCGTCGTGATCAGGTCGAGGCGGCTGCTGAGGGCGACTTCGATGGCGAGGTCCATGTCGACGTCGGGCATGAGCAGTTCCAGCAGGCGGCTCTCCGCGTCGTCCTCCTGCGACACGACGTCGATGGCCTCCTCGACCGGCATGCCCAGCAGAATCTTGAACTGGTCGAGGCTGGATTCGTAGGCTTCCTTCTGGTCTTCGACGTCGCTGGCGGCCTGGCGCAGCGTGGCCTGGGTACGGGCCTTCTCGAAAATCTCCTCTTGTCCAAGATCAAACCGGGCCTCGGACCGCCGGGCCGAGTCGCTGGCGGCCTCGTAGTTCTTCAGTGCGTTGATGATCTGGGCGCGGTTCTGCTGAAGGTTGAAGTAGCCAATGGCGACGTTGACCAGGAATTGCCGCCGGAACCGCTCATACGCGCGTACGGAATAGATCATCTCGCGCTCCTCGCGATAGCGCGATTCGTACGCAACGCGACCCGCGCCGCGGAAGAGCGGGATGTTCGCGTCGATGATCATCGCGCCGGATTCACCCGAGGTGGTGTGTACGCCGAGGTCGCGCATGAGCGTGCTGACCACGCGGGCGGTCACCTCGCCGCCGTAGGGCAGTCGCTGGGCCACGGCGACCTGGGCGACGGTGGTCATGGCGCGGTCGAAGTCGCGGATCTGGCCGTAGTCGGCAAACTCCGCCCGCACGGAGGCGACGAACTGGGGCGTCCACAGATGCCGTTCCAGCGTCAGATCCAGCGCGGCGAGGTACAGGTCTTCCTTGGCGTCCTGCAAGTCGCGGGCGTGGCGCGTGGCGTAGGCCAGGACGTCGCGAAGGCCCATCGTCCGGGCGCCGCGGGCGAACACATCCACGTCTACGGCCGGGCCCGAGTCGGCGTCCGGCAGCGCGTCGGCATCGGCCCCTGAAGCGTCCCCCGCATCCTCGGATGCCGGCGGCGACGCGCCGGAATCTCCCGCGGCCGAGGCCACATCGCCCTCCGCCGCGGCGTCATCGCGCGCCGCGCTTTCGCCTTCGCCGGGGGTCGCCGGGTCGTACGGCTGCGGCTGGTCCTCGGGCGGGGCTGGCTCGGCCTGCGGCGACGCCGGGTCGCCCTCCGCCGGCAACGGGACATCGGGGGCGTCGAGGCGCCGAACCAGGAACGACTCCGGGATCTGCGCCTCGACCGGCGTGGGCACGAACGCATACATGTCGTCGGCGGATTCGAGCTGGCCCGTTTCAGGGCTGAGCTGAACGTCGTGCGTCTCGCCCAGGGCGTCGAGCTGCCGCTGCCGGATCACCTGATAGACGTTGCGGTCCGAGTCGTCGATCACCCAGCGCGTGCATCCGCCGGCGAGGACGATACCCAGCAGGGCGCACGACGATAGAATGCGGAGACGTTGAACCATGGGGGGATCATCGCGCTGTCGCGCTGGCCCCGCAAGTCTGCGCTGTAGGATTGTGTCCGTGGACATGGCGCTGATCATCGAGGTCGCCCGCCGGCTGGCTGAGGCCAGGGCGGTGTGGATCATGACCGGCGCGGGCGTGTCGGCCGAAAGCGGCGTGCCCACGTTCCGCGGGAAAGATGGATTCTGGGGACAGCACCGGTTCGAGGATCTTGCCACGCCGCAGGCCTTTCATCGCGACCCGCAGTCGGTGTGGAAGTTCTACCTGTGGCGGCGCAGCCTCATGCTGGAGCGGAAACCCAACCCCGCCCACTATGCCATCGCCGAGTTGGAGCGACTGACGCCACGATTCAACCTGATCACCCAGAACGTCGACGGTCTTCACCGCAGGGCCGGCAGCCGCAACGTGGCGGAACTGCACGGAGCGCTGTTCATCGACCGCTGCACGGAGTGCGGGTTTGAGACGCGTTTCGATGAGCGTCTGCTCGACGAGCCAGCCGGGTCGCAGGCGGCGACGGGGACCGCCGCGTCCGGCGTTGCGGACCCGCCGCGGGCAGATCGGGGGGGGGATGGAAGTACCGCCGCGGAGGCCGCCGGCGGCGCGGCGCGGCCCGACTGCGCGAACATCCCCTACTGCCCGCGTTGTCGCGCGATGATGCGGCCGGGCGTGGTGTGGTTCGGTGAGCCGCTGCCGATGGCGGCGCTGTCCACCACCGAGAAGGCCGTCGCGTCCTGCGATGCGTGCCTGGTGGTCGGCACGAGCGGCGTCGTCTATCCGGCGGCCGGGTACGTCCACCAGTCGACGCTTCGCGGCGCCTACTCAGTGGAGGTCAACGTCGAGGAAACGGCATTGTCGGCGGTGGTGGAAACGACGCTGACCGGCCGCGCGGGCGAGGTTCTTCCGGCATTGGTGTCGGCCATGAAAGCGATGGCGTGACCGCGCGGGATCCACACGCGCGGTGGCGATTGCGCGGAGGGCACGATCGGCCGCAGCCTGGCGGCCAGGACGAGGCCGACTCGGACTACTCGGAACCAGCGACCGGGAGTGGGGCAGGGTTCGGGAGTGAATCATGCGGGCCGGCGATCGTTGCGCGCGGCTGGAAGTCAATCAGGGAATCCGCCACGAACGGGGCCGTGGGGAATTCGATCGGAACGCCCAGCCGCTCGATCACCTGTCGCACGTGCCGCCGCAGTCCCATCGCGTACGCCAGTTCCGCGTCCGGCTCGATGCGAACGTCGAGGGTCTCGGCGTCCGGCGCGACGGCCCAGGACGGAAGCTCGACCAAATATCGGCGTCCCGTCAATAAAGGGACGAAGGGTTCGTCGAGTCTTACGTAATCGCCGGCAGAATCGTCGCGCACCCAGACGCTGCCGGCCACAGGCAATCGGACGTTGCCAACGCGAATGTCGAGCACGACGCGGCCATCGACGCAGTCGTACCAGCAGTGGTAGGCAGAAACGGCAACGGCGCCATCGGCTGCGCCGGGCGCTTTCCACTCCAGCGCCTCGGCCGGGGGCTGAACGGGCACGGCGTCGACGACCAGCATCGCCCGCTCGCTGACGGCCCAGGTGAACTGCCGCTGCACGTCGTAACGATGCGACAGCACCGCGTCGGCCTCGACCTCAACGGAGTATGTTCCGGCGGGTAAACCCGGGGTGAACACGTCGCGACCGGGTTCGGTCAGCGCTGTCTGCCAGACGATCCGCCCGTCGTCGATGCGTTTGACGACGAGCGTCCCCAGCAGGTCCATCCGCCTCGGTCCCGGCGGAAGGCCCAGCACGTCCGCGGGAAGCTGGGGCACGGCCGAGACGGAGAGTCTGACCAGTACGCGCTGCGGATAGGGCAACCGGCGCGGCAGGTTGATCGTTACTTCCAGGCCCTGGTCGCGCAGTCTGGCGGCCTGCGCGGCGGTCAGATCGCCTGCCTCCAATCGTCGCAGCAACTCGAGCGTAGCGGCGTCCCGTTGAAGGCCCTGGCAGTGAAGCAACAGGCCCGACGGAACCCAGGTGATCCAATCCACGCGATTTTTCAGGGTGAAGAAGCAGATCGCAATCAGCGCGACGAGAATCGCCGGTCGAGCGCGGCGAAAGATGTGCCGCCGTGCGTATTGGCCGTGGTCAGCGAGGATTCGATCGGCGGAAACGAGCGATCCGCACTCGGAACAGCGGCCGGGTGAAATGGGATAGCCGCAGCGCGGGCAGAAGCCGGTTGGACCTGCCACGCCGGTCATATCGCTGCCCCTCCGCTGGCGCTCTGAGACGACGCCCCCGATGACGATGGCCCGCTACGGCCGCGGTCGCTGCTTCGCGAGGCGATCACGCATGATTTCGAGCTGGATCTCGCCGCGCTCGCGGTTCTCTTTGCGCTGAGCCTCCCGCTCCTCCTCCGTCAGCACGCGGGTCGAGACCTCGCAGGACTGCTGAACGTCAAATCGCTGAATCGCGTGTTCCTGCCCGCCGGGCAGGAGAATGTTCATCTTCATGGTCATCTGCCCGCCGTCGGTGACGAAGACCTGGCGGGCCAGATCAAACCGCCCGCGGCCTTCCAGTTCGCCGCGCAGGCCGCGGATCGTCTGCTCGTGTGGCGGCGGCGGCGGCGGGGGCGGACGGGGCGGCTCGTGTGCGCCGGCGTCGGGTTCGTCCGGACGGATGCGGGCGCTGTAGGCCACCAGTGCGACGCGTCGCTCATCGACGCCTTCAAACCCCTCCAGCTTGCAGTTGAACTCGTACCGCGCCATGCCCATCGACGGGAAGGGCTGCAGGAAGGAGGATTTCCACGTATCCCCGACGACAACTTCGCGGTCCGGGAACAGCGCCAGGCGGGCGTCGCCCCAGAGCGCCCGGCTGGACTCGTTGGTCAGCGACTGGCGGAGGTGTTTCAGGAACGGATTGTCCGGCGCCTCTCGCGCCACCCGGTCGAAGATCTCGTTCATGCCGCGGAACGACACGGGCCGGCACTCGGCGTCCACGTCCATCACCATCGGCATGCCGAGCATGGGCCGGAGCACTTCCTCCAACATGCCGGTCCCCGGTGCGCCGGCGTCCGAGTCATACCAGAGCAGTTCGTCCTTGCGGTCGATCGTCAGGGAGAGCCGGTCGAAGGTCAGATGAACGCGCCGCCCGTCGTCCGGGAGCGCTTCCACCTTCTGCATCACGACGATGACCTGTTCGATGTTCGTCTGCGATTCGCTCTTGCGCTTGGCGTCGTTGTCCTCGACCGTGCGCACGCAGCACTCGCGCAGTTCGATATAACACGTCGATCCCGGTTTCAGCTCCGGCGCGATCCGAACCGCCTGACTGAGCACCGGCGACGCGGCTGCGCCGATCGCCATCGCGCTCAATCTCAACATCGCAATACGATTCACCATCAACAAGGCTCCGCCGACGCACGCTCGCGAGGCGCGTCGATGCGATCAGACGCTCATGCTCCTACCCCACTCGTAACCCTTTATGCTACATGACTATATCCGCCCGGGGCAACGCAAAGTCTGTCAGATGTTGTGGCCGGCGTCAGAAGATGCGCAGTCCTGGGGGGGACACCTGATTTCATGCCGTCCGCTGCCGCATTCCGGACCTCACGGCAATCTCTGCGCGGGTATTATCCGCACGTCGCCTGACGGCGGACCGCTGCGCCATCGAGCCGGACGCTCGTGCGAGCCCGTCGGCGCGGCGCCAGCGGCGTTGGGGCGGGCCGGCGTTGCCAAGATCGCCGTCGTTGGATATTCACGCCGGACCCTGGCAGGCCGACTTCGCGCCTTGCCCCGCATCCGTCTGGAGTGCGCGTTTGAGCCTTGTGCCTGATGAGTTGCCAGCCGCAGCGCGACGCGGAGGCGTCGCAGCCGAGCTGATCCTGCTGGGTACGGCCTGTGCCATCCTGTTCTTCGTCGGGCTGGGCCGCTTCGAGTTCATTGAGACCGAGGGCCTTCGCGCGATCGTCGTCAAGGAGATGCTCGAACGGCCGGGCTTCACGCTGCCCACCGTGCATCACGTCCCGTATCTCCGCAAGCCGCCCCTTTACGCCTGGACGACGACGTGGCTGGCGCGGCAGTCGGGCGGTCTGGACGAGTGGACGGCGCGGCTGCCCTCCGCCGTCAGCGCGACGCTGCTCGTTTTGCTGGTCTACGTGGCCGGGCGCCGATGGATCGGCCCCGCCGCCGGGTACGCCGCCGCCGTCTTGCTGCTGACCAACGTCACCGTTCTCGATTATGGCGTGCGGGCGGAACTCGACATGCCGTTTTCGCTGTTCTGCGGGCTGGCGTTCGCGGCCATGGCGCTAGCGTCCGCGCGGCCGCGCGGGGCGGCCAATCTCGGCATCTGGCTGCTCGCTTATGCGTTCGCGTTGCTGGGAAGCCTGTGGAAGGGGCCGCACGTGCTGATCTTCATGTGGCTGGCGCTGATCGCCCATGCCTGGATCGGCCGGGATCGGCATTGGTTGCGCGCACCCGGACAATGGCTGGGGCTGTGCGGCTGTCTCGGCGTGCTGGTGTGGTGGTCGCGTACGCTGGCCGGGTTCACCAGCGGCGGCGACGTGGGCCGGACCGCGCTGATTGAAGTGATTGAACGGCTGGTGCCGCACAGCGGCGGCGACATCGTCAGCATGTTCCTCTTCCCGGCGATCACCGTAGTGGTGACCATCCCGGCGTCCGTCTTCATCCTGACCAGCATCATCGGCCGGCGTGCGGCGGACGGCGCGGTGGCCTCCGGCGCCGGCGGGGCAAGGTCCGCTCACGCGGATGGGCCGACCCCAGCTTCGAGCGTGGCGGGTGCAGCCGTCGAGCCTTCGACCGCGGCGCGTTCGTCCGGCATCGCAGCGGTCGCGCGGAGAATCTGGGTCGAGCTGCACCGCTGGGCAACGGCGGCCTCGGCCGATCGCGTGGTCTGGTTCCTGCTGATGCTGATCGTGCCCAACCTCCTCTTTCTGATGATCGCTCCGGCGAAAGCGCCGCGTTATACGCTGCCGATCTTCGCGCCCATCGCCTTGCTGGCGGCGTGGGCGGTTGAACGGCGGTTTACGGCGGACCGGTCGGCCGCGGGGGGGGGCGGCACGCTCGCGTATGAAACGGCCTGGCGGCGGATCGGGGTGGCGCTGATGGCGGTCGGCGGCGGCGCGGTCGTTCCCGGGGTCGCGGCGCTGCTCGGCGCGGCGGGCTTCGGCCCGCCCGTTCCCTGGTTCGTGCTGGCGGGCGGGCTGGCGGCCGCGGGGTGGATGCTGCGGCGCGTCGCTTCGCCGCAGCGGCAAGCAGACTTCGCCCGCTGGACCTGCCTGCTATGCGTGGCGCTGGCGTCGAAGCCGGTCATCATGAACGCATGGTGGCCCGGCCGGCTCGACTCCGACGCCATGCGCGCGAACGCCGCCGCCATCGACGCGGCCGTGCCGGAGGATGCGACGATTCACGTGCTCAAGAACGACGACGCGCCCGACGTGGCGTTCTACAGCACGCGGCGCTTCCTCTACGTGCCGGACGTCGCGACGGCGCAGGCGCAGCAGGCCGACGTTGTCGCGCGCGACACAGCTTCGGAATCCGGCGGGACGCTTCTGAGTCCCGCCGGCCCGGCCGATGCGTCGGCGGGCGTGCTCTACTTCCTGGCCCGCCGCAGCGAGTTTGAAGAACTGCCGCACAACCCGACGACCCTGCCCGGATACCGCGAACGGCTGACGTTCCTTCGCAACGATCGCGAGATGGTGCTCTTTACGCTGCCGAAAAAGGTGTCAGGATGATTTTTCGGACGCCAGTCTCGAGCCGGTAAGGTCGTTCCTTGCGGTGGACGATGCGAGCCGGAGCACGCTTTCCGGAAAAATCATCCTGACACCGTTTTCGGCTCCGGGTATAAATCCGCCATGCTGGGCGGAGATGAAGTCAAGTGGATCATGGCGCAGGCGTACGCGGGAGAGACGATCTCCGCGACGACGTTGTGCGGGCACTGCTATTACAACCTCCGCGGGCTGACCTATGACGGCGTGTGTCCCGAGTGCGGGCGGCGGTATAACGCGGCGCCGATGGTCATGGACGGCGTGTTCATCGCGCGGCAGACCTCGCCGCCGATCGGGCAGGGGCTGATGACGCTGGTGTGCGGTTTCGCGGCCGTGATGCTGCTCTCGTACACGGTGGCCTGGCAAAGCGTCTGGGCGCTGATCTTAACCATCGTGATGATGATCGCCGCCGAACGGTGGGGCACGACGTTCTACAAGGCGCTGCGCAACTACCGCGGCTACCTGGCGGCGGTGCGACGGCTGCGGGAGGATGAGCTGGACGAAGAGTGACGGAGGAAATGGCGAATGGCGAATAGCGAATAACGAATGGAAGAGGAACGTCGAACGTCAACCGTCGGATGCTGAAAGTCCGCTGAGGCGGAACGAATGACGACTTGGCCGGGTAGAGAGTCGCGATGTCGTTACAGTTCATCCTGGGTCGGGCGGGGTCGGGCAAGACACATGCGTGTGTCACGGCCGTGCAGGCGCGGCTGCGCCAGGATGCGGTCAACGAGCCGAAGCTGGTTCTGCTGGTTCCCGAGCAAGCCAGCTTGCAGATGGAGCGAGCGATTCTCGGCGGCGGCGTCGGCGCGGCTCATCGGGCGGAGGTGCTCTCGTTCCGCAGGCTGGCGCATCGCGTCATGGCCGACGCCGGCATCGCGCTGCGCGAGCCGCTCTCCGAGTCGGCGCGGGTGATGGTGCTGCGCCGGCTGATGTCGCGGTTCCAGCCTGATCTGCGCTACTACCGCCGCCTTGATCGCGCGCCTGGCTTCGTGCGGCAACTCGGCGACATGGTGGCGGAGCTGATCGACGAGGCGGTGACGCCCGCGGAACTGACGGCCGCGGCCGCGGCGACGACGCAGGAGGCCAGAGCCGCCAAGCTCCACGACCTGTCGCTGATCTACGGCGGCTACATCGCATATCTGGCCGAAAGCCGCGTCGATCCATCGCAAGTCCTCGAACTCGCCCGGGTGGCGCTGCCGCAGTGCGCCTGGCTGCACGGGGCACAGCTCTGGGTGGACGGCTTTGCATCGCTGAGCGGGCAGGAAGAGGCGACCCTGGCCGCGCTGGCGCCGCTGTGCGCGGAGGTGCGCATCTCGCTGTTGCTTGACCCGGCGCTGCTGGAAGAGGGATCGGGCGGCGCCGCGTCCGACACGTGGCGAGAGATGTTCGACCAGACGATCCATACCTATCGCCGCCTCGATCGCCGCCTGCGCCAGACCGGCTGCAGCGTCGAACCGCCGCTGTGCCTGACGGCGCCGCCGGAGGCGACGGCCCGCCGTTCGCCCGCCCTGGTCGCGCTCGAACAACGCCTGTTTTCGATCGACGACGCATCTCCCCCCCCCGAGTCGCCCGCGGACGTCGAACTGGCCGCGTGCGGATCGCGCCGCGTCGAAGTGGACTACGCCGTCAGCCGGCTGACGTCCTGGGTACAGTCGCAGGGCTATCGCTATCGCGACGTGGCGCTGATCGTCCGCGACTTGCAGCCCTACCACGACCTGATCTCCGCGGCGCTCAACGCCCGTGACATCCCGTTCTTCCTCGATCGCCGCCGGCCGGTCGCGCATCATCCGCTGGTCGCGTGGCTCAACGGCGTCACGGCTCTGGCGGTCTCGCCCTATGCGCTGGACGTGGTGCGGGCGCTGCTCAAGACGGGCCTGACCGGTCTCGAAACGTGGCAGGCGGATGACCTGGAGAACGTGCTCATCGAACACGGCATCGCGGGGGCGCGGGCGTGGCACGCGGCGGAGTGGAGCTTCGTCGGGGGCGATGCGCTGTTCGAGCCGGAAGATGCGCCGAGCCGTTTCCAGGCGCGACGCATCGACGCCATCGAGCAGGCGCGGGCGGCGTTTCGGTCTGTGTTTGATCCGTGGATCGAGTTTGCACGGGCGCAGCGCGGCGGCGCGGACGCCGGCGAGCCGGGCTGCACCGGTCCGCGATGGGCTGATGCCATCCGCGGACTGATGTCTCGCGCGCGTGTGGATGAATCGCTCGAAGCCTGGGCGCAGCGTGCCGAAGCCGAAGGCCGGCTCGACGACGCGGAGCAGCATCGGCAGATCACGCGCGACGTGGCCCGCTTCCTGGAGGACGTCGAAACGACGTTTGACGATGCGAGCATTACCGCTCAGGAACTGGCCGACATGCTCGACGCGGGTCTGTCGCGGCTGACTTTGGGCCTCGCGCCGCCGATGCTGGATCAGGTGCTGGTCGGATCGATCGACCGCAGCCGTCATCCGACGATCAAGGCGGCGGTGGTGCTCGGTTTCAACGACGGGCGTTTTCCCGAGCGCATCCGCGAAGGCGCCATCCTCCACGACGACGACCGGACCGCCCTGATCGAAGGCGGCCTGCTGGTTCGCCCCCCCCGCCGGCGCCGCGTGTTCGAAGAGCGCCTGCTGGCCTACATCGCCGTGACCCGGCCGACGCAGAAACTGCTCATTACCTACGCCACGCAGGATGAGAGCGGCCGCGAGATGCGACCCTCGCCCTACCTGGACGCGATCTGCGAAGCGCTGCCCGGCGTGCTCCACCGCACCGTCGGCCACCCGGCTGCCCATCGGGAAAGCTGGGACATTCAAACCGAACGCGACCTGTCGGCCCGGCTGGCGCTGGAGTTTCGCAATCGCCCGGCGATCGAACTCGATCAGGCCGAACGCCGCGGCCAGTGGAACGCGCTCTACCACGCGCTGCGGTCGCGGCCGCCGTCGGACCATTCCCGGCAGGCGATGGCGGGGCTGGGCGATGTCCGCAGCGCCGTGCTCGACGAGACGCTCGCCGGCCGCGTTTACACCCAGCCGCTCGCGCTGAGCGTCTCGCGGCTGGAGCTGTTCGCGTCGTGCCCGTTCAAGCAGTTCTCGCGCTACGTGCTGGACCTGCGGCCGCGGCGCGAGGCGCAGCTCGAAGCGGTGGACGCGGGCCGGATTCATCATGCGATTCTGGAGGACTTCGTGCGAACGGTCGCCGATGCCGGCCGGTCGCTGGGCGATCTGTCCGAAGACGAGATCGAAACCGGCGTGGAGGCAAGCTGGCAGCGCGTGTGCGGCCGGCTGCGGGTGGAGATGGAGGCCTCCCACGCCCGCGACGCCTACCTGATCCGCCGCGCGTCGCGCCGCATCGGCAACGCGATGCAGGCGCAGAGCGTCATCGCCCGGGGGGGGCGGATGAAACCGTTTAGAACCGAGCAGAGCTTCGGCTTCGATGACGACGATTCGCTGCCCGCGGTCGAACTGACGACACCGAAGGGGCGGCGGATGCTGCTGCGCGGCTACATGGATCGCGTCGACCTGGCGGAACTGGCCGACGAGTCGCTGGGCGTCGTCATCGACTACAAGGAGGGTCGCAACAAACGGCTCGACCTGTCGCCGGCTTTTCAGGGCGTTTCGCTGCAACTGCTGGGGTATCTACTGGCGCTGGAACGCGTCGGCACGACGCCCGCGGGCCGGCCGATCCGCCCCGTCGGCGCGCTGCTGGTGGGCTTGTCGCCGCACTATCAATCGGTGGATCACCCCGACGAAGCGGCGGAGTTCGCAATCCCCCACGGCCTGGACAAACCGCGCGGCCTCATCCACGCCGGCCATCTTGACGTCTTCGACGAGCACGTGCCCGCCGGCGCCCGTTCGCAATACTATCAGTTCGGGCTGAAAAAAGACGGCACGCTCGGCTGGGTCGACAACACCGACTCCGCCACGCCGGCCGCGTTCGAGGCTCTGCTGCGGCGAACCGAGCGCGTCATGACGGAACTCGCCGACCGCATGGTCGACGGCGAAATCGCCGTCCACCCCTATCGCGCCGGCGGCGCGTCGCCGTGTACCTGGTGCCGGTTCCGCTCCGTCTGCCGCTACGAACCGGGCATGGCGCCGACGCGGATGTTGCGGCAGATGAAACGCACGGAGGTGATGGAACGGGCGGAACGGGAGGGGTGAGGGCTGCCTCGGCGGTCCTAACCCGCGGTTACAGTTGACCACACTCAGCCTCGTTTCGCCGGGAAGCTCAAAGCTGATCTCGCGGCGAGGCGGGGATTCTGATGCATCGATATGGTCTGTCATTTTGGCCGTGCAGTGCCACCGGACAACGCCCCTGGCCAAGATCGATGCGACCTCGCGACGAAGAACGGTAGGAGAGGGAGGTTCGCCGCACGCTGCTCGGGCTCGCGTTGGACTTGTACGGAACTCCATAACCACGGGGTCTGACTCGGCGGAATCCTACTCAGGCTTCACGGCCGCCCGTCGGGCATGCACTGGCCCGCGACGCGAGACCTCAGCCTGGTGCGGCCAGACCACCGGGGGGGTATGATGTGCGAACTGCAAATGAGCGAGCCTCAGGCAGCGGCCGCGAGGAGCGAGCATGAACGCCAACGACGCGCCTTCACCACTTCATGTTCACACGCTCGAAACACTGTGCAATGAGCTTACGACGGGGCCGAAGAGTTTCGTTTAGCCTCTCAGGCCACACGGTCCCTTTTTGATTGGTACCGCCGGAATCGCGACAAGTGGGCGAAGAACGTAATGAAGACGGACGTTGAGGCACTCGCCGACCAGCTTGCGAAGCACCCGCCCGTGATGCCCGTAGTAAGCATTCCCGTGGCCGGACAGCAGCGACGTATCCTACATCTGAAGTCCATGCGGGCTCATCGCTTCGCCGGAATCCACCGTTACGGGTCGCTTGATCAACCCCCAGGCGTTTTCGAATTCGAGTTTGAGAGACCGCTGACGCTGATCGAGGGCATGAACGGTGCCGGCAAGTCCTCTTTGCTAAGCGCGATCGCTTGGTGCCTCACCGGTCACATTTACCGCTCTCAGCGCCAGCCGGAACAGATCGGGGAGGCGCTCCGCGTCGACGTCGATGATGATTCTGGATTGGCGTATGATCACGACACCGCGAACGACATCACAGCGATTACACCCTTACCGCCAGCCGACGTCCTGAAGGCCCTGTGCGGCGCAGCGGTACCGCTAGATACGTGGGTCGAACTGCTGTTTGTGGACGCTACGGGCAACGAGGTTGGACCGATCAAACGCTCAGTGGAACGATCGCCGCGTGGCAAGATCAAAGTGGTCGATCCGGATCTGTCGCCGCTGGGGTTGACGCCTGTTGCCGTTGACGTTGGCACCAGAATGCCCGGCCTCATTCCATACATTGAGCTTGGAAAGCCATCCGATCTCGGGCAGGCAATCGCCCAATTGACAGGAATCAAGCCGCTTCAGGACTTGGCGAAGCACGCTACCAAGGCGCGCGACAAGTTGCAGAAGGACCTCGTAAAGGACCGTCAGAATGAGATCACGGCTCTGGACGCAGACTATCGGCGGTCGATGAACGAGCTCGGCACGCTGCTGCAAGACCATCCGGAGATTGCTCCGGAAATTC
>CAZYLK010000091.1:0-23137 GCA_964648365.1 uncultured Phycisphaeraceae bacterium
ACCGGTTTTCAACCGGTGAGTCTGATGTGGCACCGGTTTTCAACCGGTGAGTCTGGTGTGGCACCGGTTTTCAACCGGTGAGTCTGGTGTGACACCGGTTTTCAACCGGTGTAGCTGTATGGCATCGACATCAGGAGGGAGTTTGAACGGCGTCACGGCTGTTGCTGAGCGTGCCGACAGCGCATGATCCGGCAGCGCAGCGCGACAGGCGTTTTCTCTGCATTCGTTATTCGCTATTCGCAATTCGCTATTCTAAGGAATCACTGCTGCCCGTGCAGTTTCCCGGTACCTGACTCATGCCGCAACTCAACATGGTCGCCGCCCTCAACCTCTCCCTTCATCAGACGATGGAGGCCGATCCCGACGTGCTCGTCATGGGCGAGGACATCGGCGTCAATGGCGGCGTGTTTCGCGTGACGCAGGGCCTGATGGACAGGTTCGGGCGCGAGCGCGTCATCGACACGCCGCTGGCGGAAGCCGGCATCATCGGCACGGCCATCGGCATGTGCGCGGTCGGGTTGAAGGTGGTCGCCGAGATCCAGTTCTCCGGCTTCACCTACCAGGCGTTCCACCAGATCGAGCAGAACATGGCCCGGCTGAACAACCGATCCCGCGGGCGCTTCGGGGTGGGGATGGTGATGCGGGCGCCGTACGGGGGGGGCATCCGGGCGGTCGAGCATCACAGCGAATCGCGCGAAGCCTACTGGGCGCACACGCCGGGGCTGAAGGTGGTGATCCCATCGACGCCGCGTGTGGCCAGGTCGCTGCTGGTCGCATCGATCAACGATCCCGACCCGGTCGTTTTCTACGAACCGAAAGCGGTCTATCGTGCGTTTCGCGAAGTGGTCCCCGACGAGCCCGAAGAATACGAAATCGGCAAGGCTCGCATCGCCCGCGACGGCAAGGACATCACGCTGGTCGCGTACGGCGCGATGATGCGCCCGGTGCTGGAGGCCGCTCAGGATTTGCAGGACGAGCATGGTGTGAGTGCCGAAGTGATCGACCTGGTGTCGATCCGCCCGATGGATACCGAGACGCTGACCGAGTCCGTCTCGCGCACGGGCCGATGCGTGGTCGTGCATGAAGGCCCGCGGAATTGCGGCATCGCGGCCGAGGTGATCGCCCGGCTCAATGAGTCGGCGTTCGGCTATCTGGAAGCCCCCGTCCGCCGCGTCACCGGCTACGACATCCACTTCCCCTACTTTCAGGTGGAGCGGTTTTTCATGCCGGATGCGGACGCCGTGCTGAAGGCGGCGCTGGAGACGGTGCAGTACTGAGGGCGGAGGGGAGTGAGGGAGTCAGGGAATAAGGGAGTGAGGGAAGAGCAGAATGTCGGACGCGTCACCTCAGAGCCCCGGCATTCATGCCGGGAGTGTTGGGTTAAGACTCGCCGGCGGTGAACCTGCTCCAAGGTGTTTGAGTCAACCGGTTTGACGCCAAACTGCGGGAGATGCCGACGGAAAGCCGGTGCGATTCATAGTCCCGGCCCGCCACGGGCGGATCTGCGTCTTTCAAGCCGGGGTAACCTGGCTGCCAAGATTCACCGGTTGAAAACCGGTGCCACAGAAGAGCAGACACCGGTTACAAACCGGTGCCACAGAAGAGCAGAGACCGGTTGCAAACCGGTGCCACATAAGAAAGAACGATTCATCGACGCGCAAGAATCATACGCCGGAGAATAAAGTAATGACCGACGCCCTGTTTACCAAGCACGACAAGACCCTCCGCGGCGCCATCGCCGCCATCCACAGCCGCACCTACTGGACGCCGTACCCGGAAGTCCCAAGTGGCAAGATCTACGGCGAGACCGCCAGGGAAGACGGACAGGCGGCATTCGAGGCTCGGCTGAACAAGCCGTTCAAGCTGGACCAGCCCGGCGCGACGTTTACGCAGAAGTCCGAAACGTCGCCCTACGGCATCAAGCTCGGCGTCACCTACGCGAAGCCGACGCTCGACCAACTCTTCCCGGCCGTGCAGACGGCTCAGCAGGGCTGGAAAAGCGCCAGCATCGAAGCTCGTGTCGGCGTGTGCCTGGAGATCCTCGCCCGCCTCGGCGCGGGCAAGAACCCGTTCGAGATGGCCAACGCCCTGATGCACACCACGGGGCAATCGTTCATGATGGCCTTCCAGGCCGGCGGCCCGCACGCGCTCGACCGGGCGCTCGAGGCGGTCGCCTACGCTTACGAAGAGATGATCCGCTGCCCGGCGGAAGTCGTGTGGGAAAAACAGGTCAGCAAGACCGACGTGGTCAAGCTCAAGAAGAACTACCGCATCGTGCCGCGCGGCATCGCCGTGCTGATCGGCTGCTCGACTTTCCCGACGTGGAACGGCTATCCCGGCCTGTTCGCGTCACTCGCCACCGGCAACGCCGTGATCATCAAGTCGCATCACGGCGTGGTGCTGCCCATGGCCATCATGGCCGAGACCGCCCGGGCCGTGCTCAAAGAATCCGGCTTCGACCCAAACGTCATTACGCTCGCGCCGAACAGCATCGACGGCGAGTCGATCTCGAAGGAGATCGTCACCCGGCCCGAAGTCGGCATCATCGACTACACCGGCGGCAATGAGTTCGGCGACTGGCTGGAGGCCAACTGCCGCCACGCCGTCGTGTTCACCGAGAAGGCCGGCGTCAACCCGATCGTGCTCGACAGCGTCGCCGACCTCAAGGCCGTCACCGGCAACATCGCGTTTTCGCTGTGCCTCTATTCCGGCCAGATGTGTACCGCCCCGCAGAACATCTTCATCCCCAAGGGCGGCATCCGCGCCGGCGGCGAGATGATCTCGTTCGACGACGCGGCCAGGGCGGTGGTCGGCGCCGTGAACTGGCTGGTGGGCGATCCCAGGCGGGCCGTCGAGGTGCTGGGGGCCGTGCAGAACGAGAACACGCTGCAACGAATCGACCGCGTCGCGGCCGGGGGGGGCGAGGTCCTGCGCAAGAGCGAACCGGTCGCCCACGAGCGCTTCCCCGACGCCCGCATCCGCACGCCGCTGATCATGAAAGTCGGCGCGGACCGCGAAGACCTGTACATGCGCGAGGCCTTCGGCCCGATCGCCTACGTTGTCCAGACGGACAGCACCGAGCAGAGCATCGCCCTGGCCGCGAAGGGCGCGAAAGAGCACGGCGCGATCACCAGCCTGGTCTTTTCCACGGACGACGCCGTGCTCGCCAAAGCCCAGGACGCCCTGTGCGATGCGGGCGTGCCCGTCTCGTGCAACCTCACCGGCCAGATCTTCGTCAACCAGGCGGCCGCCTTCAGCGACTTCCACGTCTCCGGCGCCAACCCGTCGGGGAATGCGACGATGTGCGACGCTGCATTCGTCGCCAACCGGTTCCGGACGGTTCACACGCGCGTGCCTGTGTAGGAAGGGCGTGAGGGAGTAAAGGCCGAGGGAGTGCGGAACGACGCGAAGCGCCACCGCCGCCCTGCGTCACAACCGAGCCGCGGACTTTGGTTGGCCCCGCGCAGACGTGCCGCGCGGTGTGCCGCTGCGACCCGCGCGCGGGTGTTCCGCATCCTCACAGGCTGCACTCGGACCGGACGTACCGGACGCGGCCTTCCGGCGGCGGGCAGTCGGTGAGCGTTACGACGACCCGATGGGGCGCTGCCTCGCACGAGTCAATCTCGAACATCAGTTCCGTGCGCCCCTGAGTGGGGACGACCATCTGGCTGTCGATCTGGCGACCGTCCCGATCCAGCAGCGTGACGACGTGCGGATCGCGCACGCGGTGTGTCTTGAGCATGACCTTCACAACGCCGCCGTCGCGATAGCGCGAGCCGAGCTTGGCACAACGCTTCTTGGCGGCCAAATGACCGCCGCCGCGCGCCGCAGTCATCGCGGCGGTCTGGCGCGAGCTGTGACTGGCCGCGCCCAAGGCCGGCAGCGCCAACAGAACGCTCGCAATCGCACAACACGTCACTCGCAATCCGCGACTCATGTCAGGTCTCCGGCGATCAAGGACTGGCGCCACGCTTCCCGAAACCGGCGGCGCCTGATGAGTGCGCCTCGATCATAGCGGACGCCGGATCGCGCGGCCACCGACCGAGGGTGCGGCGCACGCGGCGCGGCAGTCCGGGCAAAAAAAAAGTTCTTGACTTCCCGACCCGAAAGCCGAAAAATACTGTCGGAGGCCGTGGAAGGCGGCCGCGAGTGTCGAGAAGTGGCTCGGCGATTCGCGGACGCGGAAAGCGGCTCCCGGGCGGCTGGTACGTCGCCCGCGTCATCCACCGGCGACGGCGGGTGGAATGGGCAAAGCTCGGACGTTCTCCCGTATCCATCCAGGGGAGCGGACGGGGGGTAGCCCATCAGTAAAGGAGGTGATCAATGAAGGGTGGTAAGCATTAGGCTGCTTCAAGTGCAGCGAACGTGGCTGACTTGAATGCAGCCGTTCAGAATAAGCCCGCCGGATTCGCAAGGGTCCGGCGGGCTTCATGTTTCAGAAGGGGAAGAAGCCACGGAGGGGGAAGAAAGGCACGAAGGCACGGAGGGGAAGTTAGCGCGGAGGTCGAGTCTTCTCTTCCCTCACTCCCTCACTCCCTCACTCCCTTACTCCCTTACTCCCTTCTTCCTCAGCAAATGCTCTGATAAATGTCCTGCGTCTGCGACGCGATGATGTCCCACGTGAAGGCCGTTTCGACTTCGTGCCTTCCGTTGCGGCCCATGCGGCGGGCGTTGTCGAGGTCGTCCAGCGTCTCGTCCAGGCCCTCGCGGATCGCGTCGGTGTCGATCTTGACGGTCAGCCCCGTATGGCGATGGCTGACGAACTCCGCCGGGCCGCCGCTGCGGGTGGCGATGACCGGCTTGCCGGCGCTCCACGCCTCAAGGATCACGATGCCGAACGGCTCGTTGCGGCTGGGCACGCAGACCGCGTCGGACGACTTGAACAGCTTGACCAGATCGCGCCCGGACCTGTAGCCCGCGAAACGCGTGGCATGTGCGATCCCGTGTCCGCGGACCTGCCGCTCCAGCCCTTCGCGCATGTCCCCGTCGCCGGCCAGCACGAACTTCGTGTTCGGGTGCGAATGCAGCACCCGCGGGATGGCGTCCACCAGCATGTCCGGCCCTTTCTGCCAGGCCAGCCGTCCCGCGAAGAGCACGAACGGATCGCCGGAGTCGATTTCCAGCCCCTTTCGCACGGCCGAAGCGTCCACCTCGATGTCGAACCGGTTAACCTCGACGCCGTTGTAGATGACCTCCATCTTGTCCTGCGGCACCTGGTACAGCCACGCGACCTCGTCCCGCAGCGCTCGCGACACGCACACCACCTTCTGGGCGACGTACGACCCTTCCCACTCGGCGTGGCGGATGCGAGGCGAGATGCCGTTGCGGAACTCGTTGCCGCAGCGGCCGTATTCCGTCGAGTGAAGCGTCATCAGGACAGGCCGGTTGAGATCGTTCTTGATCTTGACCAGCGCCCGGCTGACCAGCCAGTCGTGACCGTGGATGACGTCGAACCGCTCGCCGAAGAACCGCTCGGTTTCCCGGACGCGCTGGACCATCGCGTCGCACATCGTCTCGATGTATTCGACGAAATTCGGGTTGGCCGGCACGGGGCACCGGTGGTAGTGCACGCCGTTGACGCAGTCGCAGTAGTGCTGCCCCTGCCCCATCCGGGTGAACACGTGAACGTCGTGGCCGCGCCGCACCAGGGCGTCCGCCAGTTCTGAAACGTGCGCCGCCAGCCCGCCGACGGCGATGGAGTGGAGCGATTCCCACGAGAGGATCGCCAGCCTCATCATCTCTCTCCCAGTAGTGGCGTCGCCCTTCGCCGATTGGATTGTAGACCGACACGCGGCAGCCGGCGACCCGACGTCGCCGCGTGGCAGTCCAGCGGCGGTTTGTCGTCGGAAAGGGTCGTCATCGGTGGCTGGACGTACGCGTGCCCGTCGGGGGCATCGCCAGACGCTTCGATCGGACACAACGGACCACACGCTTCGGCGCACGGCTCCCCGTGCGTCGCGGCTGGGCATGCTCCGGTTCTGCCCGCCGACCGCTCGGCCACTGACGAATTGTCCCTGACTGACAGATCGGCCGTTGCCGCCCGCGCGCTTTAGATGATCGCCCGGCCAGAGGAGCGATTGTCGGCCGGCCATCCGGCTGATGGCCTTTTTGCATCGCGCAGCGCGATCCGATATTTAGTCCGACGGTCCCGCCGCCCAGCGGCGCGACCGAACGTGGGAGCGGCGGTGCCCCACGCGAGTTCGGCGCGGCCGATCCCGGCGGCGTCATGGCGATGACGGCGGGAGATCTGTCGGGTGAGAGTCTGGCCGGGCGAACCCTACCCTCTCGGGGCCAACTGGGACGGCGAGGGCGTCAACTTCGCGCTGTTTTCCGAGAACGCCACCGGCGTCGATCTGTGCCTGTTCAGCCAGCCGTTCGGCGCCGTCGAGGAGGTTCGGCTTCCGCTCAAGGAGCGGACGCACCGCGTCTGGCATGCCTACCTTCCCGACGTCCGACCGGGTCAGTTGTACGGCTTCCGCGTCCACGGGCCGTACGAACCCAGCCACGGCCACCGTTTCAACGCGGCCAAGCTCCTCCTCGACCCCTACGCCAAGGCCATCGCCGGTACGATGGACTGGAATGACGCGGTCTTCGGGTATCGCCTCGGTCATCCCGACCTCGATCTCTCGCGCGACGAACGCGACAGCGCCCCGTTTGTGCCCAAGGCCGTCGTCGTCGACACGTCGTTCATCTGGGGAGACGACCGCCCGCCGCGGATTCCCTGGAACCGCACCGTCATTTACGAATGCCACGTCGCCGGCATGACGATGCGCCATCCCGATATCCCGGAGGATCTGCGCGGCACCTACCTGGGGCTTTCGCTCGATCCGATTCTGGACCACCTCACCCAGCTTGGTGTGACGGCGATCGAGTTGATGCCGGTTCACCAGTTCGTCTCCGAGAAGCACCTGCACGACCGCGGACTGTGCAACTACTGGGGCTACAACTCGATCGGCTTCTTTGCGCCCGACGTGCGTTACGCCACCGGGGTGATGGGTCAGCAGGTCGCCGAGTTCCAGACGATGGTCAAGCGGTTTCACCGCGCCGGCATCGAGGTCATTCTGGACGTGGTGTACAACCACACGGGCGAAGGCAATCGCCTGGGGCCGACGGTCAATCTCCGCGGCATCGACAACGCCGCCTACTACCGGCTTAACGGGCAGGATCGGCGCTACTACACCGACTACACCGGTTGCGGCAACAGCCTCAACATGGTCCATCCGCGCGCCATTCAGCTTATTACCGACAGCCTCCGCCACTGGATCGAGGTCATGCACGTGGACGGATTCCGCTTCGACCTCGCCCCGGCGCTGGCCCGCGAGTTGCACGAGGTGGACCGTCTCGGCCGCTTTTTCTCCATCATCCAGCAGGATCCGGTCATCTCCCGGGTCAAGCTGATCGCCGAGCCGTGGGATCTCGGGGAGGGCGGCTACCAGGTCGGCAACTTCCCGCACGGCTGGGCGGAGTGGAACGGGCAGTATCGGGACACGGTGCGACGGTTCTGGCGCGGCGACGCCGGGCAGATTGCCGACCTGGCGTCGCGGCTGTCCGGCAGCAGCGACCTCTACGGCGGTCGGCGGCATCACACCTATGCCAGCATCAACTACGTCGCCTGCCACGACGGCTTCACGCTGCACGATCTGGTCAGCTACAACCACAAGCACAACGAGGCCAACGGCGAGGGAAACGCCGACGGCACGACCGACAACCTCAGCCGCAACTGGGGCGTGGAAGGCGAGACGGACGACGCACGGATCATCTCGCTCCGCGAACGGATCAAGCGGAACTTTCTGGCGACCCTGTTTTTCTCCCAGGGTGTGCCCATGATCACGGCGGGCGATGAGTTCGGCCGCACGCAACGCGGCAACAACAACGCCTACTGCCAGAACAACGACGTCTCATGGGTGAACTGGAGCCTGGACGAACGGGCTGCCTCGCTGCTGGAGTTCACGGGTCGGGTTCTGCGCATCCGTCATGCCAACCCCGTCCTGCGGCGCCGCGGCTTCTTCCGCGGGCAGCCGGTTTCCGATGCGTCTCACCTCAAGGACGTGACCTGGTTCCGCGAAGACGGGAAGGAAGTGAGCGAGAGCGACTGGCACGATTCCGGAAGGCACTCCTTGGGGATGCTCATCGCCGGCCAGGCCACGGACGAGGTCGACGAGCGGGGCCGGTCGCTGATCGGCGCGACCCTCGTCCTCATCGTGAATGCAGGCATCGCGCCGGTCGTGTATCATCTGCCCGAAGTCGCGCCCGACGGAACGTGGCGGGAAGTGCTCAACACTGCCCGCAAGGAACGGCGCATGGTGACGCCGGGGCGCATTGAAATCGACGCGCACGCGCTCGTGCTGCTGGCGAGCAGGTCGAGCTAGCGCAACCGCTCACGCGGTCCGCGTAACAGAACCGCGACCGTAAGGGAGCGGCCCACGTGGCGACCGGCTCGCGTCGTGACCGAGCCGCAATCGTGAGGGGCCGAGTCCGAGTGAAGGCGTCCGCAGCCTGAAAACCAGTGTTTCCAACGTCGCAGTAACTCCGACACACGACACCAGATATGCAATTGATGACCGTCATTGACGAAAAGACCGACCACGACCACCGCCTCCGCGGCGATCCGGATCTCGTCCGCCGGCTGATCCACGGCGAGCTGTCGGAGCCGCACAGGCTGCTCGGCGCTCATCCCGCGGTCCACGGCGATGAACGCGGCGCGATCATCCGCGCCTACCATCCCGAGGCGACGCTGGCGGAGGTCACGCACGCCTCCGGTCGCACGATGCGGTTGAAGCGGACCGACGTTGTGGGGCTCTTCGTCGCGTTCGTCCCCAACGCCGCCGCCGGCGAGGCCTATCGCGTGCGGTTCACCTTCGCCGACGGCCACCGGCTGGAGCGCGACGATCCCTACCGCCACCTGCCCTCGATGGGCGATACCGATCTGCACCTGTTTAACGAAGGCAACCACCGCCGCATCTGGGAGAAGCTCGGCGCTCACCGCCGCGTGATCGACGGCGTGGAGGGGGTCTCCTTCGCGGTCTGGGCGCCCAATGCGCTGCGTGTCAGCGTCGTCGGCAACTTCAACCACTGGGACGGGCGGGTTCTGCCCATGCGCGTGCTGGGCAGCAGCGGCGTCTTCGAGCTGTTCGTGCCCGGCCTCGATGAAGACGTGCTCTACAAGTACGAGATCAAGACGCGCGACGGAGGCATCCGCATCAAGGCCGACCCGTACGCGCAGAGCTTCGAAGCGCCGCCACGGACCGCGTCGCGCGTGTACGTCTCGCGATATCAATGGGGCGATCGTGAATGGATGGCGAACCGTCCGCGCCGCGACGTGACCCGCCAGCCGATGAGCATCTACGAGGTTCATCTCGGGTCCTGGGCGCGCGTGCCGGAGGAAGGCTGCCGATCGCTGACCTATCGTGAGATCGCGCCGCGGCTCATCGAGCACGTCAAGCGGTTCGGCTTCAATTACGTCGAGCTGATGCCCGTCGCCGAGCACCCGTTCGAGGGGTCGTGGGGCTACCAGGTCACCGGCTACTACGCGCCGACCGCCCGCTACGGCGATCCGGACGACCTGCGCTACTTCGTCGATCTGTGCCATCGCCACGGCATCGGCGTGATCCTCGACATCGTGCCGGCCCACTTCGTCAAGGACGATTTCGCCCTGCGCATGTTCGACGGCACCCATCTGTACGAGCACAACGACCCCCGCCGCGGCGAGCATCCGGACTGGGGCACGCTGATCTTCAACTACGGCCGGCATGAAGTACGCAACTTCCTGATCGCCCATGCGCTGTACTGGCTGCAGGAGTTTCACATCGACGGCCTGCGGCTCGACGCGGTCGCGTCCATGCTCTACCTCGACTACAGCCGCAAGCACGGCGAGTGGCTGCCCAACCAGTACGGCGGCAACGAAAACATCGAGGCGATCGAGTTCCTGCGGGCGATGAACCACATCATCCACGAGGAATGCCCCGGCTGCTTTACCGTCGCGGAGGAATCCACCGCGTGGGGAGGGGTCACCCGACCTGTCGAAGTCGGCGGCCTGGGCTTTACCTTCAAGTGGAATATGGGCTGGATGCACGACACGCTCGTCTACTTCACCAAGGAACCTGTCCATCGCAAGTATCATCACGACCAGCTCACCTTCGCGATGATCTACGAACACTCCGAGCGCTTCGTCATGCCGCTGTCGCACGACGAGGTCGTCCACGGCAAAGGCCCGCTGCTGGAAAAGATGCCCGGCGACATCTGGCAGAAGTTCGCCAATCTGCGGCTGCTGTTGACGTATCAGTACACGCGGCCGGGCAAGAAGCTCCTGTTCATGGGGACGGAACTGGCGCCCTACGAGGAATGGCGCTACGACACCAGCCTGCCCTGGCACCTGGAGTCGGAAGACCGGCGCGTGGGCCTGCAGAACTTCATGCGGACGCTGGGAAAGCTCTATCTCAAGAGCCGCTGCCTGTGGCACAGCGATCCGGACCCGTGGGGCTGCGCCTGGATCGACTGCAGCGACCACGAGAACTCGGTCGTCTCCTACTACCGCCGCGACGAGGACCGCCTGATGGTCATCGTCCTGAACATGACGCCGGTCCCGCGCGACAACTACCGTGTGGGTGCCCCGGAATCAGGCCGGTACGAGTTGAAGCTCAGCAGCGACGCCCTGGAGTTCGGCGGCAGCGACTATCCCGCGCCGCCCGTCGTCGACTCCGAGCCGATCGGCATGCACGGCCGCCCCGAGTCCCTCAACCTGACGCTGCCGCCGCTGGGGGGCGTGGTGTACTTGCACGTTGGCACGGATGCGAAGGAGTGATCCCGGCCGTCAGTGCCGCGCAGGAATACGTGTCCGTGTTGGACGCGCGCGACGCGTGATCATGCCGCATGAAGCGCCGCGCGGCATCGCTCAAACAGCCGGTGCAACTCTCCGCGTTCGGACAGGACGACGCCCAGGTTGATCATCAGCGTGAGCGTCTCGCGATCCTGCCGCGACGTGACCTCCGCCAGTCGCGTGAGTGTCACGCCGTCGCGGCCGACAATCCTGATTTCGCCGGGTTTGTGAATCGCGTGCCGGATCTCACCCCACGTCGTCAACGCACCTCGGCGCCGGGTTTTCCAGCGTCCCCACCAGTGGATTCCGTGAACGGACAGCGCCAGGCCTCCCCCGCGGCGCCGTCGCCCGAAGTAGGTTCCCGCGGCCGCGCCACAAACGCCGAAGGCGACGGCGCCGCGCATGGCAGGTACGCGGACGACGACGACAACTATGACGACAGCGAGCAGACCGGCGCTGATGGCGAGCAGCAGACGCGGCGGATCGTAACCGACTCGATAGTCCACGGTCTCATGCGCGATGATGGCGCCGCACTCCGGACACTGCCGGCTGTGCCTGCTGCCCCTGATGCAGTAGCCGCAGTCGAGGCACTCGTCTGCCGGCCCGATGACGAATCGACTCATCGCTCCCGTCCCTGACATCGTCCTCTCCCACCGTGTCCGATTCAACGACCGGCTCACCGGCTACTATATCCGCCGGAATCGCGCAGCGCCCTCGGAAGCGCTTGGCGTCAGACCAGGCGACAACGCGAGACCCGGGGACCGCCTGGCGACAACCTGGCCGGTATGGTGTTGCCCAGTTTGAACACGGCGTCCAAGCGCCGGTTCCGCGCGAGCTTCAACCCACGCGGCTCGCAAGAAAGAGCGCACCACGCCGCCCGACACAAACGCCGCGGCGACGGCCGCCCAGCATTGCGGTTGACACCCGCCAAGGCTCGGCGGATGCTGATTCGCATGACCGTTTCCGATCCCGCCGCGTCCACCGCGGTCGATCTGTCGATCGACTTCGCCGGGTTGCCGCTGGTCAATCCCATTACGACCGCTTCCGGCACCTGCGGCTACGGGCCGGAACTGGCGGACTATCTCGACTTGCGCCACCTCGGCGGGTTTGTGACCAAGGCGGTGACGCGGCTGCCGCGCAAGGGCAATCCGCCTGTGCGCACGGTCGAAACCGGCGGCGGCATGCTCAACGCCATCGGCTTGGCCAACGTGGGGCTGGAACGGTTCCTGATCGAGAAGATCCCCTTCCTGCGCCAGGCGCCCACGCAGGTCTTCGTCAACGTCGCGGGCCATTCGATCGAGGATTACGTGACGGTCTGTGAACGGCTCGACGCCGAGCCGTGCGTGGCCGCGCTGGAGCTGAACGTCTCCTGCCCGAACGTCGCCGAGGGGCTGGAGTTCGGCACCGACCCCGCCCGGCTGCGGGAACTGGTCCGCGAGGTCCGCAAGGTGATTTCCCGGGCGAAGCTGATGGTGAAGCTGTCGCCGAACGTGACGGATATCACGGCCGTGGCCCGCGCCGCCATCGACGGCGGGGCGGACGCGCTGTCGATGATCAACACGCTGACGGGCATGGCCATCCACGCGGAGACGCGCCGGCCCATCCTCGCCAACGTCACCGGCGGCCTGTCCGGCCCTGCGATCAAGCCGGTCGCGCTGGCCATGATCCACGCCGTCTATCGCAAGGTGGCCGGCCCGGCCGGGATTCCGATCATGGGCTCCGGCGGCATCTGCAACTGGCGGGACGCGGTGGAGTTCATGCTGGCCGGCGCCACCGCCGTGTGCGTCGGCACGGCGCTGTTCGTCGACCCCGCCGCCCCCCGCGGCATCCTGCTCGGCCTGACCGATTACCTCCAGCGGCACGGTATGCAGTCGGTCCGAGAGCTTACCGGCGCTCTGCAGCGGTAGGACGCGACAGCCCGCGTTTTGAGCGGGCAGGGCGCGCCCGCCCTCGCGCGCGAGCGGCGTGATCGGACGCTACAAAAAACTTCACTCACCTCGATAGTTTCCCCGTGTCAACAAAAATGACCGGCGGTGATCGCCACCCCGGCGAGGATACGCCGGAAGCGGCCGGCACGGTGAGGAGTTTTATCCAATGGCGAGGATCAGGCGTGCAAGGTGGGTGTTGGCGTTGCTGACGCTGGCGACCGTGACGGTCGCCGGCGGCTGCGAACTCGAGCTGGAGGACATCAGCATCGTCGTGGGCGGTGGCGGCGGCGGCTACCATCACGACGACCACGACGACGATGGCTGGTGGGGTTTCGATTTCTTCGTCGACGACTGCTGTTACGACGATTACTACTACGAGGAGGAGTACTACTACGAAGAGTGGTGGCCGTAGACTCTGATGGCGCAACTGCTTGCCGGTCTGCGCGCGTGTTTCGCAAGGAGCCGCGGTCGTGACGGGGACAAAGGGAGCAGGGAGTGAGGGAGTGAGGGAGTGAGGGAAGAAAGACCACGCGGTCAACTCTTCCTCTTCCCCTCACTCCCTTACTCCCGCCTCCCTCACTCCCTTTTCTTTACTCTTTGGTTGCGGCCGGTGGTCGCCTTAAGATATTGATAGGTCAAATTTCGAATTTTCATTATTTGCCATTCGCCATTTCCCCCCGCTATCTCGGCGGCTCGAGCACCATGGCGGCGATCATGGCCGTGATCAGCAGGGCGACGACAACGCTGCCGATGACGATGCCGACGACGGCCTTGTCGCGGTGGGGGGCGCCCTGGTTGGCGCGGGAGACGCCGATGGTGCCGCAGATGACGGCGGTCAGCGCCAGCGCGAAGCCGACAGGTCCGAGGCAGATGGTCAGCAGCGACGCCCAGGCGCACTTGTAGGCGGTGCGGGCAACGCCGTTTTCGAGGGGCCGGGCTGCGGCCGCGGCAACGGATGCCGATGTCAACGGACTGCCTGCTCGCGACGGCCCGGACCGGTGGACCCACTCTTCCAGGCGCTGGAACATCCGCCGCGTGTCGCCAGGGCCGACCCGGTCGAATACGGTCGTGTAGTCGGCGCCGGTGCGCGAGAATCGCGTCCGGAAGAGCCGTCGGGTGTGCGTCGTCGTCTGCCGTCCGCCGCAGGCGCGGCAGCGCTTGGCGTCGACCGGGTTATCGGTTCCACATCCGAGGCAAGCCGCGACTTCGCCGCGACCGGTGACGCGCCATCCGCACGTCCCGCAGTACCTGGCGGTGATCGGGCCTTCCAGGCCGCAATTATCGCAGTGGATCGAGATCATGGCGCCGTCAAAGCAGTGGCGAGGCCTCGGCGAGCGCCCCAGGTGAGCGTACGATATCCCGCCCGCCAGAGCCCCCGCCTTCAGCCGGGGGTCCGCCGGGTGCAAACTGGTGCAAACCCGTGCCACACCGGAGCGCAGACGTCAGCCGTCGCGGCTGCCGATCCAGCCCTTCTTGCGGAAGAATACGAACATGCCGACCGCCATCGCCGCCATGATCGTCAGGAGTACGGGATAACCCCAGCGGCTGTGCAGTTCCGGCATGTTCTCGAAGTTCATGCCGTAGATGCCCGCCATGAACGTCAGCGGGATGAAGATGCTGGCCATGATGGTCAGCACCTTCATCACTTCGTTCTGCCGGTTGCCCACGCAGGACAGGTACAGATCCATCAGGCCGGCGGTCAGTTCGCGATAGGTCTCCACGGCGTCCATGATCTGCACGCAGTGGTCGTAGCAGTCGCGCAGGTAGGTGCGCACATCGTCGGTGACGAACGGATTCCCGTCGCGAATGAGCGCGTTGAAGACCTCGCGGTGCGGCCAGACCGCCCGCCGCATCGACAGCAGATCCCGCTTGATGGCGTGGATGCGGCGGAGCAGATCGGGACGGGCCGAATCGACGATCTCGATCTCTGTGTCCTCGAGATAATCGCCAAACGCCTCCAGCACCGGATAGTACCCATCGATGACCGCGTCGAGCATGGCGTACGCAAGGTAGTCCGGCCCCATCCTGCGGATCGGGCCGGTCCCGACCCGCAGCCGCTCGCGCACCGGATCGAACACGTCGCCGGGATGTTCCTGCACGGTCAGGACGAAGTTCTTGCCAATCAGCACGCTGACTTGTTCGGAGGCGACGGTCATGTCCTCCTTGAGCATCATCATGCGCGTGACAATGAGGAGATGATCTTCGTAGGGATGCAGCTTCGGCCGCTGGGGGACGTTGACGATGTCCTCCAGCGCGAGGGCGTGCATGCCGAAGACCTCCCCAACTTCGCGCAGCGTCTTTTCGTCGCCGAGGCCGGCGACGTTGACCCAGTACTTCGCGTCCGGTTTCATCAGCGCGACCAGGTCGGCGGGGCGGGCGACCGAGCGCCGTTCCATGCCGGCCTCGGAATACTCGAAAACGTCCAGTTTCGGCGTTTCCGCGTTCTCGTCGATGACGAGCGTGCCGGGACGCGCGCCGACGGCGGTGTGCCGTTTGCGAAAGATCTTGCTCACGATGGGCGGTCTCCACCGGGTCATTCGGTCCACGTGCCGGGCATGATAAGCTGACGAACGCGTCTTGTCCCGTTATAATGCGGGAAAGCCGTACGACTGTGAGGTTCGACCGCTGATGATGACTGTCACAACGCGATTCTTCCGACCGTGTCTGATCGCGCTCGGATGGGCGCTTGCCGCCGCGCCGGCGGCGATCGCTCAGGACGCCAGGCCCACGCCTCCGGAACAGCCCCCCGCGCAACAGCAACCTCCTGCGCAGCAGCAACCTTCGGGACAGCAGCAGCCGGCGCAGGAGCAGCCTCCTGCCCAACAGCCGACCTCGACGCAGTCCCCGCCCGCGGAGGGAAGTCAGCCGCCCTCGGCGGACGCCGCCAAGCCGCCCGCCGCTGAGGCCCCGCCGCAGCCCGACACGGCGGAACAGGTCACGCTCGAATCCATCCAGGCGATGATCGACCAGGTCGGCGCCGCGGGCGATCTGAACGAGACCGTCAAGACGGAAGTACTCAACTTCCTTACGCAGGCACGCGACCAGATCAACGCCGCGAACACGTGGAAGGCCAAGACGGCCGAGTACGTGAAGGGACGGGAGGCTGCGCCGGCCCTGCTGGAGGAGGAGAAAGCCAAGCTCGAAGAGGCCCGGGCGAAGCTCAAGCAGGCGCCGCAGAGCACCGAGGGACAACCCGCCGCCGAGCCGCCCCCCGACAGTACCCTCGAGTCGGTTACGGCGAAGTTCAACGAAGTCGACGCCGCGTCGAAGGCGGCGCAGAAAACGTTGCAGGATCTGGAGACCGAGGCGGCCAATCGCACCGACCGCCGCAAGGCGCTTCCCGATTTGATCGCGGAGGCCAACAAGCGGCTGGAGAAGAATCGCAAGGACATGGCCGAGGCCGTTCCCGCGGCTACGCCGCGACAGGCCAACGCCCGCCGCACGTTTCTGGTCGCCCAGCGCATGGCGGTCGAAGCTGAGCTGCGCGCGTATGACGAAGAGTTACGGTTCTACACCGCCCGAAGCGACCTGCTCTCCACCCGGCGCGAACTGGCCAAGATCAACGCCACCACGGCGCAGGCCGCGGCCGCGCAGTGGCAGGAATGGCTGAACCGCGAGCGCGCCAAGGAGAATCAGCGCAAGTTCGAGGAGACGGTCAGGGAGCAGCGGAAAACACTGCCGGCGTTGAAGGCGCAGGCCGACATCAACACCGCGCGGGCGCAGGAACTCAAAAGCCTGGGCCAGAAACTCAAAGACGCGCAGGCGAAGCTCAAGGACGTCTCTGAGACCGACCAGCAGTTGACCAAGAAGCTGGAGGAACTGCGGGCGGACATCGAGGTCGAGGGCTTGGCTGAGGTGGTCGGGTTGGAGCTGCGCGACTACCGGTCCGCGCTGCCCAAGTACCGCCACCACGAAGCCGACCTGAGGAACTGCCGTCGCGAACTAGCCGCGACGCGGCGACGGATTTCCGAGATCGAGGAAAAACGGCTCGAACTGGCCGCGCCGCAGCCGATCATCGATCAGCTCGTCGCCAGCGTGCTGGAGACGGCGCCCGACCAGGATCGGGCGGTGGTCGAGCGCAACGTCGACGATCTGCTCAAGACGCGCCGTGAGATTCTCGACTCCCTCAAGCGAGACCTGGAGCAATACCAGGACGACCTGACGGCGCTCAACAAAGCAGAGAACCTTCTGCTCGAGACCGTCAGCCAGTTCAGCGAGTTCGTCGAACTCCACGTGCTCTGGAGCCGCAGCGCCGGCATGATTCACACCATGAAGCTGCCGGCGGACTGGTGGCAGGCGGATCCGCGCTGGAAGCAACTGGGCGACACGATGATGGCCGATGTTCTGAACTGGCCGGCGCTCTACACCGTCGTCGTCCTGCCGTTGCTGGTGCTGCTGATCGCAGGTCGTGCGATCCGCGGCCGCCTGGCGGCCATCGGCCGCGACGCCGTCAAGGCTTCCGCCGTTGCGTATCAGCCCACGTGGACGGCTATCCTTCTCAGCACGCTGTCTTCGCTGCCGCTGGGCGCGTTCATGGTGTTTGTCGGCTGGCGCGTCTCGGTCGCGGCCTGGTCCGTCGAGGTCGAGACCGGTCTGTTCGATCTGGCCAAGGCGGCCGGCGCCGGGCTGATTGCGACCGGTTTGCTGCTGTTCGGCGTGCGCTTCATGGCGACGACGTGTCGTCGCGACGGCCTGGGAACGTCGCATTTCCGCTGGGAGAGCAACGGCGTCCGTCTCGCGCGCCGGCACATCGTCTGGCTGTCGATGATCCTCCTTCCTGCGTCGTTCATCATTACGACGACCGAGGCCTATGCGGCCGTCCCGACGTGGCGCGATTCGCTGGGGCGCAGCGCCCTGATCGTTGCGATGCTCGCCGCGGCGGTGGGGGGCTATTTCCTGCTCCATCCCAGTACCGGCGCCGTTGCTCAGGTGATGCGGCGCCGAGCCACCGGCTGGTTCTACAACCTGCGGCACGTCTGGTTCGTGGCCGCGCTGCTGCTGCCGATCGCCTTCGCGGTGGCCTCCTGCCTGGGCTATCACTACACGGCCGTGGTGCTGGCGCAGCGCTGCTGCCTGACCCTCTGGCTCGTGCTCGCCGTCGTCTTCCTGAATGCGTGCCTGGTGCGCTGGGTGCTGCTGGCGCAGCGGCGCATGGCCATTCAGCGCGCCAAAGAAAAGATGGAGGCTCGCGCCGAGCAGACCGCGACCGAGGGCGCCGCCCCGCCGCCGCCCACCACGCCCACCGGCGCCAAGCCGGAGGTCGTTTCCATTGGGGAGCAGTCGCGCACGCTCCTGCGCACACTGGCCGCCACGCTCATCGTGATCGGCCTGTGGGCGCTGTGGTCGGACGTGCTGCCGGCGCTGGCGCTGCTGGAGAAGGTCCGCCTGTGGACCTACCACGACGTTGCCGCGGCAGCGGGCGAGGCCGGCGCGGCCGCGGAAGGCGCCGCCGGCGCGGTCGTCCGGTATATCACCCTGGCCAACGTCGGGCTGGCAGTCGTGGTCGCCATCGCGACGACGATCCTCGCCAAGAACATCCCCGGTCTGCTCGCCATCACGGTATTGGAGCATCTTCCTCTGGACCGCGGCGGGCGGTTCGCCATCACGTCGCTGGCGCGCTACGCCATCGTGGTCGTGGGGATGCTGCTTGGGTTCAGCTACCTCGGCGTCGGGTGGAACAAGGTCCAGTGGCTCGTGGCCGCCATGACGGTCGGCCTGGGCTTCGGGTTGCAGGAGATTTTTGCCAACTTCGTTTCAGGCATCATTCTGCTGTTCGAGCGGCCGGTCCGCGTCGGGGATACCGTCACCGTCAGCGGCGTCAGCGGCGACGTGACCAAAATCCAGATTCGTGCCACCACCATCACCGACTGGGACCGCAAGGAACTGATCATCCCCAACCGCGAGTTCGTCACCGGCCAGTTCATCAACTGGACGCTCACGGAGCGGACGATCCGTCTGGTCATCCCGGTCGGCATTGCCTACGGGTCGGACACCGACCTGGCCGAGTCGCTTCTGTACAAGGTTGCTCGCGAGAACGAAAACGTCATGGGCGATCCCGCCCCCATCGTCTGCTTCGTCGCGTTCGGCGCCAGTTCGCTCGACTTCGAACTGCGCGTGTACCTGCCCGGCGTCGAGTTGTTCCTGAAGACGCGTCACGCGCTGCTCAAGGCGATCGACCAGGAGTTCCGCCGCGCCGGCATCGAGATCGCCTTCCCGCAGCAGGACATTCACGTCCGTACGATCGAGCAGGCGCTGCCGATTATGCGGCAGAGCCACAAGCGCCCGGCCTTGCCGGCTCGTGCCGTGTCGCCGGAGGAAGCGATGGCGGATCAAGCCGAGGAAGCGGCAGAACCGTCGGGTCGGGGAGGGTGAGTCGGTTTTGGGCTGCCGTGCTTGTGTCCTGTTGAAGCGGATACAACCTCGCGTGCATGAGTTCGACGAATGCGAGCACAGTGCATCGGACATGCCAACGAACGACCCGACTGAGGACGTCTGGCTCGCCCCCTGGGAACCCGTTTCGGCTGACCATGTCGCCGGGCTGGGACGCGAGTTGCGTCGTGAGGTGCGACGCGGCCACGTCCTGTTCGGTGCTTCGGCGCGTGTCATCGCCCGGCGCGGCGACACCGACGACTTGCTGTTTGTGATCGACGGTCCGCCCCGGTCCTATGCCGTGGTTCACCTCACCTTCACCGGACGCCGCGAACCGCCACCCTGCCCATGGACGGTCCTTCACGAGTCGTGGGAGGCGTTCGTGGAGCGCGGTATGAAGCCCGACCACGAGGGGTGGCTGGCGCGTGGTTGCAACGTCAGATACCCACCGGAAGATTGACGCTGGCATGTGGTGGGTCTTTCGAACGCCCGCGAGCGTGCTTCGCTGTTTCCGCGCATGCCTTTGCAGGTGAAACTCAGACCGGTCCGCGCCCCAACGTGGATCACGCGATGCTGCCGCACTCAGGACAGGTACCACCGGACGATCCGCGCAGGTCGTATCCGCAGTTCACGCATATAGGCACACCGGCTTCCCGCAGTTGTGCCCGCAACGCCCGACGGACGGTTGTCCGGGTGCCATACCGCCGCACGACTGCGGCGAGAACGAAACCCAGCCCAACCCAAAGCCCCCGCCCCAGCCACCACGCGAGCGGATCGTTGACCCTTGACGCAACTGCCGAGCGCACCGCCATCATCGCGCACACGCACACGACAAGAACAATACCGGCCACAATGGCTAGTTTAAGGGACGGCCCACCGCGATCGCGCAGCCGTGGCGTAAACCACGCCCGCTGAAACGCATCCAGCCGTTGCCGGTCAGTGTCGAAGCGCGTCAGCTCCGGATAGACGCGGATCAGACCTGCCAGCACCAGCGTTCGCCAGAGGCGCATTCGGTTTCATCCTGGAGCACCGGCTCGTCGACCGTGAATGCTCCGCTATTGAACTTCAACCCTCGACCACGCGACGGATTCGTGCTCCATGGCCGCCGTGCATCGTTCAAAGAAGCGGTGCATCTGCCCGGCCTGAGTCAGCACGACGCCGAGGTTGATCATCAACGTCACAGCCTCGCGCTCCCGCGGCCGGACGACGCCTCGGATGCGCGAGTTCGTATTACCGTCCCCGCCGACGATTCGGATTTCGCCATCGGCGTGGATCGCGTGCCGTATCGCCGACCACGGGAGCATCGACGCGCGGCCTCGCTTTTTCCATGTGCCGAACCACTGCACGCCATGTTTGGACAGCGCCAGACCGCTTTCGACCGGATGCCGACCGATTCGGGCATACGTTGCAACGTGAACGAGCACGATGAGCATCCAGCCGACCGTCGGCGGCCACAGCAGGCCGAATTGCAGCGCCAGAGCGACGATGACCAGGACGTCGACCACAAGCACACCGACGAACGCCTTGCTGGCGCGGGCGCGTCGGGTCCGGGGATGTCTCGGCCGCACCGGCTGATAGCTCACCATTTCATGCGCGACGGCCACCCCGCACTCCGGGCAGAGTTCGCTGTGCCGGCTGCCGGCGACGCAGTAGCCGCAGTCCGGGCACGCGTCCCGCGCGCCGATGGAGAATCGCGGCACGGGTCGCGGAGTCAGACGACGCAGGAGCCCCATGAAGTCCATCACTCCTGCAGAAGGTCAAACGCCGTCAGTCGCCACCGGCCGCGTTTTGCCGGGCCGACTGCGATTCACCGCCGCCCCAGTACGACGATCGCACTGTAATCGCCGGCCATCCCGGTCCGGCAGGCGGCGTCGCGGCCGCGGCCTGCTGCTCGCGCGGTGGCGGCGGCGCGAGCCGCGCTTCGATCGCGGCCGCCAGTTGGGCACGCTGCTCGGGGGTTGAGCGCAGGCCGTACAGGGTCTGCTTGACGTATGCGTCAATCCCGATGCAATCGGTATACACGCGCACCTCGTCCCACTTCTGTGTGTGGACGACCTGCTCCATGGATATTACCAACCCCTCGGGAGCGTATGCGGTGTAGTTGCAGGGCGTTCCGGATCGACGGCGTAACAGCTCCATTACGGTGCCGCCGATGAAAACAGCCATGCCGACGAACTTCATCGCTCCGAAGACAGGTCCAGACGGGTTCCGGCCCCAGAGGACTGGCACGATGGCGAGCACCGCGATGACCGCCACGCCGAGCCAGGACAGGTACCGAAAGACGCCGCGGTCAAACAGGCCCGGCTCGCGAACGACGATGCGCGTCGCCTCGTCGTGCTCGGTGGCACACTCCGGACACCGTAGCGGAACCGTGTGCCCCGCCAGGCTGTATCCACACCGGAAGCACGCCTCAAACGGCGGCGCCAGCAGCTGCGGGCGCCCTTCCAACGCGTCCCACCATGTCCTGATTCGCCCGCCCATATCGCCGTTGTCATCCCAGTCCGAGTGAATGCGAGCAAGAAAGCGCGCGGTTCTGATTGCCCCTCTTCATTCGCCATTCGCCATTCGCCATTTGCCATTTCTTCCTTCATTCGTTATTCGCTATTCGCCATTCGCTATTCCCTCCGCAGCCTCTCATTCCCGATGTCCGTCACAAACATATGCCCCGGCTCATGCGTGATCGCCAGCGGCAGCCGTGCGGCCAGGATCGCTTCCATCGGCGTCACGCCGCAGGCCCAGAAGACCGGGATCTCGCCGGGCCGGATGGTGACCGCGTCGCCGTAGTCCGGCCGCGAAAGATCGTCGATGCCCAGCGCGGCCGGGTCGCCGATGTGGACCGGCTCGCCGTGGACGTCCGGGAACGCGGCGGTGATCCGGGCGGCCCGCTCGGCGTCGGCCGGCGTCATCGGACGCATCGACACGACCAGCGGCCCGGCGAACGGCGGGACCGATACACATGGCCTGTTCGTGCGGAACATCGGGACGTTGCGGCCCTCTTCGATGTGCCTGACCGGCACTCCCGATGCTGAAAGTGCCCACTCGAAGGTGAACGAACAACCGATAAGGAACGCAACGAAATCGCTCTGCCAGAGCCCCCGCACGTCGGTCGGACGATCGTCGCACCGCCCGTGTCGAAGCACGCGATAGCGCGGCAGGTCGGTCCGCAGGTCGGCGTCGGCCGCGCACCGTTGCGGCGTACACGAGCCTCTCTGCAGAACTTCCAAGACCGGGCAGGGCTTCGGGTTGGCGCGGCAGAACCGCTCAAACGCATCCGCGACATCCGCGGTGACGACGACGAGGTTTGCCTGGGCGAAGTCGCGGCAGAGGCCAGCGGTCGGCGCGGCAAGATCCCCGGTGCGGCAGCGGGCGCGGAGTTCGGCGGGTGTCTGATTCGCGCGGTCGTCGGGTTTGCGGCCTGGTCGAGACTCCAGACGTGACGCTGCCGTCGCATCGGAGTCGGGCCGGTGTGATGGACCGGTCACGCCGGGTCGCCTTCTGCCGTCGGCAGGATCGGCTGGAATTCTTCGCGGTTACACGGGTGAAAGCCATCCGGCCAGTGCGCGTCCATGCGGCATAGAACTCGCTGCTGGAGGGGAGCGTCGCTGTTGACGCGTTCGACACGGAGCCTGACCGGATGCGGCCCGTTCAGAACGCACAACTCCCAGACGTCTTTCGCCAGGTAGCGCGGCACGTAACCGATGATCAACCGCCCGATCGTATCGAGCGTCCGGACCGCGACGGCATACGGATCATGCGAATTGCCGATGTCGAGCATCAATCCCAAGGGTTCAGCGGACCGAAGTCGCGCGATTCGCTCGTGGACCGCCTCGGACATCCATCGCACGCCGTGCAGGAAGAACTTGGTCACATAGAAGCCGGCGTCGTCCGGCTGCGGGCACGGGAATACCTCGATCGAATCCGTCTGCCGCAGCCCCTCGGTCACGCCGAGCAGCGACAACGGGTCCGGTGGGTTGCCGGGATCGAATCCGCCCCAGGTCAGAAACGCCTCGTACTCAGGTCGCGA
>CAZYLK010000092.1:0-22247 GCA_964648365.1 uncultured Phycisphaeraceae bacterium
CCGGTCGACGGCGGCCCGCGCTTCATCGCGGACGAGGCGAGCAACCGGCTGTTCTACTCCGTGTCGCGATCGGTGAAGACGGAGATCGAGGAACTCGTCGCGGATTATGACAGCGAAGCGTGCGCCGGCAGCAAGCCACGGATCATTACGCTGGAGTTTGCCAAGCCGTCGGAAGTTGCTGAGGCGGTGACGCTTGCGTACACCGGCTCAAAAAGCGCCCCACGCGGACGCACGGCCAAGGGTCGCATTTCGGCGACCGGGTACGATCCGACCAGCCAGCTATTCGTGATTGCTCCCGATGAAGAGACGTTCGCCGACGTCCGGTCGCTGGTGGAAACGCTCGACAAGCCGCGCGAGCTGGCCGAGTTCCGCATTTACCCGCTCAAGCACGCCAACGCCCGCATGGTGTTCCAGACCATGGAAAACCTGCTCAAGGACTACATGACCCGCAAGGGCCTCAAGGGCGGCGGGATGGAGCCGTTTGCCGTCGAGGTCAACGATGCGACGAATTCACTGATCGTGCTGGGCGGCAGCGAGACTTTCCTCTTCGTCGATCAGACGCTCGAGAAGGTCGACACGCCGCTGGCGGAATACAGCGCCATCGTGGTCGCCATGTACCAGTTGCGCCGTGCCGACGCCGTGGAAGTTGCGCGAAACATCACCGGCATGTACAAGGACCGCGGCGGCAACGCGCCGCAGCCGGTGGTCGAAGCCAACAAGGAGCTGAATCTGCTGATCGTCAAGGCGGCGCAGAACCAGCAGGACGAGATCAAGGCTCAGTTCATCGACAAGCTGGAGGGCATGCAGCCGGTCGCGCTGGAGTCGGAGGAGATCCAGCTCATCCATGCCAAAGCCGCCGTCGTGGCGGAGATTCTCCAGAGCATCATGGACGACCGGCTGGAAACGAAGAAGAAGGGCCAGTCGAACATCGGCCAGCTTGAAACGACCGTGGCCATCACGCCCGACGTGGACACCAACCAGGTGCTCGTGCTGGCCAGCCGGGAGAACATGGAATTCATCAAGCAGCGCATCACCCTGCTCGATACCGAAGAAGCCACCGCGGCCGCCGCGCTCGACACGCGTATCTACGCCCTCAGCTTCGCCGACCCCAACGCGGTGCGCGAGATCATCACGCAGTGGTCGAAGGTGCGACAGGGTCAGACGCGGCAGAAGGGCGGCGGCGGCAGCGGCGGATACCTGGCGGCCCGCGACGTGGTGCTGGCCGTGGTGGAAAGCTCGACGTCGTCGCTGGTCGTGACGTGCAGCGAGGACAACCACAATCGCATCAAGGATCTGCTGACCGAGCTCGACAAGGAGTCGGCCGTCGGGCAGCATCGCGAGATCTACGCGCTCGAACACGCTCGCGCGTCCGAACTGGCGCAGGTGGTGGAGCGCGTCTTCGGGGCCTCCAAGAGCAAGTCTCGCCAGCAGAGCGAGCGCTTCCTGGTCGTGCCCGACGATTCGACCAACGTACTGATCCTCTCCGGCCTGCAGCGCGACATCGACGAAGCCAAGACGCTGGTGGCGGACCTGGACAAACCGGGCGAAGCCAACGCCATGCTCGTCGAGGTCTATAAGCTGGAGTTCGCCGACCCGGCCACGGTCGCCAACCTCATTCAGAACACCATGCGGCAGAGCCAGCGCGGCAAGATCGAAGACCAGGTCCGCGCGGTGGCCGGCTGGCCGGACAACGTGGTCATCGCCGCCAACAAGGAGAACCAGGAAGAAATTGCCAGCCTGATCAAGCGGATCGACGTGGCCTCGACGGAGGAACGCACGACGCACATCATCAAGCTGGAACATGCGGACGCCTCGGAACTGGGTCGCAGCCTGGCCGCCTTCGTGCGTAACACGCAATCGCGCGGGCGGCGCGAGCAGCAGCCCATGGACGTACAGGCGGACGCGGCGACGAACTCGCTGCTGGTCTTCGCCAGCGCCAAGGAGATGGAGACGATCCGCGGCCTGATCGATCAGCTTGACACGCCGGATCAGGCCAGCGACCGGCTGATCAAGGCGATCCCGCTGCTCTATGCCGATCCGTGGGCCGTCAACCAGGCGATCAACACGATCTTCACCTGGCAACGCGGCATGCAGGCCAACCCGCGCGATCGCGTGGTCAGCTATCCGGAGTGGGGCTCGCGGTCGATCATCGTGGCGACCTCGGCCAAGCAGATGGAGCGCGTCGAAGCGTTCATCAAGGATCTCGACGCCGCCGGCGATCAGGATCTGCCCATCCACGTGGTGGAGGTTCACAACACCAGCGCCGCGTCGCTGGCCCGGACGCTGATGGACGTCTTCCGCCAGCAGCGGCAGCGCGGCGGCGGGCAGCAGCCCGAGACGATCATCAGCAACCCGCAGGGGACCGAGAAGCTCGTCATTCGGGCCGACGAGGAAGAGTTCAAGCTCATCCAGCAGACCATCGAGCAGATGGACGTGGAGCCGGCCGGGGACACCGTGGTCAAGGTGTTCGCCCTGGAAAAAACGACCGCTCAGGAAGCCGAGCGGGCGGTGACGGACTACCTGCGTCCGCAAGGCTCGCAGGGCGGTCGCGGCGGCGGTTCCATCCTGCGCGGCAACGCCCGCATCAGCCCGTTGCAGGGCGTCAACGCCCTGATGGTGTCGATCGATCCGCAGTACATGGCGGAAGTGGAGACGATCATCAAGGAGATCGACTCCGCCGGCGGGGATGCGACCCTGCCGCGCATCATTAAGATGGAGCACGTCAAGGTCGCGCAGATTCAGCAGGCCGTCGAGAGCCTGTTCTCAGAAGCGCGTGGTCGCCGCCCGGTGGGGCCGACGCCGGTCATCGTGCCCAGCGATCTGCTCAACGCCCTGGTCGTTCGCGCCAGCGACTCGGATTTCGAGGCGATCAAGGCGCTGGTGGCCCAGCTTGATTCCGACGACGTGGATCAGCAGTCCATCCGCGTGGTCGAGTTGAAGCTCGCCAGCGCGGCCGAGGTGGCCCGCTCATTGACCGAGATGTACTCGCGCTCGCGCGGCGGCGGCCGCGGCGGCAGCATGGGCGACATGCCGCCCATGATTACCAACCCGCGCGGCACCAATACGCTGATCATCAAGTCCAACAAGGCGGACTATGACGAGATGATGGAGGTCATTCAGCAGACCGACAGCATCTCGATGGACGCCAAGGTGCGCATCTTCGCGATGGAAAAGATCGACGCGACCGAGGCGGCGGACGTGCTGGAGGACTATCTGCGCAAGCCCGGCGAGGGCGGCAGCCGCGGCGGCGGGGGCCTGATGGGCGACGTGCGCATCAGCCCGATCACCTCGTCCAATTCGATCGCCGTCACCGGCAAGGACGAAGACCTGGACCGCATCGCAGGCGTGCTGGAGCAGCTTGATTCCGGCGAGATGGGCAACCCGGCCGAGATCATTCAACTGGCCTACGCCAATCCGGGACAGCTTGTGCCCATTCTGCAGGAGATGTACTCCCAGCAGCGCAGCCAGCCGCGTGGGCGCAACACGCCGGCGCCGATCATCCTGGCCAACGACGCCATGCACGCGGTCATCGTGAAGGCAGCGCGGGCGGACCTGGCGGAAATCCGGGACACCATCCGCAAGCTCGATACGGAGGCCGCAGCGCAGGACGGCGGCTACCGCATCGTGGGCGTGCCGATGGGCATCAACGTCGAGACCCTGGCGCAGACGGTTGAGGATGCGGTCAATGAGTATGCCCGCAACCAGGGCTCGGGCGGTCAGAGCCGCTCGCGCACGCAGGCGGTGACGGTGACGCCCGATCGGCGTACGAGTACGCTGCTGGTGGCCGGCAGTCCGATGCTGTTCGACATGGCGGAGAATATCGCGGGCGAGTACATACGGCGCGGTCCGGCCGGCGTGCCGTCAACGGTCGTGCTTCAGCCGAAGAACATCAACGTGGACGAACTCAAGAAGCTGATCGACGCTCTGGCGGAGTCGAACGAGTCCGGGCCGAGCCGTCGGCGCTAGTTTCAGCCGCCGGCGTTCCGCGCCGGCCGGACCGCCGGGGATGCCCCGGCTACAGCGAAAAACGCAGAAGTTCGGGGCGGGTGGAACCCGCAGGAGGCAGGGCACAGCATACCGCGAACGACGCGGAACTGAGGAAGGTTGCATTTGATGAACGCGACGAAACGACGATTCTGGCTGCGGCAGATGCGCTGGCTCGGCTTAAGCGTGCTGGGCGTCACGGCCGCGGCCGGCGTGCTCAACCGCGTGGTCGCCCGGGGGCCGGCGACGGCCGAGGCGGAGGCCTCGCCACCGGCGCCGCCGATGGTCCCTGCTCCCGAGTGGAGTGACGTTTCCATCACAGACCATCGCGCGACGCCCGCTGCCGGCGCGGCCGGAAAGGGTACGGCCGCCTCCGACGCCGATGGATCGAAATCACGGTCCAAACGCGAACGCATCGACTGGCGGACGGATGACCCGATCGCGCCCACGGCGCTTGTCTGGCGCGACGTCAGTGATCGGTTCCAGCCGGACGCGCTGCTGGACGTTCGACCGGACGCCTTGCCCGACGCGTCGGTCAGTCCCGCGGGCGAGTCAGGCGCTGCGGCGGCGCCGCCGGCTGCGGTCGCGGAGTCGTCGTCCCGGGCAGAGATTGCGCTAACCGCCTACGGCGATTCCTTCGAGGCGCAGGAAAAGGGCGACGAGAAGGACAAGGACAAGAAGCGTAAGTCCAAGGAGTCTGCGTCCGACGACGCTGACGGATCGAAGAAGCGCAAGGACAATGGTGACGCCCCCGCTGAGGCGACAGAGGCCGGCGGCGACAAGCCCGGCGCTGCGGAGCCGGCTCAGCCCGGCGTGGCCGAGGCTGCGAAGGCCCCCGGCGGCGACGCGCCGCAGGAGAAGAAGGAAGATCCCGCGCCGCAGCCCGCCGATCCGGCGCCGGTCGAGGCCGCCCCGTCGGATGAGCCGCCCGGCTTCGTGGTGAAGGAACCGCTCAAGATCGCGCCGCCGCGGGAAGATCAGCCGGCGTCGTCCGGCGATTCGGCGCCGGGCGCGCCCGGCAGCGCCCGCCCGACCGCCCGAGAGGGCGGCCAGAATGCGCCGCCGCGTCCGGGGGGGGGCGACGCGCCGCCGCCTGCGCCCCGGGTGAGCCTGGACCCGACCAACATGTCGTCGGACGAACTGCTCAACGCCCTGCGCGAGGCGGGCATCACCTTCACCGGCTCGGAACTTCAGGTGGAAGTCGTCGGCGACAAGATCTTCGTCAGCGGCACCGAGCAGGACGTGCTGATGGTGCAGGCGCTGGTGTCGGTGCTGGATGCGACGACCGCGACCAAGGCGTACGAAATTCTCAAACTGGAAAACAAAGACGCCAATGAGGTGGCCCGAAGCGTAGAAAGCGTCCTGCAGAACATCTTCGTCAACCCGAACCGGGCGCGGGAACTCGAACCGTCCGTGACGGCGGTTTCAAACAACGTGCTGGTCGTCGCGGCGGTCCCGGAGGAACTGGACCTGGCCGTGCGGATCGTCAAACAGGTTGACGAGATTCCGCCGGTCTTCCCGGCGCCGGCGATGAAGACGTTTCAGGTCAAGAACCGGAAGGCCAGCGACGTGGCCCGGGAACTGGCCGAACTGCTGGAGACGATGTACGACCAGATGGGGTCTGACCAGAAGATCACCATCCAGCCCAACGACTCGAACAACACCATCATGATCCTGGCCCCGAACACGGAGCCGGTCATGATTCAGTCCCTCATCGACGCCATCGACGTGGAGCCCGCCGAAGACTGGGGGCAGGTGCGCATGGTCGTGTTCCCGCTGATCCATTCCGATGCGCAAGACCTGGCGGACGTGATCCAGGAACTGCTGGCCGCGCCGGAGGGGTTGGGCAGCGACGATCCGAACATCTTCAAGCTCACCGTCAACGAGTCGCTGCCGGACGGCACGCTGCGCGAGTTGCAGCCGATCGATCTGACGCGCACGATCCGCATCATCCCGCATGAGGGCAACAACAGCATCATGGTCGCCACCGTGGAGAAAAACATCCGCGGCTTTGGTGAACTGGTGCGCCTGCTGGACGGCACGCCGATGGGCGTCAACATCGAGGTCGAGTACATCCCGCTGAAGTACGCGGACGCGGAGAAGGTGCAGGAACTGCTCGAGGACATGTTCGACGACGGCCCGGACCTGCCGACCGATCCGGACGGCAACAACGACGACGCCGTCCCCCCCGGCGAGCCCGGCAGCATCGTGTTCGAAGTCAGCATCAAGTCGGACAAGCGCACCAACGCCCTGGTGGTCGCCGGCCGGCCCGATCAGATCGCGCTGATCCGGAAAGTGCTGGATGAGATCGACGTCCCTGCCGGCGCCGACGACGTCCGCGTCTTCAAGCTTCAACAGGCCGACGCGGTGGGCATGGCGTCCATGCTGGAGGAGTTGTTCGAGGCCATCACCGATCAGCGCGGCCTTGAAAACCAGCCCGCGATCATCCCCGACGAGCGCAGCAACGCGCTGATCGTGGCCGCCACGGCGGAACTCATGCAGCGCGTCGAGTCCGTCATCGCCCGGCTCGATATCGAGGCCGGTCCGCCGACGGCGCAGTTCGAAGTCTACCCGCTGAAGGAGGCCTCCGCGGTCAAGCTCGCCGGCAAAATCCAGGACATGTTTGACGAGCGCGAGCAGGGCGGCGGCGACGGCGAGCAGACGCCGATCGTCGTCATGGCGGACGAAGGCTCCAACAGCCTGATCGCCAGCGCCTCCAGGGACGATCACCAGATCATCGTCGGTCTGCTGGCGCTGCTCGATCGCCCGTCCAACCTGGCGCGGCAGGTGGAGATCGTCCCGCTCGCCAACGCCCGGGCGGAAGAACTCGCCGACCAGCTCGAGACGCTCTTCGAGAGCGGCGAATCGGACTTCCGCGCCGACGCCATCGCGATCGAGCCGGACGTGCGGTCGAACTCGCTGATCGTCTGGGCTTCCCCGGCCGAGATGCGCAACGCGCTGGAGCTGATCGACAAGCTGGACAGCACCAATCCGAAGCGATCCATGATGTTCCGCGTCATCCGCCTGCAACAGGCCCTGGCCGAGGACTTCGCCGAGGCGCTGGAGGAGGTGCTCTTCGGCGACGACGACGAGAACGAGGCGATGATCCTCTCGTTCATGCAGGAGTATGACGACGGCACGCGTATGGAGCGCAAGCTCCTGCGGCAGGACATCCGTTTCACCGCAGACTCGCGCACGAACTCGCTGCTGGTGCTGGCGCCGACGCAGAGCATGGACATGCTGGAGCAGATGATCCGCGACTTCGACCGGCTGCGCCCCATCGCGTCCGAGATCCGCATCTTCGAACTGGAAAACGGCGACGCGGAGACGATGGTCGAACAGCTTCAGGCCCTGTTCGAGGAGCAGGACGGCGACGACGGCGACGTCAAGAGCATGTTGCAGTGGGGCGGGGGCAAAGACCTGGGTCTGCCTGCGGGCGTGGGCCAGACGCTCCGCTTCGCGGCCGACCGCCGCACCAACACCATCCTGGCCGCCGGGGCGGAACTGGACCTGCGCATGGTCGAAGAGATCGTGCGCTATCTCGACGCCCGCGACGTGGATGAACGCCTGATCGACGTGTACCAGGTTCAGTTCATGGATCCCAACGAGCTGGCGGATGCCATTTCCGACCTGATTTCGCAGGAAGAGGAACCCTATGGCGACATCGAGGACGAGCGTTCGGCCGCGCGGCGGGCGGAGCGGCACGTGTCGCTGGTCAGCCTGGGCGGCGTGGACGAGGAGCAGGGCGGCGCCAGCGTGCTCGTCGGCACCAGCCCGCGGCGCCACTCGGAAATCATGAATCTGATCCAGCAACTCGACCGTCCGGAACCGCAGGTGAAGATCTCGGTGGTCGCCGTATCATTAACAAAGGATGACCGGCTCGAGTAAGGCATAGAGTTCGCCGGACAGGATCTGCACTTTACCGAAAACGCCTACCTGGGTCCGAACGGCACGATTCAGGGGCCGGAGGAGTTCGACTTCACGGCCGGCACGGACATCGGCGCCGCCGGCACCGGACTGGGCGGATTTTCGTTCACCATGACCGGTGAGGATTTCAGCTTCCTGCTGCACGCGCTGCAGACCGAGAATCGGCTCGAAGTCCTCTCGCGGCCGACGCTGATGGTCCAGAACAACGAAACCGGCACGATGAACATCGGCGACCGGGTGCCCATCCCGGAAGGCACCGACTTCGGCGAGGGCAACGACCGCACGCGGACCAACATCACCTACGAAGAGGTCGGCATCATCCTGGAGGTGACACCGCACATCACGCCGGACGGGTTCGTCCGTTTGCAGGTTGCGCCGGAGATTTCGCAGGTCAGCGGGCAGTCCATCACCATCACCGAAGGGCTGACGGCGCCGATCATCAGCGAACGCCGCATCGACTCGAACGTGACGGTCAAGGACGGCGAGACGGTGGTGCTGGGCGGTCTGATCACCACGGTGGAGGAGACCGGCGAGAACAAGATTCCGATCCTGGGCGACCTTCCCTGGCTCGGCATCCTCTTCCGCTCGACCGGCAACGTGAAACGTCGTACCGAGCTGATGGTGGTCATGACAGTCAACGTCCTCCGCACGCCGGAGGAACTGCGCGAGAAGTCCGCCGAGGAGTTCGATCGCCACCTCACGGAACCGAAGCTGCGGCAGAACCCGCTGTTCGAGGGCCTGCGCGTCCTGCCCGATCAGGATCTGATGGGTCCGCGCAACCCGAATGGCGATCCCGCGGGTCGCAACCGCGAGGTCCAGCCTGATGAGCGCCGCGACCTTTACGGCCCCAAGCCCCAGCGCTACGGACCGCGCGTCGGCCACTCCACGGCCAGGTACGGCCCCACCGTCCCCGCGGGCGGGCAGAAGAGTGCCGAGGCGCCGCCGGAAAAAGCCGGCGCCGCGACGAAGGGGTGAGGCCAGGTGGTGGAAACGCAAAGAAAAGCGGCCGGCCGCGCCCTTCTGGCGGCCGGGCTTGTCGCGGCGACGATCGGCGCGGGCGGCTGTGCGACCACCGGCGTGCTGGCCGGCCCGCCCGTCACGCGGCTGATTACGATGTTCGAGATCAGCCCCTGGCTGAACCTGGACCGTAACCGCGACTCGAAGCCGGAGGGCATATCGTTTGTCCTGTACCTCTGGTCCGACCAGTTGTCCCGCGGCGTGCATCGGGAGGGGACGCTCCACATCGAACTCTACCGGCGCATGGGTGACGCGGAGAACGTCCGGCGCGAATTGGTGGACACGTACACCTATTCACTGAAGGACATTCACCGATCCGCCAAACCCAATCCCGGGTTCGGCGATTTCTACCTGGTTTCGCTCTCGTGGATGCCGTACGATCTGGCAGGCCGATCCATCGAGATCGTCCTCCGCTATCAGGATCCGTCCGGCCGAGTCGTGCGGGAACCGCCGATGCAGAAACTGGTGCCGCTCAAAGAGTTCCGCTGACCGGCCGGACTGGGCTGGAACCGGCTCGACCGGGCTGGGCGACGGTGGCTTGGACCACGCTGGGCAGGACTCGACGGGGGTTGGCCGGGTCGGATGGGGGAGCGTCAACCGACGTCAGGAGACCTGACGCCCGAAATGCACCGCGCCGCCCAGGATTCGAACCTGGAACCTTCGGTTCCGTAGACCGACGCTCTATCCAATTGAGCTAGCAGCGCTACCGCTTCGACCGTCCGCAGGACAGGCGAAGGCGAGGTATTCTGGCGGTCCGACCCTGATCCGTCAAGCGCAGGCAGGTCGGGCGGTCCGGCGCGGTTGGGCGGGGTGTACGGGACGCATGAGCGGTTCGGCGCGTGGCACGACAGGCTCAGCGCGTGGCATGACCGGTTCGGCGCGTGGCACGACAGGCTCAGCGCGTGGCATGACCGGTTCGACGGGTGGCATGACAGGCTCGGCGGGTGGCATGACAGGTTCGGCGGTTGGCATGACAGGCTCAGAGCGTGGCATGACAGGTTCGGCGGTTGGCACGGTCTCGTCTTCGAGGCCGTAGTGAACGCGCCAGGTGTGCCGCACTCGGAAAACGGCGTTCCAGCAAAACACGGCCTGCCTTCGGTCCGCCTTCTACCCGGCCCCCAGCTCGCGGCCGCAGAGTGGACATCGCGACGAACCCTCGATGTCAACCGGCGCCACCCACCTGCCCGCACACTCGGTCGACCAGCACTGCCGGGCGTGGACGCCGGTTCGCTGGCGGCACTTCGGGCACTCGACGGGAAAGCTGTCAAAGCTCTTCTTACGGCTGATGACGAAGTGGTAGGCGCAGGCGCCTTCGGAGCAGATGACGTGGAAATCCGCCACACGCGACTCCGGCTGCGCGTCGGCGGGCGGCGGCGGGGCGATCCAGTCACGCAGAAACGTCACCGCGGCCAGGGCCAGGATGATGCTCAGCGTATACGTGCTGTAGCGGATGACCGGCGTCTGCCAGAGAAGGCTCGGTTCCGCCCGCACCGTCTCGGCCCACTCGCGGGCGCGCTCCGGGACGGTGGGGGCCCACTCCTTGGCCGCCAGGTACCACTCAACCATGCGATTCGGCTTCTCCTGTGCCATCATGACCTCCGCGGACCCGCCGCGCCCCGATTATTGGGGCGACAGACTCGGGCGTCCAATCTCGCCTGCGTGGTCACGACGTGCCGCACGTCGGCCGCCGCGCGGTGGAGACGCAGGTGGGCTTGCGTGCCTGCCGGCGGCGACATGGCGACAGGTCTTTTTTTGGTTCCGACCTTGCCTTTCGATACAATCGCCTGCACGCCCTGGGGTCGATTGGGTCGAGGGGAGTGGAACATGAAGACGTTTGCAACATGCGTGGTCTGTGTACTGGCGACATCGGGCGTCGAGGCGGCCACCCTTCGCGTGCCCGGCGACTATCCCGCGATTCAGATGGCGATCGAGGCCGCCCGGCCTGGGGACGTGGTGCTGGTCGCGGATGGGGTCTGGCGGGGCCCGCGAAACGTCAACCTCAACTTCCGCGGCAAGGCGATCACGGTCCGCAGCGAGAACGGTCCGGCCGGGTGCATCATTGACCCCGAGCGCAACGGATCGGCTTTCGTGTTCAACACGCGCGAAACCGCCGAGGCCCGGGTCGAGGGGTTCACGCTGACGGGCGCCAGTTTCGTCGAGGGCGGTTCCCTGGTGATTGACGGCGCCAGCCCGACGATCGTCGATTGCATCATGGAGAACAACTGGGCGGGCCTCTCCGGCGGGGGCTTGCAGTGCAGCAACGGCGCCGCCCCGTTGATTGAGCGCTGCATCATTCGCAACAACCTGGCGGGCGTGGGCGGCGGCATCTATTCCAAGAACGCCAGTCCGACGGTCGTGGATACGCAGATCAGCGGCAACCGCACCGACATCATCGGCGCCGGCGGCGTGGGCGCGGTTCAGGGCGGCAGCATCCGCCTGGAGGGTTGCCGCATCCTGGACAACGTGGCGATGGGCTTTGCGGGCAACGGCGGCGGGGTTCAGGTGAACGGCGCGGCCGCGGTGCTCGAGAACTGCCTGATCGCGGGCAACCGCGGCACGCTGTACGGTGGGGGGCTCATCGCGGTTAACGGCGCCCGGGTGGAAGTGCGCAACACGACGATCGCGGACAACGTGTCCGAGGCTGAAGGGGGCGGCGTCTACGCCAACACGACCAGCCTGCGGATCAGCGACTCGATCCTGTGGGGCAACCTGCCGGAACAGATCTTCCTCGCGGGCGGCGCGATAGACGTTACCTACACGAACGTTGAAGGCGGCTGGCAGGGAGAAGGCAACCTGGACGATACGCCGCGCTTCGTGGACGGACCGACGGGGGGGTACTACCTGTCGTCGCGTCAGGCGGGGCAGCCGCAGGACAGCCCGTGCATTGACGCCGGCAGCGACAGCGCCGAAAACCGCGGACTGGCCGCGCGGACGACGCGGACGGACGAACGTCCGGACGTGGGCGCCGTGGACCTGGGCTATCATCACGCGACCTCGGGCGGTGGTCTGGATTGCGACGCCATCAAGAAGATCAAGACCAAGTGCAAGGGCGAAGCGCCGCGCCGAAAGGTCAAGGCGACGGTCAAGTCGCGTCTGGAGCCGCAGACGGCGCTGACGTTGGTGCTCGACGGCGGCGATCCGCGCGTCGTCTTCACGGATCGCAAGGGCGTGGCCAAAGCGGTGTGGAAGAACATCGCCGAGGCTAACGAAATCTGCATCGAATCCTGTCCCGGTCTTTGCAGAACCGCGGGTTGCGACTGACCGGTCGTGCGCTCGGCCGCCGTCGAACGGTACGGGGGCGCGGGGTTGCCGCATAAGGACCGGCGTGTCGGCACGCCCAGGCGTCGGTGCCACGCGCGTCGATGACGCTGCGCGCGCCGCAATCATGTCCGAGGCGCCGACCGCACATGCTTGCGCAAAAACTGCGCCGTGCCGCGCGAGCCGCCCCCCGAGCTGACCGCTTCACCGAATTATGCGTTCAACGCTGTAGCTGAATTCTATTGCATCGGACCGGCGCGACGCGGTACAATCATGCCCATCGGTCCGGATGAGGGCGATCCGACCACCTTACGTTCCTTTCAGGTGGGAGATGGACATGAATGGGAAGACTGTAACCAGACAGGGCGGAGCCGCAGGTTCGCGCGCACTTCGACTGGGCGTGCTGATTGCTTTCGGCGTGATGGCGCACGCGGCGGTGCCACTGGCACATGCAGGGACATTTCTGATGAGTTCGGACGGGAGCACGACCCACAACGTCTCCCGTGCCACGACTCTCGGGCACACGGTGACCACCCGGTCCATCGCGGCGATGGGAACAAGTCTGGATCTGGCGGACTTCGACGTGATCTGGATTAATCCCAATATCAACCTGAGCTCTCAGGGGGCGTTGCAGAGTGCCTGCATCAGCGGGACCGGTAAGCTCGATCAGTACGTCACCGGCGGCGGCACGCTCGTCGTCAACATCGGCACCAACGTCGCCAGCGGGTTCGCGGACATCGCGCCGGGGGGGCCGAACTATACGCCGAGCGGGAGCGTGAGCGACTTGGAGTTCTTTCCGAACGCCTGCCACGCATATCTGACGGGCGTCGGTTCCGGCGGCGCGGTTCTGACGACGGCGGACTTCGCCGGGTGGGGAACCACCGATCGCGGCCGTGTCTTTGAGTTGCCCCCGGGCGCTACGACCGTCACCACGAATGCCAGCGGCGTAACGTTCGCCGTGTATTCGCACGGATCGGGCACGGTCATTCTGACGACGATCATGTTCGGCGCCCTCGGCGCCGGCCCGTCGCAGGGCGTTCCCACGGACAACCTCATTCGTTACGCCTACGCTTCGTCCCTGGCTTCCGTCCCCAATGACGTGGACACGGACCTCGACGGCGTGTGCGACAACCTGGACAACTGTCCGCTGGTGGCCAACTTCGACCAGACGAACAGCGACAGCGACGGCCTGGGTGACGCGTGCGACGCCTGCGACTTCGATCCGGACAACGACATCGACGCCGACACGTTGTGCGGCGACGTGGACAACTGTCCGACGGTTGCCAACTTCGACCAGGCGAACGGCGATTTTGATCTTCATGGCGACGCCTGTGACAACTGCCCGGCGCTGGCCAACAACCTCCAGGGCAACGCCGACGGCGACGCGGCCGGCGACCTGTGCGACGTCTGCCCGGCGGACGGGGCGGACGGCTGCATCCAGACCGGCTCGGTTGCGGCGGAAGTCGACTCGGCCGGCGGCGTCGTGGCCACGCCCGACGGGGCGCTCGTGCTCGCGTTTGACGTGAACGATCTGGCGGCCCCGCTGTCGGTATCGGCGACGCAGTCGCCGACGCCCGGTGGAACGCTGGTGCTCGACGCCGGCGCCGGCATCGGCCTGGGTGAATGGGTGCTCGAGCCGGACGGCGCCGTGTTCGACTTCCCGGTCGATCTGACGATCGAACTGGACGTTACGGCGCTGAATGCCGCCCAGCAGGCGGAGTTGACGATCTATCAGTACAACGCCGGGATTCCGCAATACGAAGCGGTCGGCGGGGCGATGTGCAGTGTGGATGAAGCGCCGCCGGGCGTCTTCACGGCCACGTGTACCGCGACGCTCGCCCACTTCTCCACCTATGCCGTCATCGCTCCGGAGGACACCGACGGCGACGGCGTGTTCGACGACTTCGGCATCATCGAGGACAACTGTCCCGACCTGCCGAATCCCGATCAGATCGACAACGACAACAACGGCATTGGCGACCTTTGCGAGGATCCCGACGCCGATGGGCTGACCAATGACGAAGAGGCGCTGATCGGCACCAATCCGAACGATCCAGATACCGATGACGACGGCATCAACGACGGCGCCGAGGTGGACATGGCCGCGGGCAACGCGTGCCCCGATCCGTTGGACGGCGATTCGGACGGCGACGGCCTGCTCGATGGCGAGGAGCTCGACAGCGATCCGCAGACCGACCCCTGCGACGCCGACACGGATGACGACCTCATCCCCGACGGCGACGATCCGTTCCCGACCGATCCCGGCGGCAATCTGGATTACGCCAAAGAGCAGGCGCTGGACCTCGCCGCTGACATCGCGACGACCGCGCTGAGCAAGTTCGAGGGTAACAACAACTTCGTCCGGGCTCTGCGCCGCGCCGGCCTGGCGGTGCGAGCACTTGCGGCCGCCGCTCGCATTCATGCCGGCCAATTGCCGCTGGCGCAGTACGTACTCGAGAAGCTCTACGAACGTGTGGACGGCGATCCGTCGCCCGAGGATCACATGGTCAGTTCTCCGGAGCAGCAGGATATCGCGGCCCAGACGCAGAACCTGGTGGATCTGCTCGACTATCTGACGCCGTAACGAGTGCCAGGTGCTTACGCGGCCTCATTCACGGCCGCAACGGATAACGCTACTACAAGACCCCCGGTCGCATGCGCGGCCGGGGGTCTCTGTGTGTCTGCTCACGTCAGCGCGCGGCTTACTGGCAATCGACGAACGTCGAAAATTCGGGGCATTCGACGATGTAGACGGTTCGACCGCGCGTCGAGAGATTCCGGACTTTCAGTTTGCCCTTGCCGCGGTTGTTGATGGTCATCTGCTCCTGGCCGCCGGTGTAGTCGACGGTCAGCACCGTGCCCTCGGGCAGCGATGACTTGACCTTTGCCTTCAACGTACCGGCCGAGCACTTCGCGTTGAACCGCTTGATCCGATCGCAGTCTCCTCCCGGGAAGCCGAAGAACTGGATCATGCGGCGCCCGCCCTGAAAGTTGAACGGCCCCGTCCAGTTCTCCAGCCCGTTGTCGGCGGTGTAGTACGTCAGCACCTGTCCGCCGGCGGCCAGGTAGGAGAGGTAGATATTGTCGCTGTGCATGGTGACGAAGTAGGTGTTGCCGGCGATGACGCGCAGCGGCTCGTCGAAGGCCGCGCCGCCCCAGCCGGTGTCCCGCGAGCGGTAGGTGACCTCGCGGAGGATCTCGCCGGGCGGCCCGCCGTCGTCCACGCGGACCCGGGTGGTGCCGAAGTCGATCGGCGTGGTGTGCCAGCGGATCTCGGTCAGGTCGAACGTGTGCTGCGGCGTCCAGCGGTAGGCGATCTCCTTGCCGTCGGCGGCGAAACAGCACGGGTCCACCGGGAGCGTGTCGTTGACGCCCTCAATGTACTGCTGGCCGAGCGCGGGGCAGGCGGCGACCGGAAGCAGGGCCAACAGGCGCGCGGCGATCCGGCGGGGCGCGGAATGTCGAACTTGCATGGGATGTCTCCAGAGCCGTCGGCGAGCGGCTCGCACGCCCGAGGGCTATCCACAACACGAAAGCGGCGGCACGAGCCGGACAAGCGGCGCGACCGGCGGGTGCGGGCGCCCGACGCGGTCGCCCGGTCATTATACCGCCCGTCCTGGCGATCCTGCGGGTGCGTGCCACCTGCAGGGTCACGGGCAAGGATGCCCGTGCCACGCGCGCCGACCCGTGCGACCTCTGCTCCGCCGATCGCGTCACGCACCCCGATCCAGCCGTGATCCGTGACGCCGCTTGACAGTACCGTCCGCTATCCGCAGAATGCCGCCGTCGTTGCGGAACGCCGCCGGTCATGCCAGACCGGTTTCCTTCCCGGTGGCTGCGAGTGCTGGGCGGCTTGGCCGAGCCGGTGCTCCAGGCGGGGTGGCGAGCGGGCTTCCTGCACCCGACGACCGCGGATGTGGCGGAACTGGCAGACGCGCAGGCTTCAGGTGCCTGTGGGGGCAACCCCGTGGAGGTTCGATTCCTCTCATCCGCATCGCTCTGATCCCGGCCGGGGTTGTGCCCGGTCTCTCCGAAGCACCCACCTCCGTTCCGCCCTTTGCAACGCCGGCTCATCCTCGACGGGACGTTCGGCCGTGCCGATTCTGGGTACTATTGCCCGACCCCGGTTTACCCAATCCCGTGTGCTTACCCGCATCGGTACTGGCGCCTTCGCCCCTGGCATTGCTGCTCAGCGGCTCTTGCGACCGCACTAACCTGTTCTCACCTGCGCCAGTGGCGATTTGTCACGTCACCCCAGCCCCGCGCGTTTCGTGACCGACTCGGCGCCGGTGGCGACGCCGCCCTGGCACATGAACTGCCCATTGACAGGCGCGGTTGAGGTGTCGAATCAGATCGGACACGACACCCGGCCGAGCCTTGTACGGCGTGCGACTGTCCTTGGGGATTCGTCCGATGGGTGAGAGCGGCGCCGAATAGGGAAAGAGAGAGTGCACGGCGATTCAAAATGCGCCGCGCGCGCCAGCGATGGGTCGGGACGTCTGGGGGTAGGCGTCTCGACCCTTGCTGTTTCATGCGTCCGGTCGTCGGCCGCCGCGATCGGTGAAGCCGTGCGAACTTGATCGCACCACCGTTCCTTCGAGCCTCACGGCAGTTCCGGCGCGTGGTTCGGCTTTTCTTGCCGATCTGCGAATTTGCCTGAAATTCACTCCAAGAAGCGTTCGAGCGACATGGCTCAAGGCGCCGGTCGTGCGGCCGATTCATCCGTCGTCTGGTCTGGTTCGAAGACGGCGAAAGCGCCGGCGACGATGCCGTCCGCCAGCGCCTCGAAGCCGGATCGAAACGACGACGCCGAGGCTGCGCGGAACTCGTCCGCGTATTCGGAGCATCCGCCGCTGCCAAGCGCGGCTGCACACAGTGCAGCGATGACGGTGCAGCGGCCACGACGGCTGAGGTGAAATCGGTTCATGGTTATCCCCTGAAAGCGTGCGGCAGCAGACGGTGGGGCGCGATGACGCCCATCGAATCGTGTGCGACTGCCGGCCGCGCGATCCAATCTTCAAGAGCCGGCCCTGGCGGGCGTCCTTGCCGCCTCGGCCGGGCTCGTTCGCGCGGGAATCCGTCCCCGCGACGGCGATCAACTGATCCGGGTATCGGACGGGCAGTCCGCCGGATTCCAGCGCGATTTCGACGTGAGCGGGAGGACCGACCGGCCTATTCGAAGGGCAGCGCAAAAGCTGCGTCGGCCGAGGGCCCGGCGTCGGCGGGGCGGGGGACGTCGCGCAGAGCGGACCAGGTGAGTCTGACGGCCACGAAGAGCATCAACAGGAAGAAGGCAACCTGAACCAGGCGGCGGTGCAGGCGGTGGGTCAGGCGGCTGCCGATGGAAGCGCCGACGATTGCCGTCGGGATCAGGACACCAGCGAGCATGAGCGAGGTCGACAGGTTGCGGCCGTGGTATGTAACGAGCGTGTAGTTCTTCACGATCGCGCCGATGAAGCTGGTGGCGATGATGAGCGTTGCCGAGTTGGCGATGGCCTGTCGGATCGGTACCTGGAGGAAGCGGCGCTGCAACGGCACGGCCAGCACGCCGCCGCCGACGCCGAGCAGCCCGGCGGTCAGACCGGTCGGCACGGCCACCGCGGCCGCAAAGCCCCACGAGGGCTGGATGTGAGCCTCGCCGGCTGCCCCCGGCGCCGACTTCCGCACCAGGCGATACAGATCGTACGCCGCGATGAAGAGCAGGAAGAGGCCGAACAGGAAGCGCAGCCGCGCTTCACCCGCGCCATGGAAGGCCGGATGCTCGCTGATCGTCACGCCGACCACGACGCAGATCATCGCGATCGGCAGCAGGCGGCGGATCAGCGGACCGTTGATGGCGCCGGCTTTGTAATGCTGGATTGCTGACGGGACGACCACGAAGAAGTTCACGATCATCGCCGAGGCCTGGTAGAGGTGCTGGTCCGGTTTCAGCATCTCGGTCATGGCGGGGATCATGATGATACTGCCGCCGATGCCGAGCAGGCCGCCGGTGAAGCCCGCGAAGAAGCCGGTTACGACGAGCAGCAGGATGAGAACGACGGTGTCATCCACGGTGGAGCATCGAAACGCGAGTGGTGTGCGTGACGCGCGAGGACCGTCTCACCGTGAGGCGCCGTCGCACGCGGGAGCGACAAACTGACGGGAGCGTCGTGATCGGACCCTCCTCTCTGAATGCAGGTTGAGCGGAACTCGGGCGGCGACGGCTCACGGAGCCGGGACCGTCACTTCAGGATCACCCGCGCCGCGCCCTTCTGTATCTCGCCGATCAGGATGGGGTCTTCTCCCTCGGCGCGCAGCGCGTTCATCACGCCATCGGTGAAGCGGGACCGGACAACGAAGACGAAGCCCAGCCCCATATTGAACACCTTGAACATCTCGGCTCGTGTCGTTCCCATCCGGCGCACGATATCAAACACGGGCGGCGGCCGCCACGCCGCCTTACGGATGACGGCGTTGCACGTGGGCGGCAGGATGCGGCTGACGTTTTCGCGCAAGCCGCCGCCGGTGATGTGCGCCATGCCGGTGACAGCCGTGGTCTTCGGGTAGGCGCGGGCGACGGCTGCGGCGGCATTCACGTAGATGCGCGTCGGTTTCAGCAGGGCCGCGCCCAGCGGGCCGCCGAGTTCGTCAACGTGCTCGTCGAGCGATGCACGGCTCCGCTCCAGCAGTTTGCGAACCAGGGTATAGCCGTTGCTGTGCAGGCCGCTGGACGGGAGCGCGACGATCTGATCGCCGGGCTTGATCTTCATGCCGTCGATGACGCGATCGAGTTCGACGACGCCGACGGAGAAGCCGGCCAGATCGAGATCGCCCGAGCGATAGACGTCCGGCATCTCGGCCGTCTCCCCGCCGAGCAGCGCGCAGCCCGCCTCGCGGCACCCTGCGGCGATGCCCTCGATGACCGTTGCCAGATCGCTCGGATTCAGCGCGTTGACGCCCAGGTAGTCCAGGAAGAAGAGCGGCTCGCCGCCGCACGTGATCAGGTCGTTGACGTTCATTGCGACCAGGTCGATGCCGATGGTGTTCAGCGTACCGGCCTGAATCGCCAGCAGGATCTTCGTTCCGACGCCGTCGGCGCAGGCGATCAGCACCGGCTTTCGATAGTTGCGGCGGAAGAGTTGCTCGTCGTAGTCGAGCCGGAACAGCCCCGCGAAGGCATTGTCGCGGTTCATCACCCGCGGGCCGAATGTCGACAGCATGGAAGAGCGGATCGCGCCGACCCAGCGGGTGTTGGCGGAAATATCGACGCCCGCCTCTTTGTACGTTACCGGAGAACTGGCCATCCGTTGCCTTCCAGATCGTTGCGGAGCGCTTCGCCGCGGTCGCCGGACCGCTCGTTCCTGATGCGCGGACGCCCCCGCGCTCCCTCTCGCTTGCACGATTCCGCGCCGGTCGATCAGTGTCGTGCTGCCATGTCCTGCACCGCGGCGGCGCCGTTGTCGGCCGGGTCTGCGACATCATCCACGTTGTCATCGCCGAACATGCGCAACTGGCGGCGTTCCAGCGCGAACTTGTCCACCGGCTCCGTGACGTCGATCGGATAGCGGCCTGAGAAGCATGCCGTGCAATGGTCCTCGGCCGGCATTTTCACGGATGCCAACATGCCTTCCAGCGACAGATACGCGAGCGAGTCCACCTCCAGAAAATCGCGAACCTCCTCCACGGTGCGCTGGTACGCGACGAGTTGCTTCTGCTCAGGGAAGTCGATGCCGAAATAGCAGCCGTGACGGATCGGCGGGCTGGCGACGCGCAGGTGTATTTCCTTCGCGCCGGCCGCGCGCAGGGCGCTGATCTTGCCCCGTGTCGTCGTTCCGCGGACCACCGAGTCCTCAACCACGACCAGCCGCTTACCCGCGACGGCGTCGCCGATGACGTTGAGTTTCATCTTGACCGCGGTATCGCGCTGGGACTGGGTCGGCATGATGAACGACCGGCCGGCGTAGTGGCTGGTGGTGAAGGCGCGGCCGTAAGGCAGGCCGCTCTCCCGGCTGAAGCCGATGGCGGCGCACTGGGCACACGTCGGGATCGGCACGACCAGATCGCCGTCGGCCGGCGATTCCTGAGCAAGCCGCGCCCCCATCGCCACGCGCACCAGATGCACGTTTTCGCCAAAGACGCGGCTCGATGGGTCCGCGAAGTAGATCTGCTCAAAAATGCACGCGGCCTTGTGCGGCAGGTCGCCGCCGAAGCGCCGGCTGGTGACGCCGTCCTCGCGAATCGTGACGATCTCGCCCGGCTCCACGTCGCGGTCGTATTCGGCGCCGACCAGATCAAAGGCGTTCGTCTCGGAGGCGACGACCACCGCGTCGCCCAGGCGGCCCAGGCTCAGCGGCCGAAACCCCAGCGGATCACGCACGGCGACCATGCGGTCGGGGAAGAGCAGCAGCAGCGAATAAGCGCCCTGCAGGTGGTTCAACACGTGGACGAGCGGGTGCTGCCGTGACTGATGGGCCGGCTTGGCCAGGAGGTGGATAATCACCTCCGTGTCGTTGGTGGTCTGAAAAATGTGGCCGAAGTCCTCGTACTGGCGTCGCAGCAGGGCGGCATTGATGAGGTTGCCGTTGTGGGCGATGGCCACCGGGCCGGCCGCGTAGCTGAACAGCAGCGGCTGCACGTTGGCGTCGCTGCACGAGCCGGTCGTCGAGTAGCGGACGTGGCCGATCGCCGTGCGCCCGCGGATTTCCCGCAGATCCTGCCGCGTGAAGACGTCTTTGACCAGGCCCAGCCCGGCACGCTTCTGCAAGTCCACACCGTTGCTGGAGACGATGCCGGCGGATTCCTGTCCGCGGTGCTGCAGGGCATGCAGCCCGAGGTGGGTGCAGAAAACGGCATCGTCGTGGCCGAATATACCGAAGAGGCCGCAATGATGTTTGACCGAACGCTGTTGCACGGAAATCTCGGGGCGCCGGGGACCGGACGTGCTCCGACCCGGGCATCGGCAGACAGGCGGACCACATCCGACCTTGGGAGTCTAGAGACGCCCGGATCGCAGGTCAATCAGCGATGCGAATTGCGACGGGCGCGCCGCGCGGTTCGGCCGGCGCGACGCCTGCTGATGCGGCCGACAGCGTCGCCGACAGCCCCAGGTTCAGCCGCCGTCCCAGCCAGGCCAGCAACAGTCCGGTCATCAGGGCCAGCACCGGTTGGGTCAGATCGGCGGTCTTGCCGGCGACGGTAAGCTGAGCGAGTTCGGTCGCGAGGCTGAGTCCGACGGACAGCGCGATCGCGACCGTCCAGGCGCGGACGGAGGGCCAATGCGCGAACCACAGTCTAATTGCGCAGGAGATTGCGGCGAACACGAGGACGGCGTTGGCGCCCTCCAGCGCCGCATGGCTGAGGGACGTTCGCCAGAGCGTCTCAAACGGGATTGCCGAGAGCCGGTTCTGTCCCTCGGCCGCGGCGAAGAAGGCGAACGAGCCGGTCGATTCGATGATCCAGTCCGTCCCCACGATCATGCCGAGCGCCACGAAGGCCATCCGGGGCGACGGTATCGGCGAGATTCGCAGGCCGCCGCCCGCCGCCGCACCCGCCAGAGCCGCAACGGTGCGAACCGCCAGTTCCGACAACGCAAACACGTGGTGGGCACACAGGAGTTGCACCGCGGTGAGGACACAGGCGACGACGACGCCGTGCTTGGCCGCCGAGAAGAACGCATCCCCGTGCGGCCAGTCCTGCCGCCGCCGCGCGACGGCGACGCAGTACCCGATCACCGCGAACCAGGCGGCGTCTGCGCCTTCGTGGATCAACGCGCCGGCCCACCCCGCGTTCAGCCGCGGGACGAGCGACCAGTCCGCACGCAGAAACGCCTCATGGAGCTGCGCCGTCGAGCGGACGAAATCGAACGGGAGAATCCCGATGAGCAACACGGCACAGGAGAGGATGACCGCTGCCGCCATCAGGGGTCGGCGGACCCACTCACGGCGGAAGCACTGCTGCACGGCGCGCGCACCGGCGACAACCGCGGGCCAGGCGAGCGCCCCCGCGGCCGCCCCAAGCGTGTTCAAGGCGACGTCCAGCCAGGAAGCTACCCGCTCCGGGATGGCCGTCTGAACCCACTCGAC
>CAZYLK010000093.1:0-22228 GCA_964648365.1 uncultured Phycisphaeraceae bacterium
ACGCTGCGCTCGATCAACAATCTGGGGCTCCTGCTGGGGGAGCAGGACAAGCTGGCCGAAGCCGAGCCGTACCGCCGCGAGGCGCTGGAGGGCAGCCGTCGCGTGTTGGGCGACGAGCATCCGTACACGCTGCTCTCGATGATCAACATGGGCCGCTTGCTCGAGAGGCAGGGCAAGATGGCCGAGGCTGAGCCGTACTTCCGTGAGGCGCTGGAGAAATCACAGCGCAATCGCGGCGGCGAGGCTACGATAACCCTCATCCACAACATGGGCTTTGTGTTGTCTCAGTTGGGCAGGTATGCCGAGGCGGAGACGTACTACCGCAAGGCATGGGAATTGAGCCGCCGCGCACAGGGGGATGACCACCCGGACCTGCTGCCCTCGATTGCCGCGATGTGCAACGTGTTGCGCGAGCAGGGCAAGCTGACCGAGGCCGAGCCATTCTGCAGCGAGTTGCTGGAGCGGGCGCGGCGGGTGTTGCCCGACGAGCATCCGGGCACACTCAAGTCGATCAACAGCATGGGCGTGTTGCGCTTAAGGCAGGGCAGACTTCGAGAGGCGGAGCCCTACTTTCGCGAAGCGCTGGAGATCGGACGCCGCGCCCTCAGCGAGGAACACCCGGATACGTTGGCGGTTATGCACAATCTGGGCTGCGTGCTCGAGGGGCTGGGCGATCCGACCCATGCCGAACCGTACCTCCGCGAAGCGCTTGAATCGCGCCAGCGCGTGCGGGGGGAGCAGCATCCTCACACGCTGGTCTCGATCAACGACCTGGGCCAACTGCTCCTGCGTCAAGGCAGGCTGGATGAGGCCGAACCGTACATCCTCAGTGCGCTGGAGGGCCGCCAACGCGTGCTGGGAGCAGACCACCCCGACACGTTGAAGTCGATTCAACTCATGGGCGAATTGCTCGAAGCGCAGGGGAGTCCATCCGACGCAGAGATGCACTATCGAGAAGCTTTAGACGGCCTTCGTCGGATCCTGGGGGATGGACACCCCGGCACGCATGAGGCACTCGAGAAGACGAGCCGGTGCCTGTCGGCGCTGGGGAGTCCCGAGGACGCGGAAAACCTGTACCGTAACTTTGTTGAGGGTTTGCGTCAGCAGGTGCCGGAGTCAGACGCCGCACTTGGAACGGCGATGGGTTCATTCGGGCATCTGCTCATCGAGCACGAACGGTATGAAGAGGCGGCGCCGCTCCTGCGTCAATCACTCGAAATCCGCGAGCAGACACTGCATCCAGAGTCCGTTCATTACTGGCTGAACGCTCAGACGCGCAGCTTGCTGGGCTGTGCTCTCGTCGGTCGCGGCGTGGCGATGGCATCATCGAATCCGCAACAGGCTGTCGAACTGTTCACAGAGGCCGAACCGCTGATCCTCGACAGCTACGAATGGCTGAACACGCACTTCGAGCAGATCGATCCGTCGCTGCCCGAGGCGCTTCGGAACCAGCGGGTCGGTGAGGCAAAGGAGCGCGTCCTCCAGCTCTACGACGCCTGGCACGCGGCAGAGCCGGATGCCGGCCACGAGGCCGACGCCGCCGCGTGGCGGGCCGAATTGGAACAACAGGCGGAACCGTAGGAGGCGACGCGGAATCGCCCAACCGGCGAGGCGGATCACTCTGATACAGCAGGTTCTCAGTGAAAGGAGGCAGCGATGCTCTGCCTGCACAGCCATACTGCGCGCCGTACGAGCCCCGTGGGCCGGTTGGCGCAACGCCTGGAAACCCTACCTGAAAAGGAGAAGAGCATGTCAAGGTCACTGATGATGGCGGCGGCGTGTGCGCTTCTGTTCGCGCAGATCACGGCGGCACAACCCGTCAACGACTCATCGATTGCTGCTCAGCAAGACGGAATGGCCGCGGACGTCGGCGTCGTAATAGACGCGGGCGGATTGGAGTCCGCGGCCGTCGCGCCCGCCGAAGACGCTGATGCGGAGTTCAAGCAAGGCGAAGTCCTGCTGGCCTTCCACCCGGGCGTGGGTTTGGCGCAGGCTGACGCGGTCCGCCAGGAAGTCTCGGCCACACAGATCAAGGAGTTTCCGCGGATCGGGGTACACCACTGGCGGCTGCCGCCGGGGCTGACGGTTGAGCAGGCCATCACAGCCCTCTCGGCCCATCCGAACGTCAGGTATGCCGAGCCCAACTTCCTCGTCCGCGCGAACGTGTCGCCCGCCGATCCCTATTTCAACAGCGCGCAGTGGCCTCTGAATAACACGGGGTCCAACGGCGGAACCCCTGACGCCGACATCGACGCCCCGGAAGCCTGGGACGTGCAGACCGGCTCCGCGGACGTCTTGGTGGCCGTGATCGACTCTGGAATCGACTACACGCACGAAGACCTGGCCGCCAACATCTGGGTCAACCCCGGCGAGACACTCAACGGCATCGACGACGACGGCAACGGCTACGTGGACGACATCCAGGGTTGGGACTTTGCCAACAACGACAACGATCCCTTCGATGACCGGGGTCACGGAACCCACGTCGCTGGCATCATTGGCGCCAGAGGAAACAACGGCATCGGCATCGCCGGCGTCAACTGGACGGTGACGCTCATGCCGCTCAAGTTCTTGGACGCCGCCGGCTTCGGGTCGATCGCCGACGCGATTGAGGCGGTGCAGTACGCCGCCAGTTTCGACGTCCCGATCACAAATCACAGTTGGGGCACCGGCCAGAAATCGCGCGCGCTGGAAGACGCGATCGCCGCTTCGGGGGCGTTGACCGTGGCGTCGGCGGGAAACGATGCGAGCAGCAGGAAGCAGTATCCGGCCGGCTACGGCCTGGACAACATCATTTCCGTAGCCTCCACCGACAAGTACGACGAGCTGGCATCCTCCTCCAACTACAGCACCACCTGGGTACACCTGGCAGCGCCGGGCGTGTCGGTGTTCTCAACGGTGCCGACCGGCAACTGCGCACTCTGTACCTCATTCGGGTACCTCAATCTCAGCGGCACTTCGATGGCCGCGCCGCACGTGGCCGGCGTGGCCGCGCTGCTCATGGCCGAGGATCCCGAGATGGACATTCTCACGATCAGAGACCGGATCCTCGCGAGCGTTGACCCGCTGCCTTCGCTGGCAGGCAAGACGGTGACCGGCGGACGGCTCAACGCGTTCAACGCCATCCCCCACCCCCCGGACATCATCGTCACGCCGGTTGACGAGCTGCTGACCACCGAAGCCGGCCAGGCGGACGTCTTCAGCGTGGTGCTCTACGCACAGCCGGCGGCGGACGTGACCATCGATCTGGCCTCCAGCGATCTTACGGAAGGAACCGTCTGGCCTGCGTCACTGACCTTCACGCCATTGAATTGGGACGTCCCGCAGCAGGTGATCGTCACCGGCGTCGATGATGTCATCGAGGACGGAAACGTAGCCTACACCGTCCTCACGGCGCCCGCGGTCAGCGCTGACCCTGGCTATGACGGGCTGGACGCCCCCGACCTCTCGGCGACCAACCTCGATGACGAAGGAACCCGGGCACAAGACGGCTCGATCGTCGCGTGGGGCCGGAACGGCGACGGCGAGGGCGACGTGCCACCGCCGAACATGGATTTCATAGCGGTCGCAGCCGGCGGGCGCCACAGTCTGGGTTTGGCTGCGAACGGATCGGTCGCGGCGTGGGGATTGAACAACTATGGCCAGTGTGACGTCCCCGGACTGAACAGCGACTTCGTGGCGATCGCCGGGGGCGCCTATCACAGTTTGGGGGTAAAGTCCGGTGGCTCCATCGTGGCGTGGGGCGCCGACTACTATGAGCAGTCCACGGTGCCCGACCCCAATGAGGGATTCGTATCCGCCTCGGCCGGCGTGGCCTTCAGTGTAGGTCTCAAGGACGACGGCACGATCGTCGGATGGGGATGGAACGGCTACGGGTCCCTCGACATTCCGGTGCCGAACAGTGATTTCGTGGCGGTCGCTGCGGGCGGTTATCACTGCCTCGGCTTGAAGGTCGACGGCACGATCGTGGCGTGGGGAGCGGGAGACTGCCAGCAACCGGTGGGAGTCTTTCCGCACGACGGGCAGTCGTGCATGCCGGGCCCCAACGGCGGCTTCGTGGCCATGGCGGCGGGCGGCCATCACAGCCTTGGCCTGACGGCTGGCGGCTCGATCGTGGCATGGGGACGCAACGACTCCGGCCAGTGCGACGTTCCCGAACCCAACGACAACTTCGTTGCGATCGCCGCGGGCGGCTCGCACAGTCTCGGCGTGAAGGCCGACGGTTCGATCGTGTCGTGGGGGAGCAACCACGACGGTCAGTTGATCGTTCCGGCGCCCAACAACGGCTTCGTGGCCGTCGCGGGAGGTGCCGCACACAGCCTGGGCTTGGTGGGCTTGCCGCCCGAGCCGGGCATCAGCGTCACGCCGACTCTGGGGCTGGTGACCACGGAAGCCGGTGGGACCGCCGCCTTCAGCGTTGTGCTGCGCACGCAGCCGATGGCGGACGTGAGCATCGATCTGGCGTCCAGCGATCTTACCGAAGGAATCGTGGCGCCCGTGACATTGGTCTTCACCGCGCTGGACTGGGACCTGCCACAGCAGGTGACCGTCACCGGCGTCGACGACGCTATCGTGGACGGCGACATCCTCTATTCCATTGTCACGGCGCCGGCGCTCAGCGCCGATCCCGACTACAGCGGACTGGACGCTGCCGATGTCGCCGTCACGAACCTCGACGACGCCGAGCCTGAAGTGTGCGGCAATGGCTCCTGTGCGAACGGTGAAGATCAGTGCAATTGCCCGGAAGACTGCGGCAGCCCTCCCATCAGCGAAACCAATTGCACGGACGGCGAGGATGAAGACTGCGACGGCAACGCCGATTGCGACGACGCCGATTGCGCCGCCGACCCGGCCTGTCAGACCGGTTGCGACAACGACGGCACGTGCGAGCCGGGCGAAGACTGCCTGAACTGTCCGAACGACTGCGACGGCAAGCAAAACGGACCTCCGTCCGGACGCTACTGCTGCGGCAACGGCGTACTCGAACCGGCCGAAGGCAACGGCAGCATCTGCGACGGCAACCCGTAGCGCCCGTGTCGGCTTGGTGACGGATGCCGAGCGCCGAGGCTCGCCGCGGAGGTTCCGGCGATCATCCTGCGGACCCGCGCGCGGAGTTCGTGCGACCTCCAAGGCGGCCTGCAGACGGTCATCGCGGCATCGCCGTGAGGCGTGGCGGAGGTCGGGCAGCGTTGCCGGCGCGCTGGCGCGACACTCGACCGGATGGAGCGTTCAGGACACGTCAATAGAGTCCTGAGGAGGCGGTTGTTCGCGTCGCTGCGGTAGGCGTCGGGGCGCGGACGCCGGCGCGCCAGAATCCGTCGGCGGCGGGCGCGTCGGGCGCCGCGAGGCAGCCGGTGTCGCGCTCGATCACGTTCGCCAGCAGCACGGTTTCGTCGAGGCGGCAGAAAGCGATTGTGCCTGTCTGCCCCGGCGCGTCGTAGCGTATGCGTGGTTGGTCGTCGTCACACGACGTCGCGCCTTCAGGTGCCCGCTGGTTCAGCGCGGCATGCCCGGTTCGCACCGCGAGGTGTGAGGTGCCTGATATCGGCGTCACGACCGTGCCGTTCGCGCGATGTGGCGTTCGACCCGCATCGTGCCGAGGTTGCAGGTTGATCCACTCCTCTACGGCCGATGGTTCGTGATCGCTCGGCTGGTTTTCAGACGCGTCATCGACGACGCCAAACAAGAGCCGATGCCCATGCGGGAAGTACTGCGGCACGCGACCCGCGGCCACGCTTAACTCCATCGCGCATCCGAAGAGAGAGTTGCCGTAGCCGGCGAGGTGGACCGCGTTCGGAAAACCCTCCCGCTGGAGGCGTTCGAGGTCGGCCGGCGATAGTGCCATCCCGCCATAGTGGACGCCCTCGATGCGCTCGCGTTGGGTTGGCGTCATGCGGCGGGCGAGTTGCTCCAGCACCGGCGGCGTGCTGAACAGGACGCCGACGTCCTGCCCGTTGACGACGTCCAGCGCCTGATCGACGACGTGTTGCAGATACCGGCCAGCCGCGAAGCTGCCAGTCGCGAGTTTCCTGGCCCAGCGCGGGTCGAAGTCGACGCTGAATGGCGCGGGTGATCCGGTGGCGCGAGCGATGGCGTCGGCGGCGCGGCCGATGACGTGCGGGCCGGACGGACCGGCGTAGAGCCACGACCGGCCGCTCGGGAAGCCGACGTGGCCGGCGGCGATGACGAACGGCGTTACGAATGCCGCCGTAAACTCGTCGTCGCGATAGGCGGTCCAGACGGGGGCGGCCAGCGTACCGCCGGTCTGCACGACGATGAGTCGGCTGCGCTCGGCGAGCGCCTTCTTCGAGATGAAGTATTCCAGTGGCCGCGAGCGCAAGAGCGACGGTTGCATCAGGCCGAGCCGCGGCAGGTCATGCACCGTGCGGATATCGCGCCGTGGATCGAAGCCGAGTTCCGCGGCGCGGTCCAGCCAGTAGGGCGTGCCCCACTCGGGATCGAAGTGCAGGTCGATGACGCGGGCCAGATGCTCGGACGTTGAAGTAGAAGGGGGTTGCGTCATGGGGCTGCTCGTTGTGTCGTCGGGTGTTGCGGCGGGCGCAGCGCCGATTCCGGCGTATCCGTCGGCGCGGCAGAGGAATCGCGCGGAGGCGCGACCGCCAGGCCGAGAACCGCAGACAGGACGCATTGTACGACGCTGTCCTCCTGGCCGCGGAAGAAGTGGTCGCCCGCGTGGAGCAGGTGCAGTTCCATCGGCGGACGAAGCGTGTCGAACCACTGCCGGAGCTGATCGGGCGTGCAGGTGAAGTCGTTGTCGCTGCCGATGACGACCAGCGGCACGTTGCCGCTGGCCAGCGCGGAGAAGTCGTGCTTCATCGGGTTGGGAGAGATCAGTATCGCGGTGCTGGGCGCTCGCGGTGAATTCGGAAGGTCGGCGCAGCCGCGCTCCGCAATGCCGCCGCTCATGCAGTATGACGAAACCCAACAGCCAAAGCTGTAGCCGATTACGACGCATGACCCATCGAGCATCGAGGTCAGCGAGCGCTGCGCGGCCTTCGCATCTTCGATCCATGCTTGTTCAATGGGGATCGTGCCGTCGTCCCAGAACCGGGCGATCGCGTCAGGCCAGTCGGCCGGACCGCCATCGCTGTGGCCTACGCCGGAGTAGTTGTAGCCGAGGGCCAACATGCCGTGTGAGGCAAGCCCCGTCAGCAACGCGCGAACGAGGTTGTTGTCCAGATCGCCGCCGAGCAGCGGGTGCGGGCCGTTGATGAGCACGCCCAGCGACGGGGCGGCGTCATCGGGATACGCGAGCAGGGCCTCGAGCCGCCCGGCCGGGCCGTCGAGCCAGGTACGTTCCATCGTGAAGGCTTCGCCCGGGTTCGGCATCCCACACTCACGCGTCGCGGTTCCGGTGTTCGATCAACCCACGCTTGCCATTCCCTTCTTCCTTGCGGTCTCCGCGCCCTCCGCGGTTCGCCGGATGTTCGCTGATGAACGCCGACATGATCGGCACCATGCGGAGGGCCTGCTCGACGCGGCCGAAGATGTCAACGTCGCCGCGGAAGAAAGCACTCTGCAGGGTGATGGAGCCGGTCACCATGGCGGTGAACGCCTCGCGGGCAACCGAGAAGCCGAAGCTCTCCGCCAGCCCGTTCGGGCCGCGGCGCACCTCCGCCAGTTGGCCGGCATCGAAGCGGCAGGTCCATTCCGGCGATGGCGTGCGCACATTTTGCCGGCCCGCGGTGATACGGAACCGAGCGATGGTGGTCAGTGCGTGGACCCGTGCCACGCTTGAAACGGGCACGCGCTGCGGCAGGAAACGCTCGAAATACCATGCGGGATCGACGTGGCGCGCATGCGATCCGCTACATGGCTCGCAGCTTACGCCCATTAACGAGCCGGGCGGTTCCGATTCGTCATGGGACATCTGCACGGAAGCTCCGCGCGGGCTGAAGCCCGCGGCTCGCCGTCCAAGCCTCCCGGCGGCGCTGCGCCGGGCTGTCACGCGATTCTCGCGCATGTAATCGAGCGATCGCAGAAAGAGGCTGCGATCGACCAGCCGATCGTCACCGGGCGCAACGTTCCAGCAACTGTCGAACTCGACGCCGTTGCGGAAATAGTCGCCGACGATGCTACCCAGCGAGTAGAACGTCTCTTCGAGCCGGTTCGCGTCGGGCAGCGGCCACGTCGCGTCGCAGAATCGCCCGCCGCCGATGTCGTGGTACGCTTCCAGCCAGCGTTTGATATCGTCGTGCGTCGGCGGTTTCGGATTGGTCAGATGATGCACCCGGCCGCGGAGGGAGGCGTCTTGGACGACGTCCACGATCCGGCTCGCCGCGAGGTCGACCGGCACGAGGTTACACGTAGCGTCCGCGCGGCCGAGGATGCGGAGCGGGATGGCGTGGCGGTCGATCTGCGGGTCGTCCGCCGCGACACGCGCGAGCAGTTCCGTCGCGCGGGCCACCAGGTAGATGCCGTTGAAGTTGGTGGTGCGGCCGTGCGGGCGGTCGCCAAAGAGAATCGACGGACGGCAGATCGTGGCGCGATCGCCGAAGGCTTCGACGACGAGCCGCTCCGCCAGCCACTTCGAGTGTTCGTAGGGGTTGCAGAAGCGGGGCGGGGTCGGTTCCAGAGCTTCGGCGATGCGCCCGCGGCGATCGCCGCAGACGTAAGCCGTGCTGACGAGCAGGAATTCACGCACGCCGGCGGATCGGGAGGCGTCGACCAGTGCGGCCGTGCCGTCGACGTTTGTTCTCATCGGATCGCCATCGGCGTCCGGCTGGAACGCGACGCTGGCGGCGGCGTGAAGCACAAGATCGACGCCGTGCAGGGTCTGGGCGTCGATACGTCCCGGCAGGCGGCCTTCGGTCAGTGTGATGCGTCCCGCGTCGATCAACGGATCCAGCGCGACGCCGAGTTCCGCCAACAACCACGCGAGCCGCTGTCGGCTGCGCGCCAGCGGCGGGCTGAGCATGACCGTGATCTGCGCAGCCGTGCGCCGGCGCAGTTCGGCGAGCACGTAGTGGCCGAGGAAGCCGGTTGCGCCTGTGAGGAAGATGTGTTGAGCGTTGGCTGGTGGCATGTCGTCAGCGGCGCTGAATTGCGGTCGCGAGCGCGTTCTCGAGCCGAACGTCCGCGCGGGCTGAAGCCCGCGGCTCGCTGGGTACTGAAGCTGCGGTTGAGTGTTCTGGCTCGTCCAACTCTTCCGCGTGAATGTCAAGGCTCTGCAGATAGGTAATGACCAGCCAGATCTGCTCGCGGGTCAACTCATCTGCGAAGGCGGGCATCGCAGTGGATTCGCCGTCGGGGTAATCGACGACGTCGCCACTGCCCTCGTTGATGACGCGGAACCACTTCTTGGGCGCGCCGCGGTGGAGCGTGGCGGCGAGGCGTTTGCCGAACGTCTTGAAATCGGTGGCCGGATGGTTGGGCAACACGGAAGGCCCGCGCCCGCGGGCGTCATCGCCATGGCAGCGGGCGCAATGAAACCGGTAGATCACCGCGCCGCGGCTGACGGCCTGCGGATCGTCGTGTGCGTCGAAGGGATTGCGGGTTGAACTGAGCCGGGCGTCGTCGGCCAGCACCTGTGCCCGCGTCTGATCGCGCTGAGCCGCCATCCACGCGACGTAGGCGTCGCGCCCGTCGGCGCCCGCCGCATCGAGATACGTCAGGTAGGTCGTCTCGTCAGCCTGACGGATTGCGACGTTGAGCGGCTGCGGACCGGCGCAGCTCAACAGCGCGACCAGGGCCACCGCCACTGCACAGCCGCGTGCGATCAGGCGGCTCCAGCGAGCCGCGGGCTTCAGCCCGCGCGGACTTGCCGGCACCGACCCGCCGATCAATCGCATACGGCAACATGGCATCGAAGATGCGGACCTGCAACGTCCAGCGCTATTTCCCATTCCGCCTCCTCTCAATAACCGTCGGGCAGCCGGAGGCATCGCTCCAGCAGATGCGGGTCGTCAAAGTCGTACTGATCCCAGTGCAGCAGTTGGGTGCCGCGCTGCCGCGGCTGGCCGGCGCTGAGCATGCCGGTGCCGACCAGCAGCTTGCCTTCCAGGCGCCCGGCGCCGCGGACGAGGCCGTTCGGCTCGAACATACTGCCGATGCCGCCATGCGGTGTGTCGCCCGCAGCGTCAGCCGCTTCCGCCCCGCCGATCGGCAGTTGCTCCAGTTCGTCGTAGCAGTGCAATCCATACGCGCGACGCGCCAGCACGGTGCGCGAATCCAGTTCGGATGCATCGAACGTAACGCCCGCGGGGCCATGAAAGCCGGCGCGGCTGAACAGGATGGGATGCCCCGGATGATTGCTTGGCACGTCTACCGTCTCAGGAACGATCCAGTCCATCCTTCCGGCCACGTCGCGCTCGATGCAGAGCGTCTTGCCCTCCGCCGGCTCGCCATACTGAGCGCAGGCGGCCTGCTCGACATGCGCGGCCGGGTAGCAACGGTGGTAGCAACCGCAACAGAGCACGGTCTCGATGAGCATGGGACGACTGTTCTGGTCGAGCGTTACGCGCAGCGTCGCCCCCTCGATGCTGCCCTTCTCGGGGTCGAACCGCTTGAGCTTCGGATGCGCGGGAAACCAGTACGTGTACGTCAACTGCACGTGACGCTGGCCGTTGATCCACGTATGCCCGCCGTACGCGTAGACGGTTGGTTCCTGCGTGTCGATCACAACGTCGCCGACGGCAGACAGCCGAACCGTGCCGATGCGGTCGAACTCCGGGTCGTAGGTGTACTCAGACGGCGTACCGCCGCCAAACGCCGCTCCGGCACAGGAAGGACAGGTGGCGGCGCGCTCGCCTGCCTGCTGATCGACGCGTTCCTGCACGATGACGGGCGCGAACATGGCCAGCAGCGCGTCCGTTGCGTCGTCGGCGGGCGGGCTCCGGCGAGCAAGGCATGTGAAGTTCAGATCAGGTTCATAGACGTCGACGCCCGGTCCGCCTCGGTCGAGCGGCCCCGTCGGTTCGTCGATCGACGCCGCCACCATCGCCAGCATCAGGCCGCGGCCGTGACGGTCCTTCGGCGATGCCTCGATGCCGCTTGCGAGCTGACGAGCGAGCCGGTGAACGTCGGCCGCGTCCGCCGCGGCATCCACGTTGCGCCGGAACTCAGCCAGCCGCCGATCCGCGTCCGTCCAGAACCGTTCACGCACCGCGCTGCGGAGGTCAGCGGGCGCCGGCTTGTCGGCAGCGTAATGACGCCAGATCGACCGCAGGTCTTCATCGTCGAGCCGGTCGATCTCGTTGTTGTTGGCGTATTCACCCAGCCGGCGGGCGGCTTCGACCACATCGACGAGTCCGGCGCGGGCGTCCTCCACCTCGCGTTGCTGCTCGACCGAGTCCAACCGATCGACGGCCGCGGCGTCGAAGCGCAGCGCGGGCATGGCCGTGTCCGCTAGATACGCCGCATTGCGCACCTGCGCCCGCCGGGCCGCCCAGATAACGACGGCCGGCAGATCGCGCGGCGCGCAGCCGGTTGACGCCGCCAGGAGTGCGGCCGTCACGAGGCTGGCGACGCGAGAAACGTGTAACCGCCCGTCAGTCATGTGAATCAATGAGGTTGCCGCCGCCGTACATCCGGTCGAGCGCCTTCCAGAAGTTGCCCAGCCAGATCGCCGAGGCACGCTCGTTGCCGAACTCAAGCTCTTCATTCAGGAATTTCACCCAGGCCGCCTGCTTCCACGCCACGAACTGAAGGATCGCCTTGTTCCCGGCGACGCCGGGCTGAGGCTTGGCCTGGGTCTCGGGGACGAAGAGGCTCCGCAGCGACGCATTGGACGTCGGGCCCGCGAAGACGGCATGGGCGTAGACGGTGCGGTCGGCGGCGAGGTCGTACATACACACCAGGCCCACCGCCACGCCCTCTTCGACCCGTGACACGGCCGTCGGGTAAATCACCCGGACCTTGTCGTTTTCGAGCCGTTTGAATAGGCGGGGCCGCGGCCGTACTTCGAACCCTGCTCGTGCGAGGTAGGCGGCCTCCGCCTCGAAACATGGGCTGCGGCCGAGGGCGTCGATGATCCGTTCCTGTTCCATCGTGGGAAATCTCCGATCGGTACGTCGGCATTCTAGGACCGAGAGAGGGTCCGGCTAAAATGGTGCAAGATTTGCATGGACCCGCACGGACGGCGACCGCGGCGATATGATCCGGCCACGCGGAGGCGGATAGCCAGAATGACGCTTGCCAGGCAGATGACGCTCAACATTGTTGCCACCGCCGTCGGTCTGGCGGGGCTTGGCTTCGTTGCCGTATGGGGTTTGCAAGGGGTGCAGGATGCCGCCCGTGTAGCGAGTGAGGAGTATCACGAACTGCGCCTGGTGCTCAACGTGGACGAAGCGCTGATGGCGGCGAAGGCGGCCGCCGGCCAGGAGGGCGGTGAAGACGACATTCGCACCCACCTGGACGCCGCCGCCCTGCACATCCACGCGATGGAGGAGTTCCAGCACGGCCAGCCGCTCGACGACGAAATGCACGAAGAGGACGAAAGCGATTACATCCGGCGGGTGGAGGCGGCCCTGCACGTGGCCGCGGATGCCCTGGCGTCACCCGGAGGCATGGCAACGGCGCTGACGGCCGTCGAGCAGGCCCAAGGGCAGATCCGTCACCTCGCCACAGAGATGGATGAGCGGATCGCCGCGTCGCAGGCGTCGGCGGCCGCGACGATTCTGCGGCTGCGGGTGGCGCTGGCGCTGGCTTGCGCCGCGATCGTGCTGGCGACGACGCTCGCCAGCGTCCGCCAGTATCGCGGCGTCATGGCGCCGATCCGGCGCATGCGCGACGGCGTCCGGCGCATCGCGTCGGGCCGTTTCGATGAACGCCTGTCGCTGACCAGCCCGGCCGAGTTCCTGCAAGTCGCCGAAGCGTTCAACCACATGGCGGCTGAGCTTCAGTCGCTCTACGACACGCTCGACAAACAGGTCCGCGAAAAGAGCCGCGAGCTGGTGCGGTCGGAGCGGCTGGCCAGCGTCGGATTCCTCGCGGCCGGCGTCGCGCACGAGATCAACAACCCGCTCAACATCATCTCCGGCTATGCCGAACTGACGCTGCGGCGGCTGCGCCGGGACCGCCCGGATGGGGTGGATGCGGATCTGGAGAAGGCGCTGCAGATCGTGCGGGACGAAACCTTCCGCTGCAAACAGATCACCACCAAGCTCCTGTCGCTTTCGGCCGGGCGGGAGAACAGTCGCGAGCGCGTGTCGCTGCGGCAGGTGGTCGACGACGTCGCCTCCATGCTGGCAGGGCTGAAGCCCTACCGCGATCGACACGTTCACGTCGACATGCCGGACGGATCGGCGTGCGACGTCACGGGTAACGAAACCGAGTTAAAACAGGTCGTGCTCAACCTCGCAATTAATGCGCTGGAGGCCGTGGCGCCGGACGTGGGCGAAGTTCACTTCGGAGGCAGCCGACAGGACGGCCTGGTGCATCTGGTCGTGCGCGACAACGGACGGGGCATGACGCCGGAGGTGCTGGAGCACGTTTTTGAACCGTTCTTTACGCGGGGACGCGCTCCTGGAACTCACGGGTGCGGGCTGGGAATGTCCATTACACACGCCATCATCGAAGCCCACGGCGGTCGCATCCGCGCAGAAAGCGAGGGCGCAAACCGGGGCAGCCGCTTTCTCGTCGAACTGCCGGCGTACAGCGGCAACGGCGGAGCCACGTCATGAATGGAGCCGTACCGGCGGAACTGACGCGCGTGCTCATCGTCGAGGACGAAGATCGACTGCGGACCGTGCTGATGGAGGGCGTCCGCGATATCGGATTCCCGGCCGTGGGCGTCCGCTGCGCTGAAGACGCCGTCCGTGCCATGGAGCAGGCGCCCAGCGACATCGCGATCCTCGATCTGAACCTGCCGCGCATGGACGGGCTGAAATGCTTCGAACTGCTCCGCGAGCGCTGGCCCGACTTGCAGGTGATTATTCTCACCGGCTTCGGCACGCTGGAGGCGGCCCAGACGGCCATCAAGCTGGGCGTGGTCGAGTTCCTGACCAAGCCCGCCTCGCTGGGCGACATCGAGCAGGCGCTTCATCGCGCGTGGCGGCGGCGCCCGGCGCCCGCTCCTGTCGCGGAGGCCGTGTCAAGCGAGGAGCCGGACGACGGCGACGCCGATCCCGGCGAACCAGGCCACCCGCCGACACTGCGGGACATCGAACGAGAGTCGATCTACGCGGCGCTGGAGCGCCACCACGGCAACCGCGAGAAAGCGGCCGAAGAACTGGGTATCAGTGTCAGAAAGCTCTACTACCGGCTCGCGGAGTATGAGCACCCTGGCGGCGGTGGCTGAGCCGGGAAGAAAGGGAGTGGGGGATCGAGGGAGTAAGGGAGTCAGGGAAGAGCAGGTTCGAGAATCACTCCGCCCATCGGTGTTCTTGCCTGCTCGGCTCGTTCCCCCCGTTCGCCGCCCTCGCCGATGGATCGGGTCAGGGCCGCATGGGCGGGCAGGTAGAACACAACCAAGGAAAACAGGGAGTCCGGGAAGAGGCGATCGCGCAGATGCCAGACCGCATGCTTCTTCCCTTACTCCCTGCTCCCTCACTCCCTCTCCCCAGTACCTACGGCTTACACTTCGCCGTCTCGCACAACTGCGGGCACTCCTCGATGCACACTTCGTGCTGGCCGTCCGGGACGTTGGTCCACGTGACCTTGACCTTGCCCTTGCGGCTGACTTCCAGCACGCGGGCGTTGCCGCCGTCGAGCAGCAGGGTCAGGCTTGTTCCCTCTTCGAGGCCGCTCTTGACCTTGGCGGTCAACGCGCCCTGGCCGCGCTTGCACTTGGCCTTGAGTTTGCTGATCGCATCGCAGTTGATGTCGCCGATCGGCCTGAGCAGGAACGCACGCTTGAAGCCGTCGTACATCCCCGTTCCGACGATCGCCCCATCGTCATTGATGCCCCAGGCCACGTCGAGCCGCCAGCCGGACTGCGGCGGCAGCACCGAGTTCAGATCGGCGATCTGTCCGTCGCGCCACATCACGGCGATGCCGTCGGCCGTGCCCACCACGTCGCCGGCGCTGTTGACGCCGTAGGCGTAGCTGTAGCCGTCTTCCAGCGTCCCCAGATCGCGACGTTCGAGGACAAAACCGTTGCGATCGACCAGGTAGCGGACGGCGTGCGGCTCGCCGTTGGCGGCGTCTGAGTAGCCGACGATCATGCCGTTCTCGTTAACGTCATACGCCTGGCTGTTCGTGCCGCCCAGCGTGCCCAGATCGCGCGGCACGTCGTCCTGCCACAGCGTCGCCCGGATGATCTGATCGCCGCCGGTATACGACCAGCCGACGACGCGCCCGCTGTCCGCAATGGCCGCGGCGTAGCAGAAATCGCCGCCCAGCGAATCGAGTTCGGTCATCACGCCGTGATCCCAGCGGGCTGCCCGGTCGACCCACAGGTCGCCCTCCATGCGCGAGAGATACCCCGCCACGACGCCCGCGGCGTTTACGCCGTGCGGCGCGATGGCGCCCAGGTCCGTCGTCTCGCCGTTGTGCCAGATGAGGCCGTGCGTCGTCAGCGCGCCGAGATTGAACGACATGGCAACGGTCTGTCCGTCGTCATTGACGTCGAACGCATGGCATTCCTGTTCGTCCGGCAGCGGCGCCAGATCCGTCAGCCCCCCGTCCCACACGAATCCGTGCAGGACGTAGTCCTCCGTATTGGACGTACCCACGACGCGGCCGAAATTGTTCAGACCGAACCCCATGCTGCTGGCCCCGCCCAGCGAGCCCAGATCGGTCACCGAATAGTTCTGTGCCAGAGCTGAAGATGCGAGCATCGGCAGCGCGGCGACAGCGACCACAAGTCGCCGCAGTCTCGCTGCTCGCGCCCATCGAGTGAAATCGCAATTCATGATTCATATCCTTCCTGGCGTGAGACGCCTCACGCCGGATTCTTCCTTCGTTATTCGCCATTCCCCATTCGCCATTCCGTTCAGTCGTTCACCTTGTGGAAGAACTGCCCCGGCGGACCATCGGTGTGGCAGACCAGGCAGTTGTCGATCTTGCCCGGATGTCCCTGAATGACCTCCGCTTGCAGGTTGTCCACTTCGGTCACCGTCGGCGTGATGGCATGTGGGCTGCCGTGGCAGGCGGCGCACTGAACCTTCTTGTGACCCACCGAGTTTCGATACAGCGTGCCCGGCTGCTCGAACTCGAAGCCGTGGCGGCTGTGACAATCGCCGCAGCGGGGTTCGTCCACCCACGGATTGCGGTTCGGGTCGCCCACGTCGGCCATGCCGCCGTGGCAGTCCGTGCAGCCGATGCCGCGAGCGAAGTGTACGTCGCGCTGGCACTGCGTGCGCACGCCCGGGTGGCAGGCGTAACAGGCCTCCTCGAACGGAATGCCCTGCATCCGCGGCCCGTGGGCCAGGTGCATGGCCGACGACAGGTTGGGCAGATTGGGATCGCCGGGCAGGCCGAGCGCATTGTCCGCGTGGCACTCGGCGCACAGCACGGGCTGCTTCGCCTCCAGGTTGGTGCCGTGCATCCGGTCATGATCGCGGATCAGGTCCAATGCGGGCGAGATGCCGGGCGTGTTGTGACAGAGATTGCAATTGATCTCCGTCGAGACGGGCACCACCGCCTGCGTCTGGGCCACGATCCTGCCGCGATCTTTTACGGTGATCACGGCCATCGGGTACGGGTTGTCGCGACCGGTGTCGTCCGTTGGCGTGATCGGAATGCCGGTAACGTGCCAGTCATTGCTTTCGGTGGGGACCATCTGGCCCGACATACCGTTGCCGGTCAGACCGATGTTCGGCGGCTTGGGCGGGCCGAACACCGGCTGCCAGTACTTCCAGAAGTTGGTCTTGTCCGCCGAGTGGGTGTTGCCGGGAATGCGGTACTCGACCGTGACGCCCTGCTTGACGATCTTCGGCTCACCTTCCGAACGGTCGATGACCTGCGCGTGCAACGTGTTGAACGGCGGCAGGATCATGATCTCGGAAAAGTCCTCGTTCATGCAGTGCATGCCGAGGTCGTTGTAGCCGAAGACGACCATGGGCGTCGGGGCCTGGGCGGGTTGCGGCGGTTCGGTCGGCGGCGCCGGCGCCATCGCGACCAGCGCGGCCGCGACCACGGGCGCAAGCACGCACACCGCCAGGGCTCGCCGGCGTCCAGCCGGCGTCGTCCGCGGTGTCGTGGGACGGGGATCGTGAGACATCTCTTTCCTTCCTCTGCTCAAAACACGCGAAGCCTGAAATGCGGGCGGCGACGGCCGTCGCGCGTGTATCGACCTGGCGGCGCCGCCTCGGACGCTGGACGGGTCGTGCAGCACGAACGCGCGCACGCTCCCTCCGCGGCCGAGGAAAAAGCGATACACCCCGCATTCCAACGGCGTGTGCGCCTGCAAGTTGTGCATGAACGGCCGTTCTGGACGCCTGCTGGCGGTCGCGGGGGTCGCCCGTGGCAAGCTCGACCGCGAGTCTGCCCGCGGGTTTGGGGGTTTTGGCGCAGGATCAACCGCACCGGCAGCTGGCACGGTTCATGCTGGCGGACCGAGATGAACACATTGTGCCACAATTGGCGTTGCTCCGGCCTGGTTGGGCTGGTCATCGCCGCCCTTGTCGCCTCGGCGAGCGGGCAGAATCACGCCTACGAAAACGAGGGTCGATACCTCTCGGCCCTCGCTGATCTTGGGTACGACCTGATCATCGAGGACTTCGAGGGGCCGGACTGGGATCCCTATCGGACGGTAAACCCGTTCGATCCGCAGAGCGCGCCCCAGGTCGCCAGCCAGGGGATCACCTGGTCCGGCAACGAAGAGGTCACGACGAATCGAAACTGGGGCCGGCGGAACTCCTGGGGGATCTTTACGATCTACGTCCAGCCGGGCAGCCCCGACGAACTGTACGGCGACTGTGAGCAGACGCTCTACGGCGTAGGCGGCTGGTTCAACTCGAACCCGGACTTCGGCGCCGACATCGCGATCGAAATCGATGGCGAAATCGTCGCCGACCGCAAGATCGGCACGGGTCACGAGTTTCTCGGCGTCATCGTGCCGGGCGGCTTCACGTCCTTCAGAATCCTCGATCTGGAGCGCGAGGCCGTCTGGGGCGCGGATGACTTTACCTTCGGGGTCGTGGGCCGCCTGCCCGGCGACTACGACGGCGATCGCGACGTGGACCTGGACGACTATGACTATTGGCCGGCCTGCGAAACCGGTCCCGACGCCGGACCTCCGCCGGACGGCTGCGACGCCTTCGACGCCGATAACGATCGCGACGTGGACCTGGACGACTTCGCCCGGGTCATGACGGCCTTCACGGGGTGGTAGCGTGGTGCGGCTCGCGTCTGCGCTGGACGCGCTTAGAACGTGATGTTCCGACGTGCCGTGCGACGACCGGGCTGCAATCCGTGCAGTTCGCGTCGAAAGCGCCCTATGCTCTGAGCGGCGTTGGGCCGCGTCCGGTCGCCCCGGAACTCACGTCGATAGTCGATGGCCCCCATATTCTTCAGCATTCTTGGAGCCGCAGATGAACCGCCTTTTGATCCCGTTTCTGTCGTTGTTGTGCCTGGTTGGACGGGCGCCGGCCGCGTTGGCCCAGGTCCGGACCGTAGCGTTTGAATTGCAGGACGTGTGGCTGCTGCCGGACATCAGCCACCCAGGGCGGCCGGCGGTGCAGATGACCGGATCGTTCGAATGGCGATACGAAGTCGGCGACTTCGAGAACGGAACGGGGCAGTTCACGGAAGCGTACATCCCGTGGGACCAGCCGCGGCTCGACGAACTGGCCATCACCGTCGAGGTGTCGTCCATCGAGTTCTCACTCAACGGCAACTGGCACGACCGCGGCGTCGACCTGACCCTCTTCCTGCTCAAGCCGCTGTCGCTGAAACGACCGTCGGGCATCGATACGGTGACCAGCCTGTTCGAGATTCAGCATGGGATCACCTACGAAGGACACGTCATCAGCGGGCAGATCGTGCCGATAAGCGCGCTCAATTGTGACCTGATCTCGAAATTCAAGGCCCGATGCAAAAACGGCAGGTTGAGCGTCAAGGTCACGTCGTCGCTGCCGGAAGGCACGGAGCTGACCATCGACAACGACGGCGACCTCCAGACGATGGTCCTCAACCGGAAAGGCAAAGGGAAGGTCAGCTACAACGGCCAGTCCGGACGCCGGCAGGTGGCGATCGTGGAATGCCCGCAGGAGAGCCTGGCGGTGTCCTGCCGCTAAGACAAGTCCCCGCTGGCGGCCTCGGACGCGCCGCGTCCTGCCGCCGGTCGGTTGCTGTGAGCGCGTGGGTATGTTCCGTGCAGCGCTATCTCGCATGAGTTCGATTGAATCGCACAGATCGCGTCCTGAGGACGGTTCCGTGGGTTCGAGCCGCGTACGTGCTCGCGGTTGCCGCGAGTATACACGCAGATTTGATCTGTCTTAGAGGAAGCAAAATGAGAGTCTGTGCAAAAGTTGCAGTGTGCCTGGCCGCGTCGGCGACGGTCGCGTTCGGACAGTCCGTCATCTATGTGGATGCCGACGCCGGCGGTCAGCAGAACGGCCGCAACTGGACCGACGCCTACGTCGATCTTCAGGACGCCCTGCGCAAGGCCGACCCTGGCGATGAAATCTGGGTCGCCGAAGGCTCCTACTTCCCGGGCGAGGCCGGCGACTGGGAGTCTACGTTTCAGATGAAAAGCGGGGTGGGGCTTTACGGAGGCTTCACCGGCGTCGAGGATCGGCGCGACCAGCGCGACCCCTACACCCACGAGACGATCCTCAGCGGCGACATCGACCACAACGACGTCTACGGCCAGTACACCTGGGACGGCCCCGGCTGGAACGGCAACGCGGACAACGTCTTTCACGTCGTGACCACCGACGGCGTCGATGAGACGGCCGTGATCGACGGATTTACCATCCTGGGCGGCTCCACCAACTACGGCAATCACGTCGCGCCCTACGGCGACACCGGCAGCGGCGTCTTCAACGACGGCGGCAGCCCGACGTTCGTCGACTGCACCATCAAGCGAAACACCGCGTCCTATGGCGCGGGCGTTTACAGCCTGGGCGGCTCGCCGACGTTCATTCGCTGCACGATCAAGGAAAACCGCGTTCACCTGCTGGAAGGGGCCGGCATCGCCATCGTGGAAGGAGCGACGCTGACGCTGACCGACTGCCTGCTGACGCAGAACCGCCTGAAGGGCGGCACCAACCAGGGCGCCGGCGCGGCGCTCTCGGTTCGACAGGGCTGCACGGCCGAGATCGACCGGTGCTCGTTCATCGACAACAGCGCCGACAACTTCTACCCCAGCGGCGACTACATCGGCACGTACGGCGGCGCCATCCACCACATGGGCGACGATCTGACGGTGCGCAACAGCGTCTTCCGTCAGAACCGCTCCAACGCCGGCGGCGCCATCTGGGCGTGGAAGGATGCGACGATCGTCAACTGCCTCTTCATCGACAACCGGGCGCCGGAGTACCAGGCGCGTCAGGGCGGCTGGGGCGGCATCGGCGGCGCCATCGGCACCAGCGCCTACACGCCGAACCGGGTCAAGATCATCAACAGCACGCTGGTCAACAACACGGCCGAGGCGGGCGCGGGGCTTCGCGTCCTCAACAACGCCGAAGCGCTCGTTCATAATTCCATCTTCTGGGGCAATCGCGATCGCAACGGCGTCATCGGACCGTCACAGATCAAGGGCGCCGGCGCGACCTACAGTTGCATCCAGAACATGCTTCAGGGCGAGCCCGGCGAGGATCCGCCGGAAAAGAAGAAGTTCCCGCACTGCTTCGACGACGATCCGCGCTTCGTCAACTACGGCGGGCTCGATCTGCGCCTTGCGGCCGGCTCGCCCTGCATCGACGCGGCCGACAACGATGAACTGCCCAACGGCATCGGCGTCGACCTGGATGGCAAGCCGCGCTACGTCGACGACCCCGCCACGCCCGACACCGGAAATGGAACCGCGCCGATCGTGGACATGGGCGCCTACGAGTTTCAGGCCGGCGGCGGCGAGTCCTGCACGGGCAGTGAGACGCTCAAGGTGACCTGCAAGTCCGGACGTAAGAACGTGGCGAAGGCCAAGCTCAGCCGCGGCCTGCCCGACGCGACCGTGACGTTCCGGCTCGATGGCGATCCGAATACGGACACCGCCAGGGTCGTCAAGAGCAGCGGCAAGGCAACCGCGAAGTTCAAGAACGTCGCGCCCGGGCCGCACACGATCGAGGTCGTCGAATGCGGCGCTTCCGCCGGCTGCTGAGCAGCACGCCGCCGGGATCGCGGGCAAGGGTCGTGGTGAGACGGCGCGCGAACGGCGCCGATGGACAGCAGCGCCGGCACGCGGTGTGTCGGTCATGATGCGGACGGGCTCGCGGTGCGCGTACGCGCTCGCGGTCGGTCGTCCTGCTCCAGGCGCGAAGTCATGGGTCACGGCGACCCGGAGTCCGAACGCCGCATCTGAGCGTTGCCCTTAATTCCCTCGGTTCCGTTCGCGAGGCCCGTTCCGGCTAAGTTCAATTGCACTTCGAACCAGCCTTCGTCCGAGATCGCGGCGTCAATGCTGCCGCCCATCTTTTCGACCAGGATCCTGCAGAGCGGCAGGCCCAGACCACTGTGGCCGGCGTCGCTGCTGCGGGCGGGGTCGCCGCGCCAGAAGCGGTCGAACACACGCGGCAGCAATGCCTGTGGAAGCGTGCAGCCGGAGTTGGCGATGGACAGCCGTGCGCGCCCGTCGACGTGCGAGCCGGCGATACGGACGGCGCCGCCCGGCCGGCCGTGGGAGACGGCATTGTCAAACAGGTTGGCGAGCACGAGACGCAGGCCGTCGGCGTCGCCGCAGCAACGAAGCTCGGACGGCACCTCCCAGAAGGCCGTGATGTTCTTCTGCGCTGCGGACGGCTGCTGCGCCCGCCAAGCATCATGGGCGAGCGCCGCAAGGTCGACGGATTGGGTCAAACGTCCGGCATCCGCGGCGTCCGCTCGCCCCATTGCCAGCAGCCGGTCGATCATCGCGGCCGTCGCCGTGCAGATCGTCAAGCAGCCTTCGAGCGTCGCGCGATAGCTCGATTCATCACGCTGCTTCGACAGCGCGACTTCCAGCGTCGCCCGCAGCCCGGCCAGCGGCGTGCGCAGCTCGTGCGCCACGTTGGCGGTCATCGTCTTTTCGCGCGCGAACGCCGCGGCGAGCCGTTGCATGAGATCGTTGAGCCGGTCGACCACGCCGCGCAGCTCGGCCGGCGCGCCCGCGGCGGTCAAATCGGTCCTCAACCGGGCCTCGTCGATCGCCGCGATTTGTGCCGACAGATCGTTGAGCGGTCGA
>CAZYLK010000094.1:0-22218 GCA_964648365.1 uncultured Phycisphaeraceae bacterium
AGGGGCGGAAGGGAGTGAGGGAGCGGGGAGTGAGGGAGTGAGGGAAGAGGCGGGGGGGATGGCGTTCCCGCTGTTGGCTGGCTTCCGCGGTGTCAGGCTCTCGCGTGAGCTGCGCTTCGTTTAGCGGGCGAGCCAACGAGAACTCCCCTTCAAACAACTGCGGACTTCGTTCCCAATCCCCGACCACAAGCGGGTGGACGCGGAGCGAAGCTGTGCCAGCACGTGCGCGACACGCCGAGCCATCGGTGACCCGAGCCACCGCACTGCTATGGTCAGTGTGCGGCGGCTCGGCATTGCGCGTCTCAGTGCGCGGCCTCGATACTTGTTTCCCCGGCAAGACTTGTGTACGGTGATAGATGAGGTGATTCATGGTCTACCGCGGAACGGTTCGCAACGGCGTCGTCGAAATCGAAGACGGCGCAGGGCTTCCCGAGGGTACGCGCGTCAATGTCCAGCCCGTTACGGAGGGCGACAACGGTGACGATGTTAGCGACCCACTATTCGACATCGGACGGCGGGCCGTGCCGATCGGCCAGTCGGATCTGGCCACAAATCTGGATCACTACCTCTACGGCCACCCAAGGGTAGGCGATGAACAGCGCTAAGCCGGTGTTTCTGGACACAAGCGGGCTGGTCGCCCTCCTCGTAGCAGATGACGCCCTGCACGTAGAGGCAACCAGTCAATTCGAGACGTTCCGGTCCAATCGCCGGCCGCTGATCACCACCGACTGGGTTCTCGCAGAACTCGGTAACAGTCTCGCACGGACGCCCGCCCGCCCACTCGCGGCAGAACTGATTCGCGGACTGTTCGTTGCGCCAGAGGTCCGCGTCTTCTTCATCGACCGGTTGCTGCTCGACCGTGCGTTGCGTCGGTATTCGGAGTACGGGGACAAGACGTGGGGGCTCGTTGATTGCGCGAGCTTCGAAGTCATGGCGACCGACGGATTGCTCGACGCGTTCACACACGACCGTCACTTCGAGCAAGCGGGGTTTCGTCGCCTGCTCGCCAGTTGAACACCCGGCGCTTCGCAATCTCTTTCAGAGTTGCGGCCTCAAACTACTCGGTCAGGGGTCCGGGGACATGAGCTTACGCAGGCGAGTTCTACTCTCGATAATCGTGGCGGGCGGCGTGGGCGGCTCATTGGGTATCTGGGGCTGGTTTGGAGGTCTCGTTTCCACGGCAACGGAGCGCGTTGTTGCGAGGATAATTCCGCACCCCTCGCCGCTACCCCTGCCGCCGGCGCCGAGCAAGCCGGAGGGGCCGTGGGTTGACGAGTCTGCTCAGGTGCGTGCGATGACCGAGTACTACTCCCAACTCTACGACTGGCAAGGCAAGCACGCGAAGGAAGAGGCGCGTCTGCTTGCTGCAGAGCGCAGCCGGCGCCAGCGGATGAGGCGGATCGCGGGCGGGGTTTGGCTGACCGCCATCACGCTCACAACCGCCGCGCTGACGATCATCCTGTTTGCGCTGCTGCCGCAGAACGGACCATCCGACGGCCACACGCGATGCGGAGTGTGTCGATACATTCTCAAGGGACTGCTCGAGCCGCGCTGCCCAGAATGCGGCCGGCGCATCTGACGACAGGGATTGGGAGGAACATCTGACGTGCGAGCCACTCCGTCATGAACCTCACGACCCGGGCTTGCGTGGCGGTGGTGACGGCTACGGGCATCACCGTGCCGCTGGCGCTGTGGTGCGGTCGCCCCACCTTCGTCGACACTGCGGCGGGAGCCATTGGCCGCGCCGCGGGACGCGTGGCCGCGCGCATGATCGACAAGCCATACCGCCCGCCGGTTCCGCCCGCTCCGGTGAAGCCGCCCGGTCCGTGGGCGAGCGAGGAGGAAGCGGCCAGGGCGGAGATGGAGTTCAGGGTTGTGTGTGCCGAGTGGGACGCCCTCCGCGCCAAGAACGATGCTCTCCTTGCACAAATCGCGGAGCGTGAAGAGAGGATTCGACATACTGAAGAGCGCACGGCTTTCTTGATTCAGGACGCGTGGATCTATGTTGTCGCGATGTTTGCGTCGGTGCTTACTATGGCGATTTTTGCCAGACTACCGCGACGAGGTACGCTCGACGGCCACACGCGGTGCGGACAGTGCGGCGGCATACTCAAAGGCCTGACGGAGCCGCGCTGCGCGAAGTGTGGATGCCCACTGTAATCTGCCTGTGGTAAGTGTATGGGAAGGGCTCCAGCATACCGCATACGGACGCACGAGGGACAGGAAGCTCGGTGAAAAAGTTGAGATACTGACGCGCGTGCAGCAGTGCGTGCCGCGATCTGACTCCGGAGCCGAATGGTCGTACGAATGACGGCGGTGTCGCGCCGCCGGTCACTCCACCCGCAACGCCCCGTCGAAGTCACCGGGAGGTGATTGCCGGTGCGCGATTGCGGCGTCGAGGTATCGTTGCGCCGCGAGAAGATGGCCACGCAACCCTTCGGCGCGGGCGGTGGCGCTGTCAGGAGGACCGGAGGGTGCATCCGGGCCGCCGCTGACGGGAGCGTTGCGTCGTGCATCCGCGAGGCACCGCTCAAATGCATGGACCGCGGCGGTCCAGTCGCCGCGCTGGAACGCCTCGACGCCGGCCGTGAAGCGTTGGACGGATTCGTCGGACAGCGCGGCGCCGGCGGCAGGCCGTTCGACGCCTGAATCTAACCCGTCGCCCCCCCCCGAGTGATCAGCGCTCCCCGACAGCATTGCGTACGTCTCCACCCACCCCGCGCGGCCGGGAAGGTGCAACCGGCCCAGGGGCAGCCAACGGAAGCCGTCGCCGGCGGCGTCGCGGGTGGCGCGGTCGACGAGGATCGTCGTGCCCAGGCGCGAGTTGGCCGCCTCCAGCCGCGCGGCCACGTTGACCGCGTCGCCGATGCAGGTGTAGTCGCGCTTGCGACCCGTGCCGAAGTCGCCCACGGCCACGTCGCCGGTCGCCAGGCCGATCTTGACCCGGAGGATGCCGCCGGGCGGAGGTTCACCGGTTGGAGACCGGTGCTGCATCGGATCACCGGTTGGAAACCGGTGCTGAGTCGGATCACCGGTTGGAGACCGGTGCTGAGTCGGCTCACCGGCTGGAGACCGGTGCTGAGTCGGCTCACCGGCTGGAAGCCGGTGCCACACAGGATCAGCGCCTGAAGGGCGATACCAGATATCGGAAGCGTCACCCGCGATGCCCCCCCCCGGATTCAGCCGGGCTACCAGGTCCGGGCAGGCCGCGGCGGCCTCGCACGCGCGGCGGGCGGCGGCGGGGCAGGGCAGAATCGGGGCGTCGAAGAAGGCAAAGATGCCGTCGCCGAGAAACTTGTTGACCATCGCGCCGGACTGGATCAGCCGTTCGCTGACGCCCGACAGGTACGGGTTGAGCAGGTCGCGCGTCCGCTCCGGACCCAGTGCCTCGCTGATGGCGGTGAAGTTACGCAGATCGACGAAACAGCACGTCACGCGGGCCTGTCGCGGCGCGAACCCGACGCGACCGGCGTCGTCCGCCACGCGGGCCGCGATGGTCGGCGACGTGTACTGGCCGAGCACTGTCACCACACGCCGGCGCAGGCGATACTCGGTCACTTCGCGGGCGACGGTGACGGTCATCCAGGCCGCGCCGATCGCGATCATGATCGACGGATAAGCGACGTAAGCGCCGCTGCGTCCGAACCCCCCCCCGGCTGCCAGCGGCACTGCGACCAGGAGCGTCCCCGTCACGATGCCGCCCACCCACGGGCGCGAGACGCACGCCACCACCGCCGTCAACACACCGAGCAGCGCCATGGCCGCAACGTTCCACGCCGGTGACGCCAGCCGCCAGAATTGGTTCGTGAGGATCGCATTGATGATGTTCGCGTGCGCGACCGCGCCGGGCACCATCGGCCCGGCCGGCGTGGTGATGAAATCGCCGATCGAGGTGGCGGTCAGGCCGACCAGGCACAGCCTGCCCTCGATGAGCGGCCGCAGGTCGTCGCAGCGTTGCCGGGTCAACTCGGCCACGTTGCGTTGATACGCGGCCCGTCGAGCGAGCGCGTCTTCCGAGAGCAGTTGCGTCAGCGCTGCGATGTTGCGGCAGAACGGATCGGCCTGCGCTGCCGGTGACTGCCCGCACTCGTCGGCAAACGTCGCCATCCGCGCCGCCGAGGCCGCCTCGATGTCCGCCATCTGCGCAATAACGGCCGCCAGCGCGTTGCGCTCGCGCTCGATGTCGCCGCCGCGAGGTGCCTGTGATTCGAGTTTCGCCCGTTCGTCGGCCAGCGTGACGTACCGCTCATAGGCGTTCGACACCGATGGAGCCACCTCGACCGACGCGGCACGCAGGTCGCGCTCCCAGCGCTCGTCACGTTCCATGATGCGTCCGGCTTCGCCGATCTCGAGCAGCCGCAGCGCCGGCAAGTGCGCAAAGCCGCTGCCCCCCCCCGAATCGTCGCTGATCCAGGGGATGAGCGTTGCGCCGTTCGCGTCGACGGGGATGACGCACTCAGTGCTCGCGCCGGTCAGCGTCAATCCGCCGTCGCGCCGTGCCGCCGTCGCCAGATCCAGCTCCAGCAGGTCCGCGGCGGCCGCCAGCCCGAGGCTCGGCACGAGTCGATCGTCCATCACCGCCAGCAGCGGCGCGGATCGGACGATGCCGCGCTGATGCGGCTGGTACACCACCAGCCCCACCCCGGCCGCGGCCTCTGCCAGCGACGCCACCGGCGGACGAACGTCAGTCAGCCGTGCCAGCACCGACGGGGCCCACGTCTGCGCGGCGGCTATCCTCTCTCGTATTGCCTGCATGGCGTGCGCCTGTTGAAACGCATTCCACAGTTCGCCACGATCACCCAACCCGGCCGTATCGAGTTCATCGCCGTAGACGGATCGCCGGAACGCCTCCCAGGATGCTCCCGGGTGTTGTCCGACGAATCGCGCCGCCAGCCGCCGCGCCGCCTCCGCTCGGGCCGCGTCGAACCCTGCCTCGCCCTCCGTCTCCGGCACGCCCAGCGCCGCCGCAAGCGTCGCCGGTTGCAGGCTGAAATCCCGTTCGAGTTCCGCTGCCATGCGCTCGTGCCGCAGCGCCGCTCGACGGTCGGTGTCAGCGCGGCGTGAACCCCGGCTGACCTCAGTGGCGACGTCAGCGGGCGCCTCGATCTTCGCGTGGACACCCAAGTAGACGTTTCCGGCCTGGGCGATGGCGGCGGCGAACTCGGCATCGTGATCGATCGCCACGGGCTTCGATGGCAGGATGCGTACAGGCGCTTCCGACGCGGCTTCGCCGTCGCGGCCCGCACCCGTCGCCGCCTCGCCGCGCGACGCCCACTCGGCCGCGTCCACGCTCGGCGGCTGTGCGTCAGGGAAGGTCATGTCGAGCACGATGATCCGCGCCCCGAGGTGGTGAAGCGTCTGCGTCAGCCGCGCCAGTTCCACCCGCTGCCACGGCCACCGCCCGACGCGGTCGATGGCAACGTCGTCGATGTCGATCAGCACGATGCGATCGTCGGCCGTCGCGCGGCTGAACCGCGTCACGAGGGCGTCATAGCCGGCCTCGTTGACCGCGTCCCACGCGCCGAGCAGGTGCAGCGCGAGCACCACGACGACGGCCGCGATCCCCGTCGGCAGGCTCCAGCGATGTCGATGCAGCCAGGTACGCATACGAACATTCACAACCCGCATCACTGTCGCCCGGCGACACCCCCCCAAGCGGCACGGCACTCCGTGCGGCACCGGCGGTGGCCCCCCGCATGAATTGAATGCGAGGGCGCTGAATATGACACCGGTTTTCAACCGGTGTCCGGTGTGGCACCGGTTTTTAACCGGTGGACCCCCGCATGAATGCGGGGGCTCTGAATTTGGCACCGGTTTTCAGCCCGGTGCGATCACACCCAAAAGCCACTCATCACGAGCCACCGCACGGCCTTCAAACCCGCCTGCGGCGACCTGCCCCGGCGACTGCCGGCGGCCGGCCGCCCGACTGCCCCGGCTTTATTCAGCCATCCAGCCAGCGCCTCGGGCGCAGGCACACTATACGTAAAGCATGAGCAGATCGCACCTTGGGAACGGCGGCGGGGAGGTTGCAGCGGCGGCACCGTACGTGCCATTCGCGATCGGTCGGTGTGGATCAACGTCCGCGCGGAGAAGTCCGGGCGTCCGGGTGTGGCAGTGCGCTCGTTTGACCCGTCGTGGGTGCTCGCACACGCGCGTCGGGTGCGCCGCCCCGGGCGCCCGGCGTCCGCGGGATGTGGCACAGGGCGCTTGCCCCGAATCCTCCTGATTCTCCTTTGCGCCTTTGCGTCTTTGCGTTGATTTCCGCCGCCCCACCGGGGGAGGAAGAAGTCAACGCAAAGGTGCAAAGGTGCAAAGTCGCAAAGGAAGAGAAGAAGAGGATAGTTGTGTGCAGAAACCGGGTCGAGCATCCCGCTGCGAGTCGGTCTGGCCGCCATTCCGCAGAGCGGGTACCGTGTTCACCACTCGCGCTTCTGCCACGATTTGAGAATCCCCATGCTCAAACAAATCGCAAACGGACGCACCGACCTCGTCTTTGACTATCTCTCACAGGGCCATGCCGCAACCACCAAAGACGCGGGCGGCGTGTCGCTGATCCGGTGGTGCGCCTACTACGGCGATGTCAGTGCGATTCGGCACCTGCTGGCGCACGGCGAATTGCTCGGGTCGCTGGGCGCGAACTTCGATCTGAACGGCGCGGCGTTTCACGGCCACTGGCGGCTGGTGCAGTTCCTCATCGAGCAGGGTGCGGACGCGAATCACGCGCTTCTCGACACGGGCGAAACGCCGCTGCACGCGGCGCTGTGCAAGCCCGACAGGCCGGCGTATGAACACATCGTCCGTATCCTCCTCGCGGCCGGGGCCGATCCGAACGCGACGACGACGCCCGACGTCGAAACCGGCTGCTTCATGCGCGACTGCCGCACCCGCGGCGAAACGCCCCTGCACCGTGCGGCCGCGTACGGCACGGAAGCCGCCATCGACGCGCTCATCACAGCCGGCGCGAAGCTCGACATCCGCGACGCCCGTGGCGACTCACCCCTGACCTGGGCAAGCTGGCACCGTCGCCCCGCGTTTATCCTCGCGAAGCTGTGCTTCGGCAGCCACCGGATTCACCCGGACGCCGTGACGCGTTCGCGGATCGAACACGGCATGGGGTGGGGCGGGATGGAGGGGAATCTGTTGGGCACGCCGCACGTTTGAGGGAAGGGAAGAAGGGAGTAAGGGAGTAAGGGGACAAGGGAAGAAATCGTCACGGCCTCACCGCGGACCCAGCCGTCGATACCCTGACTCTGCAGGGATGATTTCTGCATGTTGTCACCTGACTCATCCCGAATTCGGGCTCCCTCGGTTCATCGCTTCGCCCCCAACATTCGCCGCAGCCTGCCGGTCGTGAGCGAAGAGGCATACGAGCGCCGCGCCCTGCAAGATCGGCACCGAGAGCCGGTACTGCTGAATGTCCAGGGCGATGAGTACCACAGCGACGGCGGTCATCGTGAGCCAACCAAGACGGAACGCGACCTGGCGGAAGCGGGATGTGCCATCGAAAAGGCCCCACGCCACCCTGCACGTGACGGTCGCGAACGTGCCAGCAACGAACCACGCCAGACCGGACAGGAACAGACTGAAGACAGCCAGCATCGCTGATTCTGCCTACCGCCCGTTCCGCGGCGAGCGCAACTGCGCACGCATCATCAATCGCTGAACCAGCAGATCATCCGGGCGCAGCGAAGCCGCGCGGGCGAGGGGTTCCATCGCCGCCGAGCCGCGACCGCTGAACAACCGCACATAGCCCAGCAGAACCGCCGCATCGAAGTCGTCCGGATCGGCGGCTCGTTCGGTCAGCGCGGCCACATGCAACTCGAAATCCGCCGGCGTGCCATAATCGCTGCGCAGGTCGAGCGGCAGGTGGATGATCCGCGGCTCGAGCTCGATCGCGCGGCGCAGAATCGCCACGGCCTCCGCGTCCAGCCCCTGCGCGAACAGCGCCTGGGCCGCGTGAATGCGGCTGGCCGGGTCGCCCTGGTTGAGCCGCGCGGCCAGCAGGAATCCGTCCGCCGCTTCGGTATATCGCCCGTCCGCAAAGGCGGCCAGCCCGAAGTCCATCGCATCCAGATACGACGTGATGCCCATCAGCGCCGCCCGCTCAAACTGCTCGAAATGCCGCCCGTCGTCGACGCCCTGCCGATACGCTTCCGCGACCATCGCCTGATAGGGGTCATAGTATCCGTCGCGCGGCGGGTAGTACTCGTAGTAGTTGCTGTAGCCGTAGTCGTACGTGTGCAGCGGCGGACGATCGAAGGCGCTGCGGCGGCCGAACTGGCCGTAGTCGTAATACGACCGCGGCTCGAAGATCGGCGGTCGCGAGCGGCGATAGCCCCAGGGCAGATTCGGGTCCGGCCGCATGTAGTCCCGCTGAAGCCGCGGCGGGGCGGTGGCGTAGGGATCGTCCATCATGGGATCCTGCATCGAGGGATCCGGCACCGCTGGTTCCTGCATCGCCTCGCCCGGATACGGCCGGCCCGGCTGCGGGGCGCCCGATCCGGGGTCGCCCGCCTGCTGACGGCCGGTCTGACCGAGTGCGACCCCGACGGACCCACCGGCAAGCGCAACGAGGGCCAACACCGTGCAGGCGTGACCGTTCCGCGTCATCGTTCGTGGCGTCATTGTCTGACTCCTGGCAGCGGCTGCGGCTGAACTCCGCGGGGGACGGCTGCCGGGCGAACCCCCGGAAAACGGCCCCGCCGGACTCCAGACCATTATACGCGGAGAGAGCGGGATTGGTTACAAGCCGTGCAGCCGTGCCCGCTGGGACCGCCAGGCTCCGGCCTGGCTCCGCCTAGACCGCCGGCTTCCACGCTGACGGCACCGGCCGCGACGCCGGCCGGCAAATCACTCTCCGAGGACGAACGCCAGCGCTTTGCCGAGATGCTCGCGGTACGGCTGGGGCACGTCGTGGCCCACATCGGGGAAAGTGACCAACTTCACCGCGTAGCCGGACTCGGAGAGGCCCTCGGCTGCCGCCCGGTTTCGGCGCAGAAGGTCGTCGCGCTCGCCGACCATGATGTAGAACCGCGGCGGTCTTTCACCCGCCGCCTTGCGGAAGGGCCACTCCAGCGGCGGGTAGGCCGCACCGATCTCAATCACCCCGGCGAACGTCTCCGGATACCGCAGCCCCAGCACGTGCGCCATGCCCCCGCCCTGTGAAAATCCGGTCAGGATGATGCGCTTATCGTCGATCCTGTGCTTCTTCCTAACCTGATCCAGCGTGTGTCGCACCAGGATGTCGGCCTGTTCCTCGTCCACCCAGCTATAGCCGCCTGCCTCCACCGGCTCGACGGCCTGCGGTGTCACCAGAATGGCGCCAAAGTCGCCGGCAGCCTCCGTCCAGAGGCCCAGAAGGTCATCTCCGTCAGCGCCCCATCCGTGCAGTGCGACGATGAGCGGCGCGGGTTGGTCCGCGCGGTGATCAGGCGGGAGTCGGACCCGCAACGGATCGAGATCGAACTTCTTCTTGAGGTCCGCCACGAAGTCGCTCCCGTTCTCCTTGATCGCGGCCAGAACGGTCGCATACTGCGGATGACTGCGGATCCGCAGCAGATCGGAGTCCGTGCGCGCTTCTTCGTAATCTCGGTACCCGTTCTCAACCGCTTTCTTCAGCCATCCGACCGCATCGTCGGGCTCACCGGCGCTGGCGAACCAGCGCGCCAGTTGAACCTGAAGGACGGGAAAATGCGGATGAATGGCGTGGAGCTTGCCGGCGATGGCGCGCATCCTGGGCAGGTCTTTTGCCTGAAGGGCGGCGACGAACTCCTGCTGGAGGATGTAGTACCGGTTGTTGGGCGCCAGCGCCGTCAGATCGCCGTTACTTCGGATCGTCGCCGCGACCGCCGCAAAATCGGCGTGCGAACGAATACTGTCCAGATCCGAATCGCGATTGAGATGGGCGAAGGACTTGTATCCGTTCTCCGCGGATTTCCTCAACCAACCGATGGCTTCGCCCGTCCTGCCGTCCAGCGCGCAGACGCAGGCGATGTTGTATTGGAGAAGCGCGTTTCCGGGCACAAGCGCATCGAGCTTGAGCCCGGTCTCAATCGCCTTCGACCAGTTCTCCTCGTCGTAGGCATCGTCGTATTCCTTCCCCAAGCGCAATACTTGTTCATCCTCCGCTGTCCAGGTCAACGGCAGCAGGGCGGCCTGTTCGCCAAGTACGGAGGCCAGCGCCTGACGGCACACTTCCCGGTGCCCCTGCGGCATCGTGTGGTAAACGCGCGCGTAGGTGGTTATCTCCACCGTGTAGCCGGCCTTCCCGAAGTCCTCCGCCGCCTGGCGACTGACGGAAGCGGGAGCCTCTCGCTGGTCGGTGATGAAGTAGAACCGCGGGAGCCTTGTACCGGTCGCCTTGGACGGCGCGTCGCGATTTGGCGTGTACCAGATATCGGTGGCCACGATTCCGGCGAATTCCTCCGGTCGAAGCGTGCCCAGTTTGGAGGCCATGAGTGCACCTTGCCCGTAGCCCGCCAGGATGATCCGCCGGTCATCGATTTTGTACAGCTTCCTCATGTGCTTGAGCGTACACTGCACGAGTACGTCGGCGTGGTCCACATCCACCCAATTGAAGCCCTCGCCCTCCACCCGCCGGGTGGCGTGTGGCGCGACCAGGACTGCGCCCATGTCGGCCGCCGCCGCCTTCCAAATCTCCACCCCGTAGTCGGCCCAGGCGCCGAACGGGTGCATGACCACAATCAGGGGCGACGGCTGGTCCGTCACGAAGTTCGGCGGAAGCTGCGCCTGCGGGAGATCCCTGGCGAACGCCTCCTCCAAGTCAGCCACGAACTGCCCGTGACTCTGCTTCACCATGTCCAACATCGCAGCGTACTTCGCGTGCTTGCGGATCGGTTCCATGACCGGATCGGTCGTAAAGTGGTTGAGGCGGTCAAACCCGTTTTCGACCGACTCCGTCAGCCACTTGACCGCCTCGTCCACGTTGCCGGCCCGCACGCACGCACGCGCCAGTTCGTATTGGACAGGTGCGTTACCCGGCGCCACAGCGTTGAGCTTCAAGCCGAGCTCAATCGCACGCGACCAGTCCTCCGCGTACAGCGCATCGTCGAACTCGCCGCTGAGACGGCGGGCCTGCTCGTAGTCCTGCGTCTGAGCCGGCGCCGGCGGCACAATCGGCGGCAAGATCCCGGAGAGCAGGAGAATGAGGCGCCAAGTGCGGCGCGGGTGCGTCATGAGTGTTCCTCTTCTTGGATAGGCTGAGCGATCCACATGCGATACTACGGCACGATCCGGCCCTGTCCAGATCGTGCGGCTCAACCATTCTCGTGGTACCTCTATCGTGGGCTCCGGCCTCCAGCCTCGCCGCCCCGCCAAAAACCCGTATGGTCCCAATTCCTCCCGTCCCCTCGAACCCGCGGCTTCCGTTTCTTACAATGGGACCACCAAGCGCCGCCAGCCCTAGGCGGGAATCAAGGGGATCGCAGTGCGAACATATCTGCTGACCGTCGTCGTCGCCGCCACCCTGCCCGCCTGCCCGGCCACCATCACATGGTCGCCCCCGGTCGTCGCCGCGCTGCCCGCCGCCCACGACTCGGCCCGACCGGTGAAGCACTGGGTCTTCTTCAAGGACAAGGGACTGGCCACACCCGCGGAAATCGACCGCGCGCTCGCCGAGGTCGCGGCCGGGTATGACCCTCGTGCGATTGAGCGGCGCCGGTTGCGTCGGACGGCGCCGGGCCTCTTCGACGATCGCGATCTGCCCGTGGCGCCCGCGTACATCGACGCCGTCCTCGCAACGGGCGATCACCACCGCGTCGCCCCGGCCGCTTCCCACGGCGTCGCCCCGGGCGCTCCCCAGGGCATCACCGCGGGCGTCCGACTCGGCGTCACCAGCCGCTGGCTCAACGCCATCTCGGTGTACGCCACGGCGGAACAATGCGACGCCATCGCCGCGCTTCCCTTCGTATCGAAAGTGCAGCCCGTCGCCCGCGGCCGGCGCGTCGAGGTTTCTGCTGCTGCACAAGTCGATGCGCTTTCCGATGCACCGGCTGAGTCCCGACTCCCACCGGTTGAAAACCGGTGCCACGCGCAACACTCGACCGCCAGCGGCGATGGCCCGATGACCATGGACTTCTACGGCCGCTCATCACAACAGATCCATCAAATGCGCCTCAACGAACTGCACGACCAGGGCCTGACCGGCAAAGGCGTCATCATCGGCGTGCTCGACACCGGCTTCGAGCGCAGCCACGTCGCCTTCAACAGCCCCGACCACCCGCTGCGCGTCCGGGCCGAGTGGGACTTCGTCAACGACGACGGCAACACGGCGATCGAACAGGGCGACCCGGACAACCAGCACGAACACGGCACGCTGATCCTCGGCACGCTCGGGGCGTACCAGCCGAATGAGCTGGTCGGCGGGGCGTTCGACGCGGAGTTCATCCTGGCCAAGGTCGAAGACCTGCTCAGCGAGTACCCGCTGGAGGAAGACTGGTTCGCGGCCGGGCTGGAGTTCATCGAGGCCAACGGCGGCGACGTGGCGACTTCGTCCGTGGTGGCGTACTGGTACGGGCAGGAAACGATGGACGGCCGCAGTTCCGTCATGGCCAAAGCCTGGAACATCGCCGCCGAAAACGGCCTGCACGGCTGCCAGGGCGCCGGCAACGCCGGCCACGACGCCAACCCGCAGACGTCATCGTTGACCACGCCCGCCGACGCATTCGACGTGCTCACCATCGGGGCGGTGGACGCCAACGGCGTGATCGCCGGCTTCAGCTCCGACGGCCCCACCCGCGACGGCCGCATCAAACCCGAACTGCTCGCCCGCGGCGTGGCGACACAGACCGTCGATCCGTTCAACCCGAATGCCTACACCGGCGCCAGCGGCACGTCCCTGGCCACCCCCGTCGCCTGCGGCGCCGTCGCCTGCCTGCTGCAAGCCCACCCCGACTGGTCCGTCGAACAGATGCGCAGCGCCCTGATGAGCACCGGCCAGCGCTTCCAAGTCGAAAAGTCGCTCGACCCGCTCTACGTCGAAGGCGCCGGCATCATAGACGCCGCCGCGGCCCACACGGCCTCAACCTGCACCGGCCGCGAAGGCCTGCGCCTAAAGTGCAAACGCGGCGGCCGGCTCAAAGTGACGCTCAAACGCGGCCAGCCCAACGCCGTCGTGGCGTTCCGGCTGGACGATGACCCGTATACGGATCACCAGGTCGTCACCAATGGGCGGGGGAAGGTGAAGCGGGTTTTCGGCGACGTGGGGCCGGGGGGGCATTCGGTGGAGGTGCTGCCCTGCGGCGTGCGCGGAGCGGTCGAGTGTCGCTGAGGTTGCAAGCGCCCGTCGTGATCGCACCTCGCCAGCGAGTGCTGGCTTTCCAGGGGTAGCCCCTACACGCCGGAATCGGTATCCTCCCGAACATGCCTTGCGGTGACCCGCGATGATCGAACGCCTGTACGTCCACAATTTCCGCTGCCTGGAGAACTTCACGCTCGACTTTGCCGGGCAGCGGTCGGCGCTTCTGATCGGCAAGAACGGCGCGGGCAAGTCGACCGTGCTGCGTGCGCTGCAAGTGTTCCAATCCATCGGGCGTGGACCCAATCGCGTTAGGAATGTCGTCTGCGCGAAGGACTTCGCGCGGTTCGACAAGAGCCGGCCCATGCGATTCGAGATCGATGCGACGCTCGCGACGCGGCGGTTCAAGTATTCGGTAGCCTTCGAGTGGCCCGAGGACCTGTCCGGAGCCGGCATTCTCGAGGAGACGCTCCTGAGGGACGGGGACGCCGTTTTCACGCGCGAACGGGAGCAGGTTCAGCTTGCCGGAGGCGCGGCGTTCGGCCTTGACTCTCACGTATTCGCCCTGCCGGTCATCAACGAGCAGCCGCCCGCGCAGTCTATCCAGGATGTGAGGGCGTACCTCGCGGACCTGATGCTGCTGGCGCCGATCCCGCAGATGATGGGAGGGTTCTCCGAGGAGCCTGAAACCGAACTCGAGCGCTCCGCCGGGAACTATGTGTCCTGCCTGCGCTCCGTGCTGCAGAAGAAACCCAAGGCGTACAGTGAGTTTGAAGCGTTCGTGAAAGCTGTGATTCCGGATTTCTCTTCTATCGAGAATGTCCGTCGCGGCAAGGAGGGCGGCAGTCAATTGATCGTCACGTTCGATCAGCCGAAGCCGCAGCGGACGCTTCCACTGGACTTCGACGTGCTCTCGGACGGCGAAAAATGCGTTCTGCTGTCCGCCTACATCGCGGCCGCCAATGCCGTGCGTTCACCGACGGACCCGCCCGTCGTCTGCGTGTGGGACGAGCCGGACAGCCATCTTTCGCTCTCCGAGGTCGGGCATTTCATCACGTCCATGCGGAAGATGGCCAACCGCGGCGGACAGTTCATCGCGACCACGCACCACCCCGAGACGATTCGCAAGTTTTCCGACGAAAACACGTTCGTGCTGTCCCGCAAGTCGCATCTTGAGCCGGCCGTCGTCAAGCCTCTCAGCGCCTACAGCTACACCGGCGACCTGATCCACGCCCTGGCTCGCGATGAAATCATCGGATGAGCGTCAACAAGTACAAGCCGCACGTCTTCGTGATCCCCGAAGACGATGCCGACCGGCAGATCGCGCTCGGCTTCGTGCTGCACCCTCACGTTATTCAGCGGCAGGTGCAGGTGGTGGAACCTGCCGGCGGCTGGGCACGCGTGCTCGACACATTCGGGAAAGAATACGTGCCGTTGCTCCAGCACAACGGGCGTGCGCACGTCGTCATGGTCGTCGACTTCGACGGGGATACGGCCGGGCGCCGAGCGCACTTCGAGGCCGAGATTCCGGAGGCGATCGGTCCTCGCGTCTTCGTGATCGGACCGCGCGACACTCCCGAGTCGCTCAGGCAGTCGCTCGGAAAGGGCTATGAGGACATCGGACAGCTCCTGGCGGAGGACTGCGACCGCGATCGCAGCGATATGTGGGATCACGAGTTGCTTCATCACAATGAGCCGGATCGCCAACGCCTCTTCCAGACCGTCAGGCCGTTTCTCTTCGACGCCTGAGCAACACGATCGAGGCGATCCGCGGCAACTTACGAACCGGCCCGTGGCCGCATCTCGCGCCCCGACGGCTCGACGCCCAGCACGCTCTCGTGCAGGCAGTCGATGCGCTGATCCGGTTTGCCCTCCTGATCGACCGTAAACAAGCCCCAATCTGCGGCCGGCGTGACGCACTCACCGGACACCGATTGGATCGCTGTGCCGTTGTCCAACAGGGAGCACAGAGCAAACAGCAGTTGCCACTGCATCACCCGGACGACTTCTGAGATGTCCTTTGGGTCGCCGCCGGCCTTGATCAGCCGAGACAAGGCCGGGCCGATCGGCGCACCCGGGGCGTCGGGTTGCCGAGCGGCGTCGTCTACTTCTCGATCGATCCAACCCACGTCGCCCTCGGCCACGACGCACGACCACGCGGCCCGCAGAAAGAGGAAGCGGTGCAATTGTGGAATCGCCTCTTCCAGTTGCGAACGTGCCCAACTCTCAGGATCAGTCGCGCCCGCCCGGCGGAAGATCTCCGCTAACGCGTGTAATTCCTTGGGCGGTTGCATAGGCGGAGGCTGCGATCCACGTTGCGGCGCCAAGCGCTACCTCGTCTTGAACTCCACCTGCACCGTCTCGCTGCGATCAGCGCTGACCACGAAGTTCATCAGGTAGCGGGTGCCGGGATCCAGCGTGACGGCGCCGACCGTCTGGTTGCTGCGGTCGATGATCTGCACGTCTGAGCCGGGGTCGCCCAGGTTATAGTTGACCATCTGCTTGAGCTGGGCATCCGGGTTGTTGATGTCCTTTGCGGTGACGACGAAGTCGGCGTTGCTGGACCAGCCGTCGCCGAACTCGCGGAAGATGTTGATGATCACCGTGCTGACGCGGCCGATCTTGTCGTCGTCGGTGATCTCGTAGCGCACGGTTGGACCGGTCGACACCGAACCGCCCACGGAACAATACACGTCGCCCATCTCGGCCTTCATGCCGTCCAGCCAGACGGCAACGTACGTCTCCGGCTTGTCCGACTTGTCCATGAACCGGTCCATCATGCTGCAGCCCGAGGCCGCGACGCTCATGATGCAGCCGGTCAACAGAACCTGTCGAGTCGCTTTGTTCACGATCATGCTCCATGCGCTCCACGGCGGGCGCCGCCCGCCGGATCCACTTGATTTCACCCGCCCGCTCCGCGGGCGCGGCCACAGCCCGCCGGGACGTCCCGGCGACCCTCAAGCTCGCGGCCGAGGATGCCGCCGGGGACCGCCCGCGCGGTCACTCGTGGCCGCGCTGGCGCAGCCCGGCCACGCGTCCTATATCGTCCCCGCACCGCGAGTTGCTCCACGCCTGTGCGACGCCAGCACCGGTTCTTAACGCTGCCATCGCATTTTCTTCATGCGGTGAGCGACTCATTTCGCGCTTTTTCAGCCGAGCCGGCCTGTGAAGCGCTTGTCAGTGCCCGGCCGCCGCGGCGATAACCACTTGGCGGCACGGCGGTTGCGGAACGTCGCTCCCGCGAGTGACAGCGAAACCACAGCACCACAATATATTGGGGTTTTCCCTTGCCAACCCCCGATAGATGGGTATAATAGAGATCGCCGACTTAACGGAACCTGAACAGGCTCCACCAGTCGACCGGGGCGGCCTGCCAGACGGGGCCGTGGCAGGACGGCCGTGGTCGGCGTCGCATCGGCATCATTCATTCAGCGGTCCGGTCGTCTCACGTCGGGACGGTTTCGGAAACATGGAGGTGATTTGTGAAACGGCAGGCGGAAACGGCGAATCGGAAGACGGCGTCCGGCGAGACCTTCCTCAGCGAGAACGCTGAGCGCGTCCTGCGCGCCCGGTATCTGAAGAAGGACGAATCGGGGAAGTGCATCGAGACGCCCGAGGCGCTGTTCCGTCGCGTCGCCGCCGCCATCGCGGAGCCGGAACTCCTCTATAGTGACGATCTGCGCAACCGGGACGCCTGGTCGGAGCGGTTCTACACGCTGATGACCAGCGGGCGCTTCATGCCCAACAGCCCGACGCTGATGAACGCCGGCCGCGAGATGGGCATGCTCAGCGCCTGCTTCGTGCTGCCCGTGCGCGACAGCATCAGCGAGATCTTCGACTCCATCAAGCACACCGCCCTGATCCAGAAGGCCGGCGGCGGCACCGGCTTCGCCTTCGACGAGCTGCGCCCGACGGGCGACTACATCAGCTCCAGCGGCGGCACCACGTCCGGGCCGATCTCGTTCTGGCGGGCGTTTTCGGAAGCGACCAACGCCATTCAGCAGGGCGCGTTCCGCCGCGGCGCCAACATGGGGATGATGTACATCCACCACCCCGACATCCTTAAGTTCCTGCACGCCAAGCAGGATCTGACCCAGTTCAACAACTACAACATCTCTGTGAAGGTGACCGACGAATGGATGGACGCCTTCCTCGAGGATCCCAACGCGCCGCACGTCACCCGCAATCCGCGGACCGGCCGGGAATACTACCTGCCGAAGACGCTGGGCATCTGGGAGTACGACATCAAGTCGCTCAAGCCGGTCGAGTCGGTTGAGGATCCGAAGGCGGGCGACTACTACACCCGGCAGGACATCTGGAACATCATCATCAAGAACGCCCACGCCACCGGCGAGCCGGGCGTGGTGTTTATCGACCGGATCAACGAAGCCAACCCGACCCCGCACGTGGGTCGCATCGAGGCCACCAACCCTTGCGGCGAGCAGCCGCTGCTGCCGTATGAGGCGTGCAACCTGGGCAGCATCAACCTGGCGGCGTTCATCACCCGCGACGACGGCGGCGCTGACATCGACTGGGAGTCGTTGCGCGTCGCGATCCACGAATCCACGCGGTATCTGGACAACGTGATCGACGCCAACCGCTACCCGCTGCCGCAGATCGACCACGTCTGCAAGGCCAATCGCAAGATCGGCCTGGGCATCATGGGCTTCGCCGATGCGCTGTACGAACTGGGCATCCCCTACGACAGCGAGGAAGGCGTGGCGATGGGCGAGCGGTTCATGAAGTTCGTCAACGACGAATCGCACGCTTACAGCGAGATGCTGGCTAACGAGCGGGGCAGCTTCCCGAACTGGCGCGGCAGCATCTGGGACACGCAGCACCACCGGCCGATGCGCAACTCGACCACGACGACGGTTGCGCCGACCGGCACGATCAGCATCATCAGCGGCTGTTCGGGCGGCATCGAGCCTATGTACAGCCTGGCGTTTATCCGCAACGTCCTGCGCGGTCAGGATGAAGGCAAGCAGCCGATGGTCGAGGTCAACCCGATCTTTGAGCGGGTCGCCCACGAGATCGGCTTAGACGGCGAGGGATACGAAGAACTCATGGAGCGCGTGGCCACGGAGGGCACCCTCGCCAATATTCCGGGTATCCCGGAGGAAGTGAGGCGCGTCTTCGTCTGCGCCCACGACATCAAGCCGAAGTGGCACATGGAGATGCAGGCGGCCTTCCAGCGGCACTGCGACTCGTCCATCTCCAAGACGATCAACTTCCCCGAGACGGCTTCGGCCGCCGACGTCGAGGATATCTATCGCCTCGCCTATCGCCTGCGCTGCAAGGGCGTGACCGTCTATCGCAACGGCTGCCGCAAGCATCAGCCGATGGCGCTGAAGTCCTCCGACAAGGTCCACAAGCAGCAGACGGCTGCTGTCGAGGCGCCCGCGTCCCGGCCCGCGCCGCGAACGCTCGAGCCGGCCGACCTGCCCGAGATCTGCAGCGGTCTGCGCATCCGGCAGATGACGCCCTTCGGCAACATGCACATCAACGTGACCGTCAATCCCAAGACCGGCGAGGATCTCGAAGTCTTCGCCCAGTTGGGCAAGGGCGGCGACCTGGCCAACAGCGATCTCGAGGCGATCTGCCGTATGATCAGCCTGTGGCTGCGCTCGGGCGGGTCGATGCGGCACGTCATTCGCCAGTTGCACGGCATCGGTTCGAGCCTGCAAGTGCAGACCAAGGACGGCAAGATCATGAGCCTGGGCGACGGACTCGCCCGGGCGCTGCGACGCTACCAGCAGGCCAAGGCGCAGTTCGGCCTCGATGCCCTGCTGTTGGGCAAGTACAGCATCGAAGACGTCGGCAAGCCGCTGGACGCCCGGACGCCGGTCGGCAAGCCTGCGGCGGGGAAACCTGCCAACGGGCACGGCGCCAACGGCGGCGGCAACGGAAACGGACACGGAAAAGGTGACTCACCCCGGATCGAGCGCCTACAATCCGTTGCCTCGGCCGATAACCCGGCGGCGGCGCCGGCGGCGGGTACCGCCGTGCTGGCAAACCGGATGCAGCAGCAGCAGGCCGAATTTAAGGTAGTTTGCCCAGAGTGCCAGAATCCGCTGCGTTTCAGCGAAGGCTGCGCAACCTGTGACGGATGCGGGTTCGCACAGTGTTGAGAGAATTCCAAAAGTCCGGTAAAAAACTCACGGGTCAGGGGGTGACTTTTCTCCGGACGTGGGTAGAATTAGGTGGACGATTGCGAAAGTCGGGTTAGCACCGTAGCCGATAGACAGGCTGGCCGCGGTTGCGAGTCCGCGACGGGTTAAGGAAATCATACGGAGGGCGGCTGCCTGGCAGCCAACAGACTCGCCGATTAAAAGTGGCTTCTTTCCCCTCCGGAAAGCACCGTTTCGCCTTCGGGCGAGCGGTGCTTTCTTTTTTCTCCGCTGTCGATCGGGTCCGACGTTCTGCGCACGGCGCGGCCGGCCGGGTGGAATGCCCGTTCCCGGGGTGGGGGGGGCGCTCCGCGGTGTTGACGCTGCGGCGGGTGAAGCGTGACCGCCCGGCAGCGGGGGCGATGCTTTCGGACCGTCGCGGCCGCGGGTCGGATGCTTGCCAAGGCGGGGCGGGCCGCTATACTTGCCCGACTCGCGACTGCGCGAGGCTGTGAGATTTGCGGACTGACGAGTAAGTGACGAGGAGTGGTGCGTTGGCCGTTCGACTGAGACTATCCCGAGGCGGGCGAATCCATCGACCGTTTTATCGCCTCAACGCCGTGGATGGACGGCGGCCGCGCGACACGAAGGTGATCGAGCAGCTCGGCACCTACGATCCGGTCTGCCCCGACCCGGACAAGCAGGTCGTCTTCAACCGTGAGCGCATCGAGTACTGGCTGGGCGTCGGCGCGCAGCCGTCGGACACGGTCCGGTCTCTGCTGAAGAAGCAGGGGATCGCCGCGGCCGGCGCGAAGTAGAGGCCGAGGCGCCAGCGCCTCGCGGCTCGAGCCCGCCCTCGCCTGCCGGTGGCCTGCGGGGGTGGACCATGCGGATCGACATCCTGACGCTGTTCCCCGAGTTGTTCGGGCCGTTTCTGTCGACCAGCATCGTGGGCCGTGCCGCCGCTGCCGGACTTCTGACGCCGAACTGCGTGGACTTCCGTGCCTTCACGCGGGACCGGCATCGGAAGGTGGACGATCGACCCTTCGGCGGCGGCCCCGGGATGGTCATCCAGTGCGAGCCGGTGTTCGACGCGGTAGCGTCGGTGGAACGGTCGGGGAGCGGAAGACCGCTGCGGGTTCTGCTGACGCCGCAGGGTGAGCCCCTGACGCAGAAGCTGGTGGAGCGGCTTGCGGCGGAGGATTGGCTGATCCTCCTGTGCGGCCACTACGAAGGATTTGACGAGCGGGTGCGGCTTGGGCTGGCCCCGCTGGAAATATCGATCGGCGACTATGTGTTGTCGGGCGGCGAGACGGCCGCCATGGTCCTGATCGACGCCGTCGTGCGGCTGTTGCCCGGAGCGCTGGGCGACGAGATGTCGGCGGTGGACGAGTCGTTTACGAGTGGGCTGCTGGAGTATCCGCAGTACACGCGACCGCGGGAATTCCGCGGTATGGAAGCGCCGGAGATCCTGCTCTCGGGCGACCACGGCCGGATCGCGGCCTGGCGCCGACAGCAGGCGATTGAACGAACCCGAGAACGAAGACCGGACCTGCTCGACGGGCGGGATTCGGCAGAAGAGGACACCGACGCGAGCTGAAACGAGCCAACCCTGACCCCTGCCGGTTGACTGCTCGTGTGCGGTCCGGCGGGGACGACCCGCCGGGCGACTGACCCGGAGCCGACCGCCGACGGACGACCGCGGCGGAACGGCGGTCGTGGGCCAGCCTGTGGCCGCTGACGGATCCGTGGAGCAAGACGATGTCGCAACAGATCCTTGACCTGGTTGAAGCCCCGTATCTGAAGTCGAAAGCTCCGAGCGTCCGTATCGGCGACACGGTCGACGTCCGCACCCGCATCGTCGAGGGCGACAAGGAGCGGATCCAGATTTACAACGGTGTGGTCATCGCCCGTCGCGGCCGCGGCCTCAACGAGAACATCACCGTCCGCCGCATCGTCGGCAAGCAGGGCGTCGAGCGCGTCTTCATGCTCCAGTCGCCCAACGTGCTCGACGTCGTCTCCAAACGCCACGGCAAGGCCCGCCGTGCCAAGCTCTACTTCCTCCGCGACCGCGTCGGCAAGGCCCGCCGTCTGCGCGAGGTCCGGCTCAACCGCGGCCGCGCGGTCGAAGCGACCGGTGGCGGCGCGACGGCCGGCGAAACTGAGCGCGAGCTGGTCGGCGCGAGCTGACCTCTTTCCTTGCAGATTTGTCGCGTGGTTTGCACGACCGCGTTCCCCGGGGAGCGTCGTTGCGTGCTGCGCAGATTACGCCGCCGCCGGTCGGTCATCCGGGCTGATCGGGCGGCCGCACTCCGGACATCGCTTGCTTGTTCCACTTCCGCGCAGGTCGTAGGCACATTGGCGGCAGTGGCCGCGCGGGACGTACGGCGGCGCCCATCGTCGCGCGACCAGTATTGCCGCGACGTATGGCTCATCCGAAAAAATCCGCATCATTAGAATCGGTCGAAAACCCTCTATGACGGGGGTTTCCGAGACATGATGTGTTGCAGATTTATTGCGACGAGCCATACGTCGGATACGACAGGAGAAACCCCGCGCGACTCTCTACGGGCGTGACGACCACGATCTCAACCAGCGTGATTCCGCCGGCCACGAGCAGTGCAACCGGCAGGCGCCGGTCGCGCAGCGCGAAGTGTACAAAGGGCCAGGTCGCGACCGCGGATACGCAAGCGATCATCGACATGATGGGCAATACGAGCGGATCGGCGAACGGCGGCGATCCATAGGCTCCGTCCGTCGGGGGCAGCGACCAGGTGAACACGATGACGTAGGCGGTCGCGAACAGGAAGGCCATCCCGAACGCGACCATCAGCGTGATGGCAGGGTGGTGCT
>CAZYLK010000095.1:0-21813 GCA_964648365.1 uncultured Phycisphaeraceae bacterium
TCGAATCGGGCATCACGCTCGAAGGCGGTGCGCAGGCGAAGGGGTTGGCGCAGGCGGCGATCGACGAAGTGGAGTCGGGGCGGATCGAGGTGTTCCCGTCGCGTTATTCGAAGAGTTATCTCGATTGGCTGGGTGAGAAGCGCGACTGGTGCATCAGCCGACAGCTTTGGTGGGGGCATCGGATCCCGGTTTGGTCACGGGAGGTTACGCGGGACCAAATAATCACCATGTTCACGGAAGAGGACGGCGCGTCCTGGCTTGTTGGTAATGCGATGCGCGATCTCTGCGCCTGGGCGGTGGACGAAACGGGCAGAGTGTTGCACCTGGCAGGCACGGAAACTGCGTACGAAAACCTGGTCCTGATACGAGATACCCTAAACGCAAATGCCGTGTTCCAATTCCATGTTACTGTTCTGGATAGTACGTCCGCGTTGCCATTAAAGGGAGGCGTCATACGTATCGAAGACTGGCTGGCGTCGCACAAGTGGACACAAGACCCCGACGTCCTCGACACCTGGTTCTCCTCCGCACTCTGGCCCTTCAGCACGCTGGGCTGGCCGGACGAGACGCCGCATCTGAAGCAGTTCTATCCGACGTCCGTGCTGTGTACCTCGCGCGACATCATTACGAACTGGGTCGCCCGGATGGTGATGTTCGGGTTGTATGCGATGGGCCGCAAGCCGTTCGATCATGTTTACATCCATCCGAAAATCCTCGACGGGCGGGGCGAGACCATGTCGAAGTCGAAGGGCAACGGTGTGGACCCGGTGGACGTGATTCACACCAACGGCGCCGACGCCCTGCGTTACACCATGGCCGACATGTGTACCGAGACGCAGGACATTCGCATGCCGGTCGAGTACCTGTGTCCGCACTGCGGCAAAATGTCCGAGCAGGCGGCCGTGCTGAAGACCGAGGAGCAGAATCGCAAATCGCGCGGCGAAAAACTCGAACGCAAACTTCAGCCGAGCGACCTCGATCGCGTCGCCTGTACGCACAAGGAATGCGGCAAACCGTTCGCCACGCAATGGGCCGACGCAGACGTGAAGGCCGAACTCGGCATTGGGCGGGAGACGTCGGAGAAGTTCGAGATCGGGCGGAACTTCTGCAACAAACTTTGGAACGCCGCCCGCTTCGCCTTCATGAACCTGGAAGGCGTCACCTGCCGGTGCCTGACGCGCAACGATCTGCTGCCCGAGGACCGCTGGATCCTGGCGCAACTCTCGGCCACGATCCGTCGCGCCCACACGTGCGTGGCGAACTATCAGTTTTCGGCACTGGTCAAAGAGCTGCGCGAGTTCTTCTGGGATTGCCTGTGCGACTGGTACATCGAGTTGACGAAACCGCGCATGAGTGCGTCGACCGACGCCGGGCCCGCAGCGGCGGAATCTGCGCAGACCGCCCGTCAGGTGCTCGCGTTCAGCGTTGACCAGATCCTGCGGCTCTTCCACCCGGTGATCCCGTTCATCACCGAGCGGCTGTGGAACCAGCTCAACGAAGTCGCCCCGCAGCGCGGCCTGCCGGGCCTGGCCGACCTGGCGATGTCGGACCTGCTCATCACCGCGGAAATGCCGCCGGTGGAAGGGTACGCCGCGCTTGACGATCCGCACATCCTCGAAGTCTTCTCCGACTTGCAGGACGTGGTGCGAGCCGTGCGCGACCTGCGCGCTCAGTGCAAAGTCTCGCCGAAAGACAAGGTCACGGCCATCGTCGTGCTGCCGGCCGATCACGTAGCGGCGTTCGAATCGCAGAAGCACGTTGTGCTCCGCATGGCCAACGTAGCTTCCCTGACGGTAACATCCAGCGCCAAGCGCCCGCCGAACGCCGGCAGCGTCCGCGTCGGTCGCACGCACGTGTACGTCCTTGACATCAGCGACGACGCAGCCGAGCGCAAGCGAACCACTAAGGCGTTGGAAGCCCTGGCCGGGCAGATCAGCGGCAAGGAAAAGAAGCTCGGCAACGAGAAGTTCGTCGCCAACGCCGATCCGGAGGTGGTCGACGCGGAGCGGGCACGGCTCGAAGAACTGGTGCAACAGCGGGCGGCGCTGCAGGAGCATCTGACGGAGTTGGGCGAGTGACCCGCCGCACGAAGCAGCAGACTTTCGGCCGCTCGAAGAGATGCCGGAGCGCGGTGCACCGCTTGCATCCTGCATGATCACCTTGAAACGCACCCCCGCGGTTCGTACAATCGTCGCGTCGGTTCGGACGGTGGAGATGATGCGCGTATGGCAGACCAAGGGCGGGTTCCGGAGTTGGGGCCTGTTGAACATAATCTGTTGCGCCTGCTGTGGAAGCGGGCGCCGCTGTCGGCTCGGGCGTTGCGTGATGCGTATAACGCCACCGTGCCGCGGCCGCTGGCCTATACGACCGTCATGACGCTGCTGAACCGGCTGGTCGAGAAGTCGGCCGTCGCGGTGGATCGCGACGAGCAGCCCTTTCAGTTTCGTCCGCTGATCACGCGCGAACAGGTTCTCCGGCAGCGGGTGCGCGACTTCGTTGACTTTTTCTTCGACGGCCGATCCATCGACCTGGCCGTTCGGCTGGTCGAGGAGGAGCCGCTCTCCGACGAGGCCTGCGATCGTCTCGAGGCGATTCTGCAAAAGGCGCGCGCGACCCCGCGCGGGCAGTAGGCAACCCCCGTCAGCGCCGGGCCGGCGCTCCTGTGACGGGTTGATCGCCGGGGGCCGTGCGGCGTGGGCCGCGTGAAGTGTGCAGATCGATCGGCGCAGAGGGAGACCGAGGTGACCGAGTGGGGCGGCCTGATGGAAACCGGCGGCCGGCTGGCCGTGGCGTCGCTTGTCCACGCCACGGCGCTGGTGGCCCTCGCTGGTCTCCTGGTCTTCGGTCTGCGGCGCCGGCTGAGCCCGGCGCTGCGGGCGGCCGTCTGGCTTGTGGTCCTGCTGAAGTTCTTTGTGCCGCCGGTACTGCCCGGCCGGACCACGTTGAGCGGCTGGCTGTCCCATACGGTTCCGATGGCGGCGCCGCCGGCCATCCTTCCGCCGCGGCCGGCTCAGTTCAGCGCCGACGTCGGTTCGATCATTCGTTCGTCAGGAATCGCAGGGGAGGGCGATTCGCCCGCGCCGCTGTCAGGAGCTCAGGGGGGCGTCCTGCCCGGCGCGGGTTTTTCTTGGCTCTTTCTGCTCGCGATCGCATACTTGGCGGGTCTGGCCTGCATGGTGGTTCGACTCCTCGTCGCCTGGCGTCAGGCGCGCGGCGAGCTGGCGGCCATGCAGCCGGGATCCGCAGAGTTGCAATCGCTCCTTCGGACGCTGGGTGAGCGAGTCGGCCTGCGTCGTGCGCCTGACGTGCGTATTGCGCCGGGCGGCTCAGGCCCGTACATCTGCAGACCGCTCCGGCCCATTCTCGTTATCCCGAAGCACTGCCTGAAGCGGCTGTCGCCGCAGCGACTGGAGGCCGTGCTGCTGCACGAACTGGTTCACCTCAAGCGCGGCGATCTGTGGGTCCGGGTGTTCGAGAACGTCGCCCGTTGCGTCTTTTTCTTCTGGCCGGTGGTGTGGTGGGTCTGCCGGCAAATCGACCGCAACGCCGAGGCCGCGTGCGATCGCCGGGCGCTCGCGCTGTGTCGCATCGACCCGACCGCGTACGCCGAGACGCTCTTGAGTTTCGTTCGCCTGGCGAGAGGCGACCGCGACCCCGCGCCGGCAACCGCTGTCGCCTTTGCGTCCCGCGACGGACGCCGGCTCGAGTACCGCTTTCGCTGCCTGTTCGAGTCGGACGCGCGCCTGCAGTCGCAGGGTCGCCGTGCGATGCTGCTCGTGTCTTGCTGGGCGGTGTTTGCGCTCGCCGGCGGCGCGGTCGCCACCGACGATGACGCGGTCGGCGTAGTCTCGCCACCGGCGATGGAACCCTACGTCCAGCAGCAGGTCGCCGAAGCAGAGCTACAGGACCAACCTGGTCCGGATGGATCCGCCATTGACGATGCTCAGCCGGCGCACGCATCGGACGAGTCGCGCGGACGTCCGCTCGAACCTCAGGAATGGACCCGCTTCATGGTGATCCTCAGCCTGATTGACGGCGTCGATCGGTCGCGCGCCGTACTTGCCGCCGATGCGGCACGTCTGCTGAATGCGCGCCCGGAATCGGATGCGAATGGCGACGGTCAATTGGACGAAGCGGAGCGTGCAGCTTTGGCTGAGACCATGCGGGGCGAGGCGCTGAAGCGGCTGGTGACCGTCGTGCCGGCCGCCGACCGGGATCGCGATGGTGAGGTGTCGCAACCCGAGTATCGAGTCTTCCGTGCCGCGGCCGCCACCCGGATCGGTCGCCGCCTGATGGAGGCCGAGGGAACCGGCGGTGGCGATCGGGCGCAGTCGCTGGAGCAGACGCGGGCGGCGCTGCTCGCCTGGTTCGACACCCACCGGGACCGCCTTGTGATCGCCTATCCCCGGGCAGACCTGAATCGCGACGGGCAACTGACGCGGGGTGAAGCACGGGCGTTTTTCGTGCGACAGGCCCTTGCGGCCGGCGCCGCCGCGGGTGCCGAACGCCCGCTGCCGGGCCAGCGTCTCGACGCGGAGTGACCCGCGCCGCGCCGTCCGCTCCCGCCGAGGCCGAGGTTTCAAGGGTGGACGCTCCCGACAACTCACGCCGTCTTGGGTGCCGCCCGTGTGACGCCGTGGTCCCGACCGGAACGTCGCGGGGCAAAATCGGCGACGAACCGTCAGCCGGCCCGGACGTACGTCTACATAAGGCACCGCGTCGCGAGCAGGCCGTCCGGCGGCATGGTGGGCTATCGGTCTTAAGAGACTGAAAATAAACGCTTTACGGCCAAGGCGACTCGGGTGTGCGGGCGTTCCAAAAAAAAAAGTGAAATCGCGCGCAAGATATCGCCCCGCCGTGTGACTTAGTTCATGGAGCCGGTCTTGCAGGCCGGTGCGCAATCTGGATCAGCGGGCGAGTTGGGTCCGCGGAGGGTTAGACTCATGAAGTATCCGCACACGTTCTTTCGGGCGCAGCGGTGCGTGGCGACCATCGGCCTGGCCGCGGGGCTGCTGACCGCCCCGTCCCGTGCGGCGTCGCGCGACGCCCTGAACGGCTGTCTATTGATCGAAAATGCGAAGGTGGTCTCCAACACGGGCGAGTCGCTGGACCTTTTCGGCTGGGGTGTGGCCATCGACGGCGGGGTCGCCGCCGTCGGTGCGCCGGGCGATCTGATTAACGGCGTTCCGGCCGGTGCGGTGTACGTGTTCGGCTACGACGGCCGAACCTGGGGCCAGCAGGCGCGGCTGCAGCCGTTCGACGTGCGAGCGCTGGATGACCTCGGCCACGCATTGGCCATCGACGAGGTGGCCAACACGCTGCTGATCGGGTCGGACGGTCACGACGTCGGCGGGGCCGAGGCAGGGGCCGTCTACGTCTACACCCGCCAGAACGACCGGTGGAACTGGACCGCCAAGCTGATGGCGTCCGACGTGACCGCTCGAGCGCACTTCGGCTGGTCGGTGGCACTGGACGGCGACCTCGCCGCCGCAGGGGCGTACGGCGCGCCGCTCGGTGGGGCGGCGTACCTCTTCCGTGGCGCGGTGGATGAGTGGACCGAGGAGGCGCGACTCGCTGCATCCGACGCCAAGGAAGGCGACTGGTTCGGGTTCTGGGTGGACGTGCAGGCGGATCTCGCGCTCGTCGGCGCCCCGCGCGACGACGACAATGGACGGGATTCCGGTTCCGCTTATGTGTTCATGAACACCGGTCAGCGTTGGCGCGAGATCGAAAAACTGCTGCCGCCGGACGGCCATGCAGAGGCGAATTACGGCGACGCCGTGGCCGTCAGCGGCGGGATCATCCTCATCGGCGCACCCGGCGACGGCGAACTGGCCGACAATGCCGGCGCCGTCTACGTCTATCGCTACGACGGCCGCCGGTGGCTGTTGACGCAGAAGCTGCTGGCCTCTGACGGGGCGGAATGGGATCACTTCGGCGACGCGCTGTCGCTCGACGGCGACGTGGCGGTGATCGGCGCCTACTGGAACGATCACAACGGCTTCGAGTCCGGCGCGGCGTACGTCTGGCGCTTCAATGGAGAGGAGTTCGTTGAGGAGGCGAAGTTCGTCGCCTCCGATGGCGACGTCGAGGACTATTTCGCCATCTCCGTCGGCATAAGCGGAGACGCCGCGATCGCCGGTGCGTGGTTCGACGATGACCGCGGTCCGGATGCCGGCGCCGCGTATTTCATCCGCGGCCTGTCCGACTGCAACGAAAACACGTGGCTGGATGCGTGCGACATCGTCGAGGGTCGCAGTCTGGACGGCAACCGCAACGGCGTGCCGGATGAGTGCGATCCGATGTGCAACGGCAAGGAGCGCATCGCCGCGGCCAAGTGCCGCCGGAAGGGCGAGTCCAACGTCATCAAGATCAAACTCACCGGCGGACGCCCCGCCGACACCTATCGCATTCGCCTGACCACGGGCGAGTCTGATACGGGAGCGCTGGACGATCGCGGCCGCGCGAAAGCCAAGATCAAGCGTGTGCCGCCCGGCGAAGGCACGGCCACGGCGACGTGGGGCTGCGGCACGGAGAGTCGGCGGGACTATGCGTGTCCGTGATGTGCTGCGATGAAGCACCTGCTCGGCATGCGATTCGCGCCTCTCTTCGCTGTCCCGACGTTTGCAAACGCGACCCGCGTACTCCATAGTTTCGGTGTGCGCCTCCGGGCGTGGGCTCCGGCAGGAGCAGCGCGGGCGCGCTCGCACTCGGCAGTTTTCCCATGTCGTGGGTTACGCATGAACTGCTGATCACCGGCCAGGTTCTGGGTGGCTGTGCCTACACGGGCGCCTCGTGGCGGATGTGGCGGCGCGTCCTCGATCGCAACACCTGGATCCTTCTGGCCGTTGGGGTCGTGCTCGACGTCTCCATGGCCGTGCTCGGTACGACCAGCGACCTGGGTGACAATCCCGGCGGCGTCCCCTGGCGTCATCCGCTCTTTCGGTTGGCCGTGTTGACTGCCACCCTGGGAATGGTCGGGTACATGATTGATCTGGTGATCCTCTCCGTGCCTTCGTGGCGGCGTCGTGCCGCCGGATTCCTGCGGTTTTCACAGGTAGTGATCTGGCCCGCGTGGGTGCTCGGCGTAACGCTGTTCATCCTGAACGTCTTCGTCGGGTGGTTCTGATCGCGCGTGGCCGCCCCAATTGCCCGAAGCGCGGGCGTCGCCACGCCTGACCCGCGAACCCGACCTGCGCAGACCTGCCGAGCGTCGATGCAGCCGATGCCACCCGATGCCCGACGACTCGCTTTTGCCACGCTCGGCACTAATCTGTGCGGCGAATGTCCATCGTCTGGGCGATCCTACTGTGCGTGGTGAATCTCCTGTGGCTGGCGAGCCTCGTGCTCGGGCTGCCGGGGAACTGGCTGATGCTGGCGACCACGGCGGCGTTCGTGTGGTGGCAGTGGGATCCGGGGCTGCCGGCGGGGGAGCAGGTCATTTCGGCGCACGTACTGGTGGCGGCCGGGCTGCTGGCGCTGGCGGCTGAGGTGGTGGAGATTCTCGCTGGCGCGGCCGGGTCGCGGCGGGCAGGCGGATCCAAATGGGGGGCGGTCGGAGCGCTGGTGGGGACGATGGCCGGCGCCATCGCGGGAACGCTGTTCATCCCGATTCCCGTCATCGGCACGATCCTGGGCGCGGTCCTCGGCGCCGCGGCCGGTGCGACCGGTCTCGAGTTGGCAACCGGCCGCACGACGACCGCCGCCATCCGCAGCGGGGCCGGGGCGGGGGCCGGCCGCTTCGCGGGGTTGATGGCGAAGCTCGGGTTCGGCGCCGCGATCTGGGCGGGTGTCGCGGTGGCTGCGTTTCTCTGATCCAGGCAGGGGCCGGCGGGCAGGAAGGCCGCACGCGTGCGGCTGATGAGATTCAACGCGCCGACGGCCCATTGCCGTTATCGGGCTACCGTCGTATCCTTCACGCTACGATCGGCGGGTTGACCTGCCTGCCGTCTCGTCACGGCACGGAGCGCCGTTGAATCGCCCAGCGTCGTCGGAGTTTGTTATGAGCAGCGTTGCCGAAGTCCGCCACAAAGCCGTGGCGGCGTCCACGGATTGGAACACCGAAAGCAAGAACCGCCGCAACGGGTCACCCACACCCGTCGATGAACTGTTCGGCTGCGACGTCTTCAGCCTGCGCACGATGCGCCAGCGCCTTCCCAAAGACGTCTATCACCGCCTTATGCGCACCGTGCAGCGCGGCGAGCAGCTCGATCTGGCCGTGGCCGACGTCGTCGCGGCCGCGATGAAGGACTGGGCCATCGAGCGCGGCGCGACGCACTACACGCACTGGTTTCAGCCGCTGACCGGCTCGACGGCGGAGAAGCATGACTCGCTGGTGGTTCCCGACGGCGAGGGCGGCATGTTATACGCGCTGTCCGGCGGCGATCTGTGTCAGGGCGAGCCGGATGCGTCCAGCTTCCCGTCCGGCGGGCTGCGGGCCACCTTCGAGGCGCGCGGCTACACGGCCTGGGACGCAACCAGTCCCGCGTTCGTCACCCGCGGCGAGAACAACGTCACGCTGTGCATCCCGACGGCGTTCGTTTCGTGGACCGGCGCGGCGCTGGACAAAAAGACGCCGCTGCTGCGATCCATGGAGGCGCTGTCTACCCAGGCGATGCGCATCCTGAAGATCTTCGGCACCGACCGGGGTGTCAGCCGTGTGTACACCACGGTCGGCGCGGAGCAGGAATACTTCCTGGTCGATCGCACGCTCTACTTCGCCCGGCCGGACCTGCTCACGTGCGAGCGGACGCTGTTCGGCGCCAAGCCGCCCAAGGGGCAGCAGCTTGACGATCACTATTTCGGCGCGATCCCCGCGCGGGTACTGGCGTTTATGGCGGAAGCCGAAACCGAGTTGTACCGCGTGGGCGTGCCGGTCAAGACGCGCCACAACGAAGTGGCGCCGGGGCAGTACGAGATTGCGCCGCTGTTCGAGAACTCGAACGTCGCTTGCGATCACCAGATGGTGCTGATGGAGACGCTGCGACGGGTGGCGCCGCGCTACGGCCTGCAGGTGATCCTGCACGAGAAGCCCTTCGCCGGCATCAACGGCTCGGGCAAACACAACAACTGGTCCATGTCCACCGACACCGGCACCAATCTGCTCGATCCGCAGGACGAAACGCACACGAACATGCAGTTCATGATCTTCCTGTGCGCGGTGATCCGCGCGGTCGATCTTCATGCCGATCTGCTTCGCTCGTCCATCGCGTCGGCCAGCAACGACCACCGCCTGGGCGCCAATGAAGCGCCGCCCGCGATCATCTCGATCTTCCTGGGCGACATGCTGACGGACCTGGTTGAGCAGCTTGAAGCCGGCTCGCCGCAGCGGACGCTCAAGGGCGGCGACCTGGATCTGGGCGCGCTGACGCTGCCGCAACTGCCGCGCCACTCGGGGGACCGGAACCGGACGTCGCCGTTCGCTTTCACCGGCGCCAAGTTCGAGTTCCGTGCGGTCGGCTCCTCGGCCACGGCCGCCTGGCCCAACACGGTCATCAACACGATCGTCGCCGAGTCGCTCGACTACCTGGCCACCCAACTCGAAACCGCGATGAAGGGCGGCGCCGACCTGGCGACGGCGGCCAAGGAACTGCTGCGGGACGTGGTCAAGCGGCACAAGCGCATCATCTTCAACGGCGACAATTACTCCGCCGAATGGCATGAAGAGGCGGCGCGGCGCGAGTTGCCGCACCTGCGCAATACGGTGGACGCCATCCCCGTGATGACGTCGAAGAAGTCGGTCGCGCTGTTCAAGCACTTCAAGGTGCTCGACGAGTCCGAAATCGAAAGCCGCGCGAACATCTTCATTGAGAAGTACATCAAGCAGGTGCAGATCGAAGCGGAGACGATGGCGCTCATCGGCCGCACGCGCATCCTTCCGGCAGCGTGGGCGCATCAGAAACAGGTGGCGGACTCGATCGCCGCCGCGGAGTCCGTCGGCGCGACATGCGCTGCCCAGCGGAAGACGCTGGCGGCTTTTTCCGAACTGCTGGACAAGTTCAGCGCCGCCCTCGAATCGCTTGTTTCCGTTGCCGACGCGGCCGCGGGTCACGAGGCCGACCCGCTCGCGCACGCCCGGCACATGCGCGACACCATCCTGCCGCGCATGCAGGAACTGCGGGTCTTCGGCGATGAACTCGAGTGTCGCGTCTCCGCCGAACTGTGGCCGATGCCGACCTATCGGGATCTGCTGTTCATCAAGTAGCCCTGAAGAAGGGAGTAAGGGAGCAAGGGAGCAAGGGAGTAAGGGAGCTGGGAGTCAGGGAGCGGGGGAAGCACGCGTCGCATGGACTTCAGCATCGAACAGACGAAGGCGATCCTGACGCGGACGCCGGCGGTGCTGCGAGCGATGATCTCGGGGTTGGACGACGCCTGCGTTCTGACGAACTACGGGCCGGAGACGTTCAGTCCGTTCGACGTCGTCGGCCATCTGATCCTCGGCGAGCGCACCGACTGGATGACCCGACTGCGGATCATCCTGGAGTGCGGCCCCGACCGGCCCTTCGATCCCTTCGACCGCTACGCCATGCTTGAGCAGAACTGCGGGCGGAAGATCGACGAACTTCTCGACGAGTTCGCATCGCTGCGGCGGTCCAATCTGGCGGCGCTGGACGACCTGGCGCTGACGGGTGCGCAGCTCGCGATGGAAGGCACGCACCCGGCGCTGGGCCGCGTCACGTTGACGAATCTTCTGGCGACGTGGTCCGTACACGACCTCAACCACGTCGCCCAGGTCGCCAAGGCGATGGCCTTTCAGTACGGCCCTCACGTGGGGCCGTGGCGCGCGTATCTTTCGATTCTGAAGCCGCCCAATCCGGCAGGGTAGGTCGACGACCTGGCGACGGCGCCGATTAACAACCCGCGCGGATGGTAGAGCATCCGAGAGGATTCGCCGTGCGAGGCCGTGCGAGGTACAACGCGTCCAGCGCTTGTTTCGACCGCTCGTCCCTGATACCATTGCTGCCCGAAGTGATCCGACGGCTCCCGACCTGTCATCGTCGGATCTGACCGAACGAGTTCGTGTTGTGCTCGACCGCTGCCGCGTGTGATGCTGCGCATCGGTGGCGCCCTGTCCACAGAGTAGCGGCGACGCCCGAGCCGATGGCCTGCAATGGACGATTCCGTGTCTGTGAATCGGGAGGATGAAGTATGAAGACTGCCCGCACTCTTGTTGTTCTGGTTTGTGCCGCGACTTCCTTTCACGCGTTTGGCCAGCAGCCGATCGACTTGACCGACCCTGCCGCCATGCGTTGGATGCCGCCGGCGCCCGGTCCGGGCGTGGCGGGAGCGCAGTCCGTCTCGGCCCGCGTCCTGACCAGCGGCACGTCGCTTCAGTACGCGGCGCTTACGCTGGACGATGACGGCGTCGACAATCTTTTCATCAAGGTTCAGCAGCAGGACAGTTCCGGCATGTTCAGCAACATGGGCTTCTACCACGGCAACAACGGTAGCGGGTGGCCCGGCATCACGGGCGGCCCGGCGTTCTTCACGCTGGACACCGCGTTCAGCGAGGCCGACATGCTGCTGGAGCACGACGGCGCCGGCAACGTCCGCGTGACGCTCGCCAATCTGGTTCCGTCGCAGCCGGATCAGGTTCACGAGCGGGGCGGGTGGGTTCCGCGCGGCGGCGATGGCCGCGGCATCGCCGGCTTCGCGAGTTTCTCCCGCATCGACGACTTCGGCGACGGGAGTTCGCTGTGCGACGACTTCAATCGCGCCGACGGCCCGCTGGGACCGGACTGGAACGACGTGGCGCCGGGCTGCCGCATCAGCGGCGGGCAGGTGACCTGCGGGAGCCGCGCCCGGTCGAACTTTGTGGCCGAATGCGGCGGGCCGACCTGCACCTACACGGTCAAGAAGAGCAAGGCCAAGGGGGGCTGTGCGGTCTGTCCGCCGAAGGGTGGCGAGGTCAGTTCAGGTGTGGAGTGCGAGGACGTGAAGCGGTGCGAGAAGAAAATCAAGGGCAACGTGCCGTGCCCCGACGGCGGCAACGGCATCTGCAAGGTCAAGGGCAAGCGTTCGTCGTGCGGTTGATTCCGCATCGTCCGCTAATCCCAGCCCTGCGGCCGCGTCGGCGCTGTTCATGGACGCGCGCGCTTGACCGCACGTCCGCGCTTGCCGTGTCGCGTGCATCGCCCGGCGCGGCGCATCGTAGGATTCTGCTTTCGGCGACCCCTCTAACGGGGGGGCGATCATGGAGTGTTCAGGAGATCGATAAATGCGGAATGCACTGGTCCTGGTCCTGTGTGGAAGTCTCGCCGTCGTCAGTCATGCCGGCAACACACCGTCGGCGGATCGCAGCGGTCCGGTTGCCAAGCCGCTGGCGCCGCCCGCCAACGGCACCGGCGCCTCGGGTGCTCAGGCGGTCGAGGCGGACATCGACGCCAACGGGACCGGCAGCGGCTACATCGCACTGGTGCTCGATTATGACGGCGGCGACAACCTCTACGTCAAGGTGCAACAGCAGGACTCGTCGGGCATGTTCAGCAACATCGGCTTTTACCACGCCAACAACGGCGGCGGCTGGCCGGGCATGACCGGCGGCGATGCGTTCTTCACGCTCCCCACCGAGGAGAAGTTTGCGTCCGGGCACGTCAAGCTCGAACACGACGGCGCCGGCAACGTCACGCTGACGACGCCCAAGGCCGTCTACACGCGCGGCGGATGGGTCCCGCGCAACGCCGACGGCGCGGGCTTCGGCCACTGGAACGGCACTGCCAAGCTGGATAATTGGGGCGTGGGCGACGGCGTCTGCGATGACTTCAATCGCGCTGACGGACCGGTCGGACCCGACTGGAGCGAAGTCGACGGCACGGCGGTCATCCGGTCGAGCGAGTGCTACCAGGGCACCGGCCCGCTCTCGCGCATCATCCGCACGGCCGACTGCGGCGGCCCGGAGTGCCATTACACGCTCAAGAAGAGCAAGGCCAAGGGCGGTTGCGGCGCCTGCCCGGCGAAGGGCGAGGAAGTCGGCAACGGCGCCGCCTGCGAGGATATCCAGGACTGCGACAAGAAGTTCAAGGGCAACATCCCCTGCCCGGATGGCGGCAACGGGCTGTGCAAGATCAAGGGCAAGCGCTCATCCTGCGGGTAGCAATGCTTGAGCGCCCCGGTGCGGCTCAGGCTCGTGAATCCTCCGCATGGAGTTACAGCGGGTCCGGCGACGTCGATCAGACGGAGCCGGGCCCGCTTCGGTTTGAGCGTGAACGGCTTCGCACCGCGCCGGGTCAACTCGGCGTCGCGTCCAGGTCGAGATCCGCGGTCTTGCCGCGCTCCAACACGTGGAACCCTGCCGCGGCGATCATCGCGGCGTTGTCCATGCAGTAGGGCATGGCCGCGGCGCAGAATCGCAGCCCGGCGCCGTCGCAGGCTGCCTGAAGCGCTTCGCGGAGCGATCGGTTCGCCGCCACGCCGCCGCCCAGCGCGATGGTTCCGACCCTGGTCACTTCGGCGGCCTTCATCGTCTTGGAGACCAGCACGTCCACCACGGCCCGCTGAAAGCTGGCGGCGATGTCGGCGATGTCGCCCTCGCTCAACCTCTCCAAGCCGCCGCTCGTCCGTCCGTAACCGTGAACGTGATAGAGCACGGCGGTCTTGACGCCCGAGAAGGAGAAGTCGAGTGAATCCCGACCGAGCATCGTCCGCGGAAACTCGACGGCCTTCGGGTTGCCGCTGCGGGCCACGCGATCGATCTGCGGGCCGCCGGGGTAGGGCAGCCCGAGAATCGAGGCCACCTTGTCGAAGGCCTCACCGGCGGCGTCGTCGGTGGTTGCTCCCAGGAGCGACACGTCGTCCGGGTCGCGCACGTGAAACAGCGACGTGTGTCCGCCGGACGCGATGAGCGCGACCGCGGGCCAGGGCGACGGATCGGCGTCGATTGCCGGGCTGAGCGCGTGCGCCCGGATATGGTGTACGGGAACCAGCGGCTTGTCCCACGCCCAGGCCAGCGTCTTGGCCGCAGTCACGCCGATCAGCAGAGAACCCACCAGGCCGGGCGTGTGTGTGACCGCGATCGCGTCGAGGTCCACGGACGTGCAGCGGGCCGTTTCGAGCGCTTCCAGGATGACGCCGTCCAGCCGTTCGATGTGCGCCCGCGAGGCGATTTCCGGCACGACGCCGCCGTACTTCTGGTGCAGATCGACCTGCGACGCGACGACGTTGCTGAGCACGCGCCGCCCGTCCACGACGACGGCCGCCGCCGTTTCGTCGCAGCTTGTTTCAATGCCGAGGATGATGGTCATGGCGGTGCGGACTGGCTGACGTTAGATGCTGCGGTGAGTGACGAATGTCAAATGCCGAATGTCGAATGTCGAATGTCGAATGAAGAGAGAACGGTCCTGCACTCTCGCGTGACCGTGACATTGCGTGGCGTCTGCTGGCGCCGACGCGCGATACCACCGAATTTCCTCGTCCGATGGACGTTCATCCGTCGCGTGCTGCAACGCCCGGGTTTACACTCCACGGCCGCCGGTCACGGCTCCTCGTCATCCGGCTCCATGTAACCCAGCGATTCCAGCGCCGCACGATCCTGCGGCGATAGCGTCTGGGCAGGCCGCTGCCGCAACGTGGCCGTCTGCCGCCGCCGCCACGTCTCCAGCATTTGGGCCAGCCGGCGGACTTGGTCAGGATGGTCGGCCGCAACGTTTCGCCGTTCGCCGGGATCGTTGCTCAGGTCGTACAACTCCTGCTTGATCGGTTCGTCCAGCGCTTCGTAATACTTCCACGAACCGCTGCGGATGGCGAACTTCGATCCGGCGACGGACACCGATTCGCCGAACACCGCGCCGTCCAGTTCGCGCAGCGGAATCGCCTTCACCGGGCCGTCCTTGTCGTAAAGACGGCGCTGAAAAACGTGCGGGCGATCGGCGCTCGGACGCGCGCCGCGCGTCAGGGCCGACGAGAGGTCTTCGCCGTCGAACCCGGTTCGCGGGGCGACGCCCCCCATCAGGCCGAGGATCGTCGGCGCCAGGTCAATGACGGCCACGGGCGCGTCGATCTCAAGACCGGGGCGGATCTGTCCATCCCACCGGACGACCAGCGGCACGCGCACCGCTTCTTCGTAGATCTGTGGCCCGTGTCCGCGCCAGCCGTGCTCGCAGAAGGCCTCGCCGTGGTCCGCCGTCACGACGAACAGCGGCGACGGCTTACGATCGAGCAATTCGAACGCATCGACCAGCCGCTTCAGTTGCACGTCGGCGAACGCGATCTCCGTATCGTAGCGGGCGATGACCTGGTCGAGGCTTCCGCTGGCGGCCTCGGCGGCGCCGAACGGGTCACCGAGCGAGTCCGGCGGTACATAAGGCTCGTGGGGATCCATGTAGTGAACCCACATGAAGATCGGCTTTCGCTCGCCCGGCGCCGCGCGGCCCCGCGCCGCGGCCAGCCACTTCAGCGCGGCGTCGGTCGTGGCGTCCGCCCGGCGATCGACCGTCCTGCCCGGGACGGCTTCGCCCTCCCAGGCATCCGTCAGGGCCTGCGTTCCTTCGACGCCGCTGAAGTCGTCGTCGTAGACGTCGAAGCCCTGGGACAGCCCGAACTTGTTGAACAGCACGAAAGAACTGACGAAGGCGGACGTGTCGTAGCCCTGGTCGCGCAACAGTTCCGCCAGCGTCACCGCTTCATCCGGAAGGCGGAAGCCGTTGCGCAGCACGCCATGCGACAGCGGATAGCGCGACGTGAACATGGTGGCGTGAGACGGCGCGGTCGTCGCCATCGGCGCGTAGGCCGTCGTGAACCGGGCGCCGCGGGACGCCAGCGACTCCAGCGTCAGCGTCGTCGGGCGATCGTAGCCGTAGGCCGAGCAGTGGTCGGCCCGAAGCGTGTCAAACGTGACCAGGAGGATGTCCGGCTTGTCCTGCTGCCCCGACACCGCCAGACCGTAGAAGAACATCGCCTGCAAGACGAGGAACGCTCCGCCGCCCAGGAGAAACAGCGCGCGCCGCACGGGCCGCTGCGGATCACCGGTCGCGGAGTCGTGTTCGTCCATCAGCGTTGCAGCGTTATCGGTGTCCATGTCGGGGCGCCTTGCCAATGCGTCGCGCGCGGTGGAGAATCGCCGCGCCGACGATGCTATGTTAGCGTCGCCGGAGGCGGTGGCCACATGACTCGATCGGCGGTGATCTTCGACCTGGACGGGACGCTGACGCGACCGATCCTCGACTTCGACGCCATCCGCGCCGAGATCGGCGGCATCAGCGGGCCGATCCTGGAGGCGTTGACACATCTGAGCGAGCACGACCGCCGTCGCGCGGAGACGATTCTCGATCGCCACGAACTTCTCGCGGCCGAGCGATGCGAACTGTACGAAGGCGCCGCGGAACTGATCCGGCAGTTGCGCGCAGCGGGGTATGCCGTCGCCGTGCTCACGCGGAATTCACGGCGCTGCGCGCAGCTCGTCGTGGACCGCGGCGGGCTGGCGATCGACGCCCTGCGGACGCGGGAAGACGGCGCGGTCAAGCCTTCGGCCGAGCCTGTGCTGGCGCTGTGCCGGGCGTTGAACGCAACGCCGGGGCGAAGCTGGATGGTGGGGGACTTCCATTTCGACATCCTCAGCGGCCGCGCTGCCGGCACGAGGACCATCCTGATGATCGGCGACGGCCCGGCCCCGGCCTATGCGGACGAGGCGGATTTCGTCGTGCGGCGCCTGCCCGAGGTATGGCCCCTCGTCGCGAACGCGGCTAAAACGGATCCATGCACGCCGACGACCTGAAAGCCCTGCTCGACGCCGTCCGGGAGGGCCGAACGGCTGTCGAGGACGCGTTCCGCCGCATCCAGGCGCTTCCCTTCGAGGATCTCGGTTTCGCGAAGCTGGACCATCACCGCGGCGTCCGCTGCGGCTTCCCCGAGGTCGTGTTCGGCGAGGGCAAGACCTGCGAACAGATTCTCGCCATCTTCGAGCGTTGTGCAGCGGGCGAGAGCAACGTCCTGGCGACACGGGTCGCACCGGACGTGGCGGCCAGCCTGGGTGAGCGCTTCCCATCTGCGGAGCACCACGCTGCAGCCCGGGCTGTCACGCTTCGCCGGGCGCCGCGCCGCGCCGTAGTCGGCGAGGTGGTCGTCGTCTCCGCCGGGACGAGCGATCAGGCCGTCGCGGAGGAGGCGCGCGTCACCTGCGAAATCCTGGACGTATCCGTGCGCGTGTTTCAGGACGTCGGCGTGGCAGGCCTTCATCGGCTGGCGGCGGCGCTGGACGACATGCGATCGGCGGACGTGCTGATCGTCGTGGCGGGCATGGAAGGCGCGCTGCCAAGCGTGGTAGGGGGGTTGGTGGCGTGCCCTGTGATTGCCGTGCCCACCAGCGTCGGGTACGGCGTCGGCGTACGGGGGCTGGCGGCGCTGATGGCGATGCTGAACTCGTGCGCGGCCGGCATCACCGTGGTCAACATCGACAATGGCTTCGGCGCGGCCTGTGCCGCGGTGCGCATTCTCAGCCGCCGGGCGTCCGAGTCCTGACGGAGCGTCACGCCCGTCGTCATCAGCGCGCGCGGCGGTCCGGTTCGCGCAACGGCCTGTTCGAGGATTTTGCGACGCAGGCTTGAATCCTGCCGTGCGCATCGCGACACTCAGGCTGGCTGCGCGGGCGTCACTCGGCGCCTGCGACGGCGGCCGGATCCCGACAGGCCATTCGTCCGCCCTGTCTGTTGGTCGCGGCAACGCGCAAATCGAAAGTTGGTTCCGCCATGAGTAACGGACCGGTCGTGACCCGCGAGATCGCGCCGCTGCCTGCCAGGGACGACGAGGCCCACAAGGGGCAAGTCGGGCGCGTGGCGATCATCGGAGGCTGCAGCGGGGGGCGAACGATGATCGGCGCGCCGGCGCTCGCGGCTCGGGCCGCGCTGCGCAGCGGCGCCGGGCTGGTGCAGGCGATCGTCCCGACCGACATCCAGCAGGCCGTCATCTTGCTGGAACCCTGCGTGACGACGCGGGCGCTGCCCGCTGCCGGCCGGGCGCTCGCCTCCGTGGTCGCGGAGTTTGAAGCCGACGTGGTGGCGGTCGGCCCGGGGTTGGGCGGCTCGATCCTCCGCGAGCACCTTCGTGAACTGTTCGACGAATGCCACCGCCCGATGGTGGTGGACGCCGACGCCCTCAACCTGCTCGCGCAGTTGGGGCCGTTCGAAATAACCAATCCACGCAGGGTCGTCCTCACGCCGCACCCGGGGGAGATGAGGCGCATCGTCACAGGCTGGTCGGGGGATCCGCCGCCGGACGATCGCAAGGAAGCCGCCATCGCGCTGGCACGATTGACGGGATGCGGCGTCGTGCTCAAGGGCGCGGGCACGGTCGTCACCGACGGAAGTCGCCTTTATGTGAACGAGACCGGCAACGCGGGCATGGCCACGGCCGGCGCCGGCGACGTGCTCACGGGCATGATCGCCGCGTTCATCGGACAACGCCTGGAGCCGCTGGAGGCGGCCATCCTCGGTGTGTATCTGCACGGCCTGGCCGGTGACTTCGCCGCACAGGAACTGGGACAATTGCCCCTGACGGCTGTGGACATCATAGATGCGCTGCCGGACGCGTTCGCGGAGCACGGGCACTGACTGAATCAGGGAGTAAGGGAGTAAGGGAGCAAGGGAGTGAGGGAGTAAGGGAAGAGAAGATCGGAGAATCACCCTTTCTATGGGTTCCTCTCTCGCTGCCCTCTTCCCTCATTCCCTCACTCCCTCGTTCCCTCATTCCCTCATTCCCTCACTCCCTTACTCCCTCACTCCCTTACTCCCTTACTCCCTCACTCCCTCACTCCCTTATTCCCGGTCACGAGTCTCCCGGGGCGTCGCCGTCTTTGTTTGCAAGCAACGCAGCTTCCACACGGCGCAGCTCCGTCTTCAGCGCCAGCACTTCCTCGATCAACGCCGATCGTGACAGCGCTTCCAGCCGCTCGCGCTCCCGCTGCTCGTCGGACGCGACGGCCTCCGCGGCGCGGGTCCACCGGCGCAGGAACTCCCACCCCAGCACCGCCGCCACCCCGGTGCGCAGCAGCTTCATCGCAGCGCCCCGCAGGCCGAACACACTGATGAACCGCGCCAACCGCAGCGACCGCGCCATGGCCAGGCCGCGCAGCGGCCGCAGAAACGGCAGCAGGATGATGAAAACGTCCAGCCAGTTTTTCAGCGCGTATCTGGTGCGGGACTCCGCGATGGCGATCTTGACGACGAACTCCGTCGTGAACGCGAGCCAGATAAAGAGCAGTGCGATCTCGATCGCCAGCGTGACGGCCGGGATCTCGAGCGCCGAGGCCGGCAGCAGAAACTCGTGCGCAAAGACGGGTACAGCGAAGAGCGCCAGCAGCATCATGGGCTTCTGAAAGTAGCGATCGACGCGCTCGCGGTCGTCCGGGCCGCATTGCCGCCAGCCGACGAACGGGATCCACACGCGCCGCCAGCCGCGTGGTAGCACCGGCCGGGCAGGCGAAGATTGTCGCCGTCGCCGCGCTGCCCGCGTGGGCGGAGTCTGGCATTCTTCCGGGTCACGCCCCATCGCCCGCATTATCTACAGGGTCGCCGGGTTCGCGAGCGGCGGGCAGAGCATGTCGGCATCGCCCGGCTACCCCCGGACGACCGGGCGGTCCCCAGAGGCACGGAAGTCAGACGTCGCGATGGGGCGCTCGTCAGCACCCCGCTTCAAGATCACACACGCTCAGCGTATGTCCGCCGGGCGGCACATCGGTGTAGTGGACGGTCGCGCGGCCGTTGACGTCGGTGATCCGTTCGTCGACGTGCTCGCCGTCGAAGGTGAACGTCACGGGCGCGAAGGCGCTGGCCCGCTTGAGGACGCCGCGCACGCGGGTTTCGCCGCGGCGGCACGTCACACGCAACTTCGCCCCCATTCCGCAGCCGGGTTCTTCCACGAGCGGATTCCGCGCCACCACGGCCGCGGCATCACGTCTGGCGTACGCGAAGTGTCGTCCGTTGGGCGAGAACCGGACGGCGTTGATGGCACCCCCGGTCTCTTCGTCGTAGGCCTGCAACAGCGCGCCGTCCGACACGCGCCAGAAGCGCACTGACGAATGGTAGACGTTGTTCGATCCACTTGCGGACAGCAGCGTCTGCCCGTCGGGTGAGAATGCCACGGACTTGACGGCAACCTCATGCCCTTTCAGCTCACGAAGCAACTCGCTATCCGAGACACGGTACAGGCTGATCGTGTTCTCGAAGAACAGCCCTTCACTGATCGCCAGAATCTGCCCGTCCGGCGAAAACGCGACGCTGTTCACCTCGTCAGTGAAGCCTGAGAACGTTCGCAGCAACTGGCCGTCCGATGCGCGCCAGAGGCAGACCGTCTCGTCATCGCTCGCCGACGCGACGGTCTGACCATCGGGCGAGAACGCAACGGCGTTCACCGACTTCGTGTGCGCCGATCCCGTCCAGAGCAGTCGCCCGTTCGAGACCCGCCAGAGTTGCACGCTGTCGTTCGAGTAGTTGCCCGATGCAATCGTCGTCCCATCGGGTGAATACGCGATGGCCGCCACATGTTCGACAGGCAGTGTTCTTGTGATTCCGCCGTTGCCGGCTCGGATGATGCGCAGCGGTCCCTTGGCATCGGCGGCTGCAAGATGGGTACCGTCGGGCGAAAACGCCACCGCACGCGCCCCGTATGGGAGCGCGTGGAGCGTCTTCTTGAGTCTTCCATCCGAAGCACGTCGCAATTCGACGGGCGCGTCGTATCCAGCGATGGCCAGCGTCCGCCCCTCGGGCGAGAATGCCACGCTGAGCATCTCTCGCGCCTTGGACCCGATTGCCGCGACGATTTCACCGTCCCGCACGCGTCTGAGGTCGATCGTGCCCTCACCGGGCCAGCCCGTCGACGCGAGCGTCAATCCGTCGGGCGAGAATGCGATCGACGTCAGATGGTCTGCATCGCCCCATGTCTGCAGCAACTGGCCATTCGTTACATGCCACAGGTTGATGGTCTGTGAATCCAGTGATGCCAAAATCTGGCCATCGGGCGAGTACGCTACCGACAGGATCCGGCTGTCGTTTCCCGACAGCGTTCGCAGGAGCGAACCGTCAGACGTGCGCCAGACGTTGACGTCGCCATCCGCGCCGCCGGAGGCGAACGTCAAGGCGTCCGGCGAGAACGCCACCGCGGTCGCGTCGCCCTCGTGCGCGTGCAGCGTCCGAATGGATCGGCCGTCGAGCGTGCTCCAGAGCCTGATTCGGCCCCTGTTCTCAGCAGCCGCCAGCACCGAACCGTCAGGCGAAAAGGCGACGCAGTAGGCCGCACGACTCTTCAGCGTGAGCAGGGGTTCGCCGTCGGGGTACCGCAGGATCGCAACGCCGTCGCCACCGACGGCCATCGTCCGTCCGTCTGGGGCAAACGCGACTGATGTTGCATGCTCGTCCCGGCTGGCCAGCACGTCTCCGCCGGGCAGGCTCCACAGGGAAAAGCGGCTGCCACCGGCCGCGAATGCCTGTCCGTCGGGCGCAAATGCCACACTCCCGACGGGTTCAAGCGGGTATCTGACGAGCGTCTTGAGCAGCGCCCCGTCCGAGACGCGCCAGAGCCGGGCCGTGACCCCGCTGCCGTCCCCCGTCACCAGCATCCGGCCGTCCGGCGAGAACGCGACGGACTCCACGGGGCCGCGCCCAGTCCCGCCCACCATCCACGCCACATCAGGCCGGCCCTGTGCCAGCGCCACGGTCGATAGAGCGAACGCGCCTAAGGTCGCGGCCCCGGGGCAGCGCCGGCAGCGTGAAGCAACGCGAATAGAGGGATCGTGTGTCATCATCAGCCTCCCTTTACGAATAACAGAGGGCCAACGAGGCCTTCCCGATCGGCCGGGCGGTCCGATCCGACGCCTGCGGACGTCGGCGA
>CAZYLK010000096.1:0-21694 GCA_964648365.1 uncultured Phycisphaeraceae bacterium
TGCGTGTAGGTCTCGGTGGGGGCCTTATCATCAACAACGCCGATGTCCTCGCACGGGATGGTCGCGATGACCTCCCGCTGCCGCGATAGGACGAGCTGGCCATCCTTGATGGACAGGTGCGTCGGACCGGTAGAGATTTCGACGGTGCGCTTGATCACGACGGATGCCCCTGATGGGGGTATCGGCGGGATCAGGCGCGGCGTTCAGTCGCGATCCAACACCGTCACGGCGCCGAGCGGGCTGACGCGGACCTTCATGGCGTGCGGATGGCCCGGCGGCGCGAGGTTCTTGAGATCGCTCGGCGTAGCCTCAAACTCGTCGCGTTTCGAGTTCGGAACCGTTCTTCCTTCAGAATCCCTGCGTTCGCCAGCAGCCCGTGCATCCCAGTGTGGGACCATGACCACGCGCTTTGCCTTCATGATCTCGGCGACCACGAAGTAGTCAACCTCGCCGGTCCTCTTATGCTTCATGTAGACGGTTTCCCCCTCGCACAGGCTCATGACGAACCGGCCGCCTTTAACGTCGTCGTCGGCGCGATCGACGAGCGGGTGGGCGGCCTCGATCTTCGCGATCGCCGGCCGCCACTGCGCCCGCTCCCGCTGCCAGCGTGCATACTCGTCTCGCTTCAGATCGCGGAAGTACTTCGGCTTGGGCACACCGGCCTCGCGGAAGGCGCGCAGCTTCGCGAGCTTGTGCTGCGCTGTTTCGTAGGTAGTGACGACGCTACCTGTCCATTTCCCCTTCCCATTCTTCCGGATCTCGATGTGATGGTTGTTCTGGCTGTCGTAGAGCCGCACAGTTTCCAGGCTTGTTTCCTTCCCCTTCTCCCCCGTCGCGTAGTCATAGCCGATCCGTTGAATCTCGACGGGGTCGGTGTTGCTCCAGAGTAGAACGACGCGATGGATGGGTACGCCGCTCTCCATGGTCAATGGCCCGTGCTGGTCGATCGATCGCTTGAGATCCGCTCTGACGTAATTGTCCGGGTCCAGGCCTCGCTTCTCGAGATCCTTTCGGATACGACGACGGAGCCCGATGTCACGGACAATCCCGCCCTTGTCCGGCTTCGGATCGACCTGCTTCTGCATGAAGCCGGGGCTCTTCACCACCTTCTTCGCCTGCTTGACAGCGTCGTCGTGCGACAGCGCTGCCTTGCCGATGCGCAAGCGCCTTGCGATCCGGTCGATCGCCTCCTGGTCAGTCTCGTGACGCGGAAGCCGGAGGTGACTGGGCTTCAGGAAGTCCGACTTTGTCTCCCCAAGCACGTTCTGGCGAACTGTGGTCCGTTCCTTCACTCGCTCCTTGTAGGTCACGTCGTCGCGGTGCCAGACGTCGAGCGCGGGGCCCTGCTGGGTCGCCTTGTGGAGATGGCCGACAATCTTGCGCTTCACGGGTCGGTGGCAGATCGGCCTGACGCTTCCGGGATTGCCGAAGACCGCCCGCCCGACGGCGGCGCGGAAATCCTCGCGCGCTTTGTACGGCGGCGGCGGTTTGAGGGGAAAGCTGCGACGGTAGCTGTCCATCGCCTCTTCGTCGGCCGTGTTGATGCCGGCGATGTCGGCCAGCCGTTCCCGCTCTTCCCATGCGATCTGCAGACGCCGATCACACAGCGCGATCACGACGGCATCGATAGCATGATGCCGGTGATCGCCGCGGTCCTTCTCCTTGCGCTCCTGCCTTTGCTTGTCGTCGATAACGTGCGACTTCCGATCGTGCGGATCGAAGAACAGCCCCCATGCGCGCCGCAGGCGGCTGGTCCAGATTCCGTCGGTGGCGAAGATCTTCCGTTCATCGCTCCCTCCGCTGCGCTCGGGCAGTCCCTTACCGCCGTACAGGGCATCAGCCAGATAAGCCATGACCTGCCGCGCGGCGTACTTGGTGGCGGCGTCCTGCCGGTCTGTCATTCCCTGGATTCCGGGATCAGAGACATCCATTTTGAATCGCTCGCTCTTCGCATGGTCGTCCCGCTTCGTGAAGTAGCAGGCCCAGAGCGGCTCGCCACCCTTGACCTCCGAGAACTTCGGCCGCTCGACCTCACCGTAGACGCCCTCCACCCAGACCATGCCCTGATCAAAGCCGGGGCCGTCAGACCAGTACTCTCGGGGCGTTCGCCGCCCCATTTCCCGGTTGCAGTTCGTGTGCGCCAGGACGATGTTTGAAAGCCCGTTGTGACCGCCGCTGGCGCGTGGAATGATGTGCGCCACCTCACAATCCTCCCCCCGGGCCGCCTTCAGCGTCGTGAGGCCACCCTGGCCGCACAGCGGACACCGGTTCCCCTGTTGCACGCACAGAATGACGCGGTCGATGGCGGCCCGCTGCTGCGTGGTTGTGACGTGCGGCGCGTCAAGCCCAAACTCGCCATCGCGGATAATGTCAGTGCGAATGCGATTCCGCAGCCTGTTCTTGAAGAGCAGCCGATCGGCGTCCTTCTTGCCCATTTGCGCTTCGCGCGACAATTCGACGTACACATGATCCGGCTTGCACGCGAACTCGGTCATGTATTCGACCAGATGCCGGCGGACTTCGTGGATTGCTTTGCGGACGACGGGGTTGCTGACCATCGGCGCGGGCGGCGGCTCGGCCAGCGGCTCGCCGGTCTCGCGGTCGATCACCGGTTCGCCGTTCTTCATGAGCGTGTGCTTGCCCATGTAGTAGCGATCGCGGGCGGTGGCGCCCTTCGCGCCGGTGGCGTAGCGTCGGCGCATCGTCTCGTCTAGCGGCTTGCCGGTGGTCACGTCCACGAACTCCGCATCCCCCGCAAGCAGCTTTCGCGCCTCGATCTGCGTCAGCCAGCGGCAGCCCGTCGGACTTCTGTCGTCCGGCCACGGCTGCGGACGGTCCATGACCGTGAGCAGATTTCGGACGGCGCGGCGCCCCATGCTCAGTCGTTTGGCGTCAGGTTTGGGCCTGGTCCGCCACGCAACCACGAGCGCGTCAGCCTGGGCCTCGTCCAGGCCCGCCCAGTCCATCGCACCGGTTTTCAGCTTCTCGGCGTCCTCCTCGTGCTCCGGCGAGAATTTGAGGATCGCGCGATTCACCCCCTCGCGCACGCGCTGGGGCATGGCCGCCCACTTTCCCGGCGTCACCGCGCCGTGGATGATCTCCCGGCTGAACCAGTCGGTATTGATGGTCTTCTCTTCGTCCGAGTCCTCGTTGCGGAACCTGCACGGGGACCGCTTCTTGTCATGTGTCCACTTGTCCTTGCCATACCACTTCGCCATCTTCCGTCGAAGATCAGTCACGCTCACGGTGCGTTTCGGACGCTCGGGCGTGACCTTGATCTCGCCCGTCTTGCGGTCCTTCTTGCGGGTCTCTGTCAGCGTCCCGAGCGGGCCGCTCAGGTACGCCTTGATCTTCTCTCGCTCCTCGGGGGTCAGCGGGCGTGCCGCCTTATTGCACTCGATGATCCTGAGGTTGTTGACCGTCTCGACAACCAGGTAGCGTGAGGCATACATGTCGGCATGCGGGACGCACCGCTCCTCGGGATGGAGGTTGCACCGGCCGAGGGTGCCCAAATCCCAGTTGGTTGCGCGCTGGCCGAACAGCAAGCCCTGGTGGCGCCAAACGGTGTCCTTAGCCGGGTTGTCCAAGGCCAGCCGCAGTTCCGGGGTGAGCAGTTTCGCCGTCTGACCGTCAAACGCGGACTGCCTTTCCCACAGGCACGTGAACTCATCGCGAATCATTGCGCGGTCCGCGCAATGTTCGTACGAACCCGCCTTGTTGCGGACGGCTGCGCGCCACTCGCGCGGCCCGTTCCGATTGTTCTGAGGCCGCCTGTCTTCAGTCGTTATCGCCGTGATCCGCTCCCCGCGGACCCTCGCGATGAATTCGCCAAACGTGCGCGCGCTCTTCTCGCTCATCTTAGCACGCACTGACTTAATTGCCGCGGTAACCCTACCGTCGTCCCTCGCCGCGTCGTCTTCGGCTTCGTCATCCGGATCAGGAACGTGCAGGCCAAGCGCGCCGCGTCGCTGCGCCAGGTGCAGCAGCACGCGGCCGAAGTGGAACGGCGACAGCGGCACTTTCAGCCCAAGTCGTCGCAGCTCCCACGGGTCCGTCTCCTCCAGGAGCGTCGCGAACGCGGCATGCGACGCGGGCAGTAGCCCAGCCTCGATCAGCTTGAGCCGCAGCAGGCGCTTGCGCGCGGCCCGCCGGGCGAGCGTGATTCGGGTGCGCCGCACCATCCGCCGCTTCGCATTCTTGGGGTCGCCCCGTTTGTCGTCGGATTCATCGACGCCGGCCGGGAAGATGGATACGCCGGTCGTGATTGAACCCGTCTTGCCGTCAATCCAGGCAGATCCAACAGAATTAGAACCGATGTCCAAGCCCAACGTGATCATGCATCGTGCTCCCGTGACGCAATTGTCCAGCCGGATCGTACCGCGGACCACGCCCTAACGGAAGGCGAACCCAGTTCGCGACTTTCTCCGGGCGGGGGGCTTGACACCGTGGGCGAATGGCGGAATATGACGGCCAGTGTAATCGATCTTGGCCTGGGGTTTTACGCAACAAGAGTTAAATCGCAGGCACCGCCAACAGGCGACCACCGCAGCTCGCACAAACGACCTGCGGTTTTTTTCTGCGCAAGCGGGGGATTCAGCGCAGGGTCGGGCGCTGCCCCCCCTACGACATCGCCAGAATCGGCAGCGCCAGGGCGCGGCCGCGGGGTTCTCTGGCGTCGCGGGCGGGGACGTTGCAGGGGATGGTGGGTGTGCCGGGGAGGGCGTGGTCGGCGAGGGAGGCGGCGGCGGTGCCGCGCATGGGCAGGGGGCTGATGGGGGGGGCCTGGAGGCGGCGGATCTTGCCGAAACGCAGGCGCACCGCCCAGCCGAGCGTGTGTCGCACGGTCTGAGCCAGGCCCCACATGCCCAGCCCCTGCCACAGGGCGTCGGCCAGGTACAGCTTCGACTTCGGCGCGACCAGCACCTTGGCGAAGCGCAGCGGATTGTAGAAGTACGCGTAGGCCAACAGGATGTTGATCTGCTTGCGCCAGGGCTTGGGATGATGAGAGGCGATGACGTAGTTGCCGCCGAGCATGTGCGGTTCCACCCTGCGGCCGGCGACGCTCTCATACGCCATGCCCGACGTGTATGTTCCTGAATAGAGTTTGGATCCGGTGGCGGGCACCAGCATGAGCACCTGCATGCTGACCGCGCCGGACTTTCGCAGCAGGCGAATCTGGTTGAGCAGGCCGTAGGGCCGCTCACCGCGGCTGATGAGCGGCTGTTCGTCGTGGTGCATCATCATGGGCATCGGGCAGATGCCGTGCCGCTGGAGCAGATCCAGCGCCTCGGTCGTCTTGCTGACGCTCTGCCCCTTCTTCACCAGGGTGGCCGTCATATCCTCGACGCCGAGCCACAGCGAGCGCACGCCGGCTTTGCGCACGTCGGGCAGATGATCCCGCAGGCGAAGCGTGTCATGCACGGTGACCTCGGTGCCCCAGCGGATACGCTTGCGGATCGGCTGTCCGTCGATTTCCGTCTTTGCCAGCGTCTCGACGATGTCGAGCGTGCGGTCCTTGTCGTCGAAGAAGTTGTCGTCGGCGCCGAAGTACTTGCGGATGCCGTAGGTCTGATAGAGCCGGGTGAACTCATCCGCGACGCGGGCGCCGCTCTTGGCCCGGTGCTGCCGCTGGTTGTACGCCGGAATGGGGCAGTAGGGGCAGGCGAACTTGCAGCCGAAGGTCAGAACGATCGACCCGATCGGACTGAGCCGGCGGATGCGCTCCGGCGGCAGAGCGCGCGGGCCGAGGGTGGCGCCGCGACTGGGCGCCTCGAGCAGGCCGTAACCCAGCACCGGGTGCGGCAGCTCGTCCAGGTCAGCGACGAGCCGCTGTACACCGGTATCCACGAGTTCGACGGCCGCGCCGCTGCCGTTCGTGCGGGCGTAGACCAGCCCGGGGACGCCGTCCAGCACGCCCTCGTCGCGACAACGCAAAAATGCGTCGCGCAGCGACTCCCGCGGAGACTTCGCTTCCAGCAGCGTCTCGACGAGGCTCAGAACGACGTATTCCTCGCCTGTGACGGCCACGTCCGCGCCCCAGGGATCGCCGGGATCCGGGCCGAAGACGTCCCACGGTTCGTAAATGGCCTTAGGTCCGCCGGCGATGACCAGCGGGCGATGGGCCGGGTCGATGCGACAGGCGTCCCGGATCAGCGCTTCGCAGCACGCGGTGTGAAGCTGCATGCTGGACACCATGAAGATGTCGGGCATGCGCCCGTCGAGGCGCATCTTGGACGGTTCAAAACGCGGATTCCACTGCTGCAGGACAATGCGGGTCTTGTCGAACCCGGCATCGGCCATGGCCGAGCCAATCGCCCGGACGCCGGCCGGGGCCATGCGCATGTCGGCGTAGATGAAGGGCAGCATGCGCGTCCGATGATCGAACGCGCAGGCGATGACGGTGGTCAGATCGTAGCGCGGCCGCCGGCTGCGCAGTCGATCACGCAGCGCCGTGAGCGCCCCGCCGGGCAGCAGTTCATCCCCGCGCGGTCGGCGTGGTAGTTCCATCGCGACAACCCTCCATCACGCGCAGGCCGTGATGCGCTCCGGCCGTCCGACCCACGCGCGAGCGGATGCGCCTGGTGTCGGACGGCCTCAAAGCGCTGACAATGCTGGTCCGTTCGGCGAATCGCCGGCCGTCAATACTGGCGCGGCTGCCTTCGACCGGGCCGAAGACGGTGCGGCGCCCCGGACGTCACTGAAGGCGGGCGCAGCAAAGCGGGCCGGGAGACCCGGCCTGCCCTGCGACGCATCAGTGGCTGCCGATCGGCGGATTCTTACCAGCGATCGCCGCGGTCGCCGCGGTCGCCGCGACCTCCGCGTCCACCGCCGCCGCCGCCGCCACGTCCGCCGCCGTACCCGCCGCGACCTCCGCCGCCGCCGCCGCCACCACGGCCGCCGCCGTAGCCACCGCGACCGCCGCCGCCACCCCCGCCACCGCTGGGCTTGGGCTTGGCTTCATTGACCTTCAGGGCGCGGCCCTCGAAGTCCTTGCCGTCGAGCGCCGCAATGGCGGCCTGAGCCTCGGAGTCCGAGGCCATCTCGACGAATCCGAATCCCTTGCTCTGACCGGTGTCGCGGTCCGAGATGATGCTGACGCTTTCGACGGTTCCAAACTCGCCGAACAGTTGCGTCAACTCGTCGCTGCCGACGTTGTAGCTCAGGTTTCCGACGTAAAGCTTACGTCCCATGTTCTTAAGTCTCCGCTGACCCGCGCAGCGCGTTCGCCGCAGCGCGACGATGGTTCTCTCACGAGATGCAGACAAGACGAGCCTGATGTGGCCAGTGCGTTGCGGGCGGTCGGAACCTGCCGACCGCTGCCCGACGAAACCGGCTGTGACCACCCGGCCTGAACTGACTCTACCGGCTCTCGTCCTGCGCGACACCGCGTGTGCGCTTAGCCGTGGCGGTCCAACCTCGCGGGGGAACACGATCCCTCCCGCCGATCCGCCACCAATGTCACCGAGCCTCCGTGACCAGTCCAATTCGAGCGTCAGCGCCACCGGTTGGGTGAGCAGCCTTCAGGAAACGGATCGATCAAAAGAAGATCGTCACGCTGAATCCTACCCCGGCTCCGGCCGCTACGCAATCCACTGCGCCCGCCTCCCGGCCGGAATCTGAAAGGCCCCCCTTCGACCGGAGGGGCGGTCGCGTTCACCCCGCGCGGTCGGAGGATCGGGCGGCGTCCATCACCCACCCGGTCCAGAAACGGAAGGCCGCCAGCGGCGTCTGCGCCAGCATCAGCCCGACGTCCGCGGCGGACAGGTGGACCCCGAAGGAACGGTCGAACGGGAAGCCCCAGAGGCTCCCGGGCCAGCCGGCTGCCGCCCCGGCGCAGGCGGCCGCGGAGAGTACACCGTCTATGTTCAAGCCAGGATCGATCTGTCCCACCACACCCTCGACGGTCAGGAGCACCTTGCGAAAGAGCAGCAGGTCAGGCCCGAACCGCACGCCGGCGTCACGGACCGCCTCGTCGAGCAGTTCGACGAGCCAGGTCAGGCCCAGCGGGGCGCCGCGACGGATGGATCGCAAGGCCGCGGCGCAGACGTCCGTCAACGCCTGCTCGGCCTGGCTTCCTGGGGCCAGCGCCGCGATGCTCGACGCCACGTATGCAACGTCGTGCATTGCGGCGCCGACGAGAATCCGGGTCAGCGATTCGCGGTCGGATCTGGACAGCCGTCCGACCAGCGCCCAGTCGAGCATGGCGACGCCGCCGCGGCGGTCTGCGACGAGGTTGCCGGCGTGGGGATCGGCGTGGAAAAGCGCCTCCGCGTCTGGCGACCAGAAGGGGACCGCAAGGATTGCCCGCACCACTGTTCCGGCAATGTGCGATTTCGCTGCGTGGCTCCGCACCTGCGCCGATTCGGGCACCCGATCCGTGGGCTCGCCTGCCGCGTCGCCGCTGCCGGCCGCCAGCAGCGGCGTGCCGAAAATGCGCTCCATCGCTGTCACACGCGGCGTGCAGAAGGGCAACAGGGCGGGAATGTGGACTTCGCTTTGCGCCGCGTATGCGCGGGCCGCACTGCGCAGGTTCGCCTGCTCCCCGTCGAGTTGAACCTCGTGGCGCAGGAGGTCGCGGACGGACTCGAAGGTCTCGGCATAGTCGAGTTCGGGGAGTCCGGCCGCACGGCTGAGGTCGTCAAGGCGCTCGCCGACCTCGCTCCAGATCGCAAGCTCTTCATGCAGGGCGTCGACGATGCCGGGACGCAGAATCTTGAAGACACCGTCCTGCGGTCCGCGGGAGGCGTCTGTCGCCGCCACCCTGAACGGCATGACGACCGCGACGCTCGCCTCGGCCAGCGGCGTTGTTCCCAGGGTCACGCCAAGCGGCGCCAATGCGCCAAGCTCGTGGTGAAGCACCCGCCGGATGACCTCGATGGACGTGGTCGGCGGGAGCGACTCGAGCGTTGCGAGGCGATCGCGCAGGTGCGCGTCGAGCCGCCGATCCCGGGCGATCACCTGTCCCAGCTTGTGCAGCGTGGGACACGCACGCATGACGGCAACGATGCGGCAGGCGGCCGTGGCGTCCGCCGGCAAAACCCGCAACATCTCCGACAGCGTGCGACGTCGCGCCGGCGCGAGCCGCTCCACGAAAAACCGGAAAGCCGCGGCAACCATCGGCCGGAATCGTGCGTACGCATCCGGCACCAGCGATTCCACGTCTGCGGCGATGAGTTCGGATAACATGCGAGGCTGGAAATCGCCGGCCCGCTCCGCGTCAGGTCGACGGGGGGGGCGTTGAGTCCTGCGGCGCTTGCGAACCGCCGCCGTCTTGAGCGAGCTTAGCCAGGCGGGCGAACGGATGTCAGCGGGCAGGCGGCGGTCGGGCGTCGGCGCGGCCTAGCCCTCACCGCCCTGGTCCATCCACACGGACCGGTAGAACAGGCTCTCCTCCTCGACCTCGTGTCGGCGCACGGTGGCGATCAGCTCCCGGATGCGAAGGGCGCAGACGTTCTGCTCGTCGAGCTGGCCCTTCGCGGCGGTATCCATACATCGGAGGATGCGATCCAGCATGCCCAGCATGGAGGTATGTTCCTCCAGCAGGCGGGCGGCGGCGCCGGTCAGTTCGGGCGAGGCCGGGGCGCCTTCGTCGCCGAAGCTCCATACGCCGGCCGCGTGGTGCTGCCGCAGGCGTCCGTGCAGCCGCCACAGCGTTTCGCGCAGACGCGTGACCACTCGCTCATCGTGAAGCGTGTCGTCCGCCTGCTCGAGCGTACGTTCCAGCTCTGCCAGCAGGGTTGCAATGGTCGGGGTCGAATCGCGCAGGACATCCTGTTCCAGAGGTGATGCGGCCATCACTTGATCCTCTCATGCGGACGTGCAGTCGCTCGGACGTGCCGACGGAGGCGCACTCGCGACTCCGCCGACCTTATTCTACCCCGCCCGCGGGCCGCCAGCAACGACAAAGGGGTCGCCGGAGCCGCGGCAGGAACTTTTTTCTTGTAGGTGCCCCCCCGCAGATGTAAGATCGGGCGGAACAGGAAACCGGAGGAGGGGACGTGGTCGGTCTGCGCGCAGGAGGTGCCTTCGGCCCGGTTGATTCACTGCGCTGCAACGTCGCTTCGGGTTTCGCGGCTCCCTCACTCGAACGCCGCGCCGGCCCGAGGCGCCACCGCCCGCGAACCTGACACTGATCTTTCTCCGCGCGCTCGGCGTGCGCGTATCCGGCGCTGTGCGCCCGCGCGCGGACGGACGGTTGTCATGAAGGTACTGGATGCCATCCGCGCGTGTGCGAAGCGCGACCTGAGTCTTGTGGACGCGTCCGGGCGGCGCGACACGTTCCTGTGGGAGAGCGCCTGCCGCATCGCCAACACCACGCAGCTCCTTCTGACCGTTCCGGAAGTGCAGCGGCGCGAGCCGGGTCGCACGGCCGCACTCGCGGCAGCCTACTACTGCGACGCCGGTTACCTGACCGGGCTGGCGAACGGCGCCATTCACACTTCACAGTTGCGTGCGGCTACCACCGGTGCGGATCACCATAACTTCGGCGCGGAGATGCTGCGGCGATGCCTGGCGGACGTTCTCGATGCCGAGACGCTGGACGCGGCGGCCCTGGCGATTCGAACGCTGCCGATGCGTCGCCTGCACACGCCTGAGGCCATGGTCGTCAGCGACGCCGAGAACCTCGACCGGATCGGCGTCCTTTCCTTGTGGACGGCGGCCCGGACCAGCGTGAACTCCGGGCGCGGCCTCGATGACGTCCTGACCGTGTGGCACTCTCAGCGCGCGTACAAGTACTGGCCTGCCCGCATTGCTGACGCCTTTCACTTCGACGCGACGCGTCGGCTCGCCCTGGAGCGGCTCGATTTCTATGCGGCGTTCATGGAACAACTGGAGCGCTCGCACTCGGGGGTGGACCTGGTTGAATGTCTGAACAACGGTGGGGAGCGTGTCGTCGTGTCGACGTCCGTTGCCAGCGCGCCGCCCTCGGCGGCTACCAGTCCGACAGTTCCCCGACGATCTCCTCAAGCAAGTCCTTGAGCGTCGCGATCCCGACGGACCGACCCCGCCGATTGACGACGACGATCAGAAAGTGCCGGGCCTGACGGGCACGGGCGATGGCCGCGGCCACGGGCATGTCGGCGGGCAGCCGCAACACGGGGCGCTCCTTGTCGGATACGGTGGTCCAATCCGTGGTCTTGAGCAGTTCGTCGATCTTGATGACGCCCACCATGTTGTCCGGCGTTCCGTCGTAGATCGGCAGGCGCGTGTGCGGCGTCGTCCGCGCGATGCGGATCAGTGTCGCGCGGGTCGCGCGGCGCTCCAGGGCGATGACCTGGTTCCGCCGCACCATGACGCGGTGCAGCGGCGTCTCTGAGAGGGCCACGACCCGGTCGACGACGTCGGTCAGGTCCGTTTCCGGGGCGCGGTCGAGCAGCGCCTCGCGCACCATTGCTGCCACGCGGAGCTTCGGCGCATCGACTGCCGCATCGCCATAGGATCCTGCGACCACACGGGTCAGCCACCGTGATATGGCGACCACGCCCCTCAGAATGCCGGTCCACCCGAGCGCCCGTTGAACGACGTGCAGCACCGGGCCTGCCCGGCGCATGAGTCGGTCGGCGTTGGCCTGAAAGAGGTTCTTGGGAACGACCTCGGCGAAGACGAAGAGCACCGGCGTGACGATGAGCGTCGTGTAGAGTTCGAGATGAGACGGCGAAATCGACAGCGTCGCCCCGATGAGGACCGCGGCGAGCGTCGTGGTCAGGTAGTTCGCGACGTTGGTCCCGACCAGCGTCATGGACAGCGCCTGCGCTTCGTCGTCCAGCACGGAGCGGATGTGGCGCGCCGCCGGATCGCCCGCGCGGACGTCGAGTTCCAGCCGCACCCGATTGATGCAATACAGACCCGTCTCCGACCCCGAGAACAGGGCGGAAAAGAAGATGCCTACGATGACGCCCACCACGCAACCCAGGATCACGGGGCGACGCCTCCTCCGGCCGCCGACGCCGGCCGGCGCTGGATGATCACGCACTCGACCCGACGTCCGCGCATCCGGTCGACGGTCAGCGTGAGGTTATGAATAGACACCGAGTCGCCGACGCGCGGAAGGCGCCCGAGCATCGCCAGCAGCAGTCCGCCGACCGTATTCACGTCGATCTTCAGCCGGCCCACCGAGAACCGTGCCTTCCAGGCCCGGATGCTCAGATCGCCCAGCACTCTATAGGTGTTCTTGTCCAGCGCTTCGACCGGCGGCTGTTCCTGCGGCTGGCCCGCTTCGGAGATGTCGCCGACGATCTCCTCGAGCACGTCTTCGACCGTCACGAGTCCGGCCGTGCCGCCGTACTCGTCCACCACGACGGCCAGTTGGGTTCGCGTCTCCTTGAAGTGGCGGATCAGGTCGCCGAGATCGGCCTGCTCCGGCACGAACTCGACGGGACGGAGCAGGCTCTGGGTGGAACGGTGCGGATTGAGGAACACGTCGCGCGTGTAAAGGAGGCCGACGATGTCGTCGGGATCCCGGCGATAGACCGGGATTTTGCGCCGGTGCGTGTCGCGCATCAGTCGGCGGATCACCTGCGGAGACTCGGTGATCGACACGGACTCGATGTCGACGCGCGGCACCATGATGTCGCGCACACGGACGTCGGGCAGCGCCACCAGCGCCTGGAGCATGTGGTTCTCGCGCGAGTCAATGACGCCTTCGCGGGCGGACTGATCCACGAGGAACTGGAGTTCATCCACGTCGACGCCCGGCATCAGAACGCCCGGCGGCGTCAGCAGCCTCGTCAGAGGCGTCACCAGCGTCAGGCCCAGGATCCAGCGGAAGGGCGCCAGCACGTTCTGCAGGACGTAGATCAGCACGGCGGCATACGGCGAGAATCGCTCCGCCGACGTGTAGGCGACGGCCTTCGGGAGGATCTCGCCACAGAGAATCACGAGCACGAGCGTGATCATCCCCATCGCCGCGGCGCGCCAGGCGCCGCCGGCGCCCGGCTCGGCGCCTCGCGTCGTGACGTACGAAACGGCGAAGACGGCAACGTTGACGGCCGTGTTGGCAATCAGCACGGTCATCAGCACGCGCCGCGGATGCTCCATCAGTCGCACCGCGAGCTGTTCCAGCCGGTGCCCGGAGCGCCGGAAGCGGCGCAGCGCCTGCCGATCCAGCGCGAACAGCGCCGTCTCTGAACCGGAAATGGCCCCGGAACAACCCAGAAGGATGAGGATCAGAATGAAGGTCAAGGGTCAGACGTTTCCCGGCACGGGAGTTCGCGGCGGGGCACAGGGCCTTAATCGCTGCGACCCTCCTCCAGCTTCTTCAGCGCATCCGCCGCTTGTCCGGCCGTGATCGTGTCATTGGCGTCCTGGGCACGGCGCATCGCGGTTTCCAGCAGCGGGCGGGCGCGCTCAAGCTGCCCGCTGCGCCGGTAAGCCTCGCCGAGGTGCGCCAGGAAGAGCGCCCGGTCGGGCGCGGCCCGAACCGCCACGCTCAACTGGGCGATCGCCTCCGGATACCGCTTGAGTTTCACGTAGATCCATCCAAGCGTGTCGCGCAGGTCGGGGTCATGATAAAGCGACGTGGCCCGCAGGGCGAAGGTCAGGGCCTGCTCATGTTCGCCGAAGTGGTCCGAGAGGAGGTTGGCGTAGTTGTTGAGCGCGATCAGATCGTCTCCGTTGATCTCCAGCGCGCGCTCGTAGCACTCCCGGGCCTGCGACGGTTCATTGTTCAACTGGTAGAGAATCGCTTGCTGCATGACCAGACCGTGCCGCCGCGTGGGATCGTCCGTCAGTTCTTCAATGTCTTTGAGCAGGCGGGCCGCTTCCTGCCACTGGCCGCTGCGTTCAAGATGCGCCGCCATAAGCCGCCCGTCGATCGGGTCCGTGCGGCCGGTGCTCGAATCGGCGTTGCCGAACTCCCGCTCCAGGCGATCGGCGGGAATCGCTGCCAGCGCCGACCGTCCGACCTGCGTGACGGCGCCGTACGAGTCCGCCACGGCCAGGCGCATCGCCTCGCGATAGCGCGCACAGGCCTCGTCGACGCGCCCGGCGTGCGCCAGCAGCGACGCGTGGACCGCCACCAGTTCGGCCGTCGGCGGGATCTGGCCCGCGTGGGCATCGAACAGCGCCAGGCCATCCTCGGCGCGGTCGAGCTTCTGGTGGGCGTCGAGCACGCGCAGAAGCGGGCCGAGCGCATAACCGCTCAGCGCGGCGGCCTGCGTCAGGTCGTCCAGCCCGCCGTCGCGATTGGCGAGTTGCAGCCGCAGGTTGGCGCGGACGTTGTACCACTGAGCCTGCGCCGCCGGCGCGGCGGCGGTGCGGTTGATCCATGCGGTCGCGATGCCTTCCGCTTCGGCCAGTCGATTGCGTCGGGCGTAGGCCTTCACCAGTTCCCGCGCGGCGGCGTCGCTGTCGGGGAAGGTGGACCGGAGGGATTCAAGTTCGGCCAGCGCGGCATCCGGGCGGCCGAGGGCGTCGTAAACCCGCGCCAGGCCGAAGCGCGGCTCCAGGTTAAGCGCGGCCGGCTGCTTGCTCTTGATGTACTCCAGATCCGCGGCCGCCGCCGACCACCGCGCCGCCTGCATGAGCAACTCCGCCCGGCGATAGCGGGCCAGCAGGTCGTCCGGGTGCGTGGGCAGCCAGGCGTCCCACACTTCGATTGCCTTGCTGAGTTGTCCCTCGCGGGCGAACAGTTCGCTGCGGACGTAGGGCACGTTGGCCGAGGCGGGGTGGTCGGTGACGTAGGCGTTGACGAGTTCGCGCGCGCGGGCCACGTCGTTGAACCGCTCGTGCAGCACGCAACCGATCCGGCGGAACTCGGCTTCATCCACGCGCGCGTGGGATTCCGCCTTTCCGATCGCCACGGCCTTGTCGTACCACGGCAGGGCCGAGTGCGGATCGCGTGCGATGAAATACAGATCCGCGAGACTGAAGCAGACCTCGAACGTCTCCGCGATCCCGGCCGCGCGCATCAGCGTGTCGCGCGCTTCAGCCGCGGCGCCGTCGTTAAGCTGGTTGGCCGCCATGACGACGAGCGCGTTGGCCTTCTTGTCGTCCGACTCCTGGGCATCGACGTGCCTGGAGATGATCTCGGCGGCGCGGTCGCCGCGGCCGGTGGCGCGGTAGTACCCGGCCGCCTCCGCGACGAACTTCTGGTTGTCCGCCGGCGCCAGTTCGAGCGCGCGGTCGAAGTACCGGTCCGCCTTGTCACGCTGATTCTGCGAGGCGCACAGCTTGGCGAGCAGGACGATCGTGTCGAAGTCGTCGGGATGATCGACCAGGTACGCTTCGCGTCGCTGTATCGCCGTCGCCGGGTCGCGCAGTTCAGCCAGCAGTTGCGTCTGTTCCCGCACCCACGCGTCGTTGGGGATGAGCCGCTGGCACTGCGTAATGGCGTCGGCGAACGCCTGCCAGTCGCCCCGCTGCCGGGCCACGCTGGCCAGCCCCTTGTGGGCGGCGCCGTAGTTGGGGTTGGAATCGAGCGCCTGCCGGTAGTACGCCCGCGCATCATCCAGCGCGCCGAGCATCTCACAGGCGTTGCCGGCCAGCACCAGCGTACTTGCGTTCGTCCCCTGCTCAAGCAGCGCCTCGCGCAGCAGAGCCAGCGCCTGCGCCGCCTCGCCGCGAAGCTGCTCGTCCGCCTGGCTCCGCAACATGTGGTAGCGCGCCCGGAAGACACGACCGCCGGCGCCGTCGGCGTTGATCTGCTGGGCTGCCTTCACGGCTTCGTCGGCCGCGTTCCATTGCTGCAGCTTCGCCGCGACCAGCAGTTTGCTGCTGATGATCATGCGGCGATACGCGAACTCCGAGGCGTCGTCCAACCGTTCAAGCTGTGCCTGCAACGCGGCGTCTGCCGCCGTCAGTGCTGACATCGCCAGCTCCGGCTCGCCCGCGGCGTCGTGAAACTGGGCCAGTTGTAACGACCGGACCAGCGCGTTGGGTTCCGCTTCGATCAGCGAGAGGATCGCCGCCCGTTTGTCGTCGGGGTCGGCCGAGGTGATCGCCAGCTTCAATCCCAGCAAATCGCGTGATTCCGGGCGGGTGGCCAGCGCCCGTTCGACCAGCGCTTCGGCCTCCTGTCGTCGCTCGGCGCCCATCAGATGCACCATCACTTCGCGCAGCGCGGCCGCGTCTGCGGGGTGTGTTTCCAGATGGGCGCTGAGCAGTTGAATCGCGGCGTCGATTTCGCCGTGCCCGGACTTGGCCCGCGCTTCCAGCAGCACGGCCGCGGACTCGCCGCCTTCCATCTGCCGTGCGAAGGCCGCCGCTTCATCGTGGCGGTTGAGTTGCTGCAGCGCGGCCAGTTTGACGTTGCCGGCTTCCTCAAGCTGTGGGTTGATGGCCAGCGCCCGCTCCGCGTACCGGATGGCGTCCGCGGCGTCGTTCGTCTGCAAGTAGGCCCGCGCGTAGAGCGTCCAGCACGTCGCATTGCTGGCCTGTTCCGACTGCGCCGCCGGGAGCACCAGATCGAGCACGGCTCGCGCCCGGCCCGGTTCGTTGAGAATCAGGTGAACTTCCGCCAGCAGCAGCTTGGCGTTCCACATGTTGACGCCCCGGTCGGTGTAGGCGTTGTCGGCCTGCGTCAGCAGCGGCAGCGCCTCGCGCACACGACCCATTTCGATCAGCACCCGCGCGCGTTGCAGCAGGGCCATGGCGCCGTTCGGCGACTCGGCCGAGGCGTCCGCGACGTAGGACTCGGCCCGCTTGAGCCAGGCGTCGCGCGACGCGGCGTCTTCGCGCTGCGCCGCCGCCAGGCAGACGTCGGACGCCAGCAGCGCCAGCCGGTAGCGGCTCTCACGATCGAAGATTTCGTCAATGCCTACGCGCGTGATCGGGCGGCTGAGGCGGTCGTCGCACGTTTCGAGCGCATCATCGTAACGGTCATCGGCCGCCTGAAGTCGCGCGAGTTGGATGTAGGGGTCGAACGCATCGCGATTGGATGCGACGCTCGCTTCGAGTGCCGTCTGTGCCCTGGCCAGCATCGCGTCGGACTCCGGCGCGCTCGCTTCCGGGCTGCGTTCGAGCGTCCATCGTCGCAGCCAATAGGATCCTTCCGCCAGCTTTGCCAGCGAGAGCGTCTCCGGATCCTCCCCCGCCATCGCCACCGCCTGATCAAACAACCGCTGCGCGTCGTCGTTGCGCTTCGCCTCTGCCAGAAACGCCGCGTACACCCAGCGGGCGCGGGCGGCATCCGCGCCCGGCTCGCCCAGCCGGTTCACGAGATCGCGATAGAGCGTCTCCGCCCCGGCGGCGTCGTCGATCGAGCGCAGATAGCCGGCCAGATCGATGGCGACGCTTACGTTGGCGGGATCGAGTTCGACGGCGCGGCGCAGCGCATCGACGCCGCGCTGCAGGTTGCCCGCCTGCTGCGCTTTCGCGCTGATCAGCGCCAAGCCGAGTGCGTGGTGTGCCGGTGCGTGATCCGGACTCAGCGCGATCAGCCCCTCCGCCTCCTGTTGCAGGCTCACCCACCCTGTGGGGGAGTTCTGCAGCGCGGCGATCCTACGCTGCACGTTCAGGATTCGTTCGCGGGCGGGGAGAAACTCCGGCTGCTGCGTCTTAGCCTGGTTCCAGATCGCCAGGGCGGTCAGCGGCTCGCCTGCGCTCAGCGCCATATCGCCCGCACGGCACAGGTAGGTCGGATCGTCGCTGTTGGCGGCGGCTTCGCGGTAGTATCGGGCGGCGTTCGGGAAATCGCCGCGCTCGGCGGCGCGCTCGGCCATCTCCGCGAATTTCAACGGATCGGTCGACTTCAGACCCGAGATGTACGCGTACGCGACCAGGACCGTCAGCAGCGCCAGAACGACAGACAGGCCGCCGACGAGGTTCTTGTTGATACGTTTCGCCATCCGATTCCTTCCCTGGAGAATATCGCGACCAGCCGGACGCCGGCTTCGACGATCAGTCCGTTCGGGCCTCCGCGGCCGCGAAGTCGGGCCAGTGCCGGGCCAACAGTTCGGGCAGGACGAAGCCCAGCAGATCCTGCGCGAGTTCGACGGATTCCTCGCGCGCCGCTCCGACGAACGAGACTTCCACCTTGCTGAAGAATGCGTGGCGACTGCGCGGGTCGGTCGTCAGCACTCGTACCCAATCCCGACTGGCCGTGAAGGCGCCGTTGCAGAAGAACGTGTAAAGCACCGTCACCTGGGACTTGTCGAACAAGCCCGTCTTCTGAAACGTCAGCAGCCGCAACTCGACCGGCGCCATCCCCGCCGGGGCGACCTCCCGCACTTCGTGCGGCTGGGCCTGCTCGTAGCCCGACGCCATGTAGCAACGATCCGGCGTGTGCGGCACCAGGCTGGGCGACCCGGTATCATAGGAAACGAACAGGTGGGCCAGGCGCGGCCGGCCCTCCGGATTCGGCCGGGTGTCCTCGACCCACCACGAAATCACGTCCTCGGTGCCCAGCGCCTCGATCTCCTCCGGCTTGAGGACGTCCACGCGCGTGACGCGGTACGGGCCGAGCGCGGCGCGATTCAGCGCCGGCAGCGGCCTGACCAGCGGCAGGGCCTCTTTGTGCCGGACCACTTGCAGCCACGCGGCCACCGGACCGGCGATGACGGCCGTGGTTCCGAGCAGCGCCACGGCCGCCACGAACGGCGGCGTCAGGATCCGACGCAGCAGTGGTACGGGCTGCGCGGCCGACTGGCCGGGCGAAGCGACTTCGGTGTCCACCCCAACGGACATGCGCTAACTATTTACTCCCTTGCGAGTTACATTCAAGCTCCGGCGCGGCGGGGCTTCGTCCAGCCGCCGCTGACCCGTCGATGCGGATTCTGGCGACCCGGCGTGGTCGTGTTCCCTGCAAAAACCCTGCGATTTTGGTTCAGACGCCGCAAATCCCGTCCGATAAAGGGGTTGGTGCATCTGAGGAGCGGGAGCGACGATGACTCGGCCGGGTGGGAACTGCATGACGACTCAATCCTCTGAACGAACCCCCTGCGTTATCGTCGGCTGCGGCGGACACGGCCGCGTCGTGCTGGATGTTATCCGCAACGCCGGAACTTACGAACCGGTCGCCTTCGTCGATTCGAACATCGCCGCCCACGGCCGGCACGTGGACGGCCTGCCGGTGGTCGGCGATCTGGAGGATCTGCCCGCGCTGAACCGCGATCAGGGCATCGAGCACGCCATCGTGGCCATCGGTGACAACGGCGTCCGACGCAAATTCGCCGAGCGGATCGAAGGCATGGGCTACGAGCTGATCCGGGCGATCCACCCCTCCGCCAACATCGCCCGCAACGCCAAGATCGGCCGCAACACGGTCGTCGCGGCCGGAGCCCTGGTCTGTGCCCACGCCCAGGTGGGCGATTCCGTCATCCTCAACACCGGCTGCATCGTCGATCACGAGTCGATGATCGGCACCGGCACGCACGTCTGCCCGGGCGCCCGAATTGCCGGCCGCGTGGTCATCGAATCGGGCGCGTTCATCGGCATCGGCTCGACCATCATCCAGAGCCTGCGCGTCGGCTACGAGGCCGTGGTCGGGGCCGGGGCGGTGGTCATCCGCGACGTCGCGCCGCTTTCGACGGTGGTCGGCGTCCCTGCCCACGTCGTACGGCACGTCTCCGAGCCGACGGAGATGGCGTCGTGGCTGATTCACCCTGCCGGAAGCCCGCAGGCGGAGCCGGTTCACGCTGGCTGACACTGGCTGCCGCCCGTCACCGGGCGCGCGACGGCTTGAGCGGGGCGAAAGCCGCGTATCCGGTATCGCCCGGGTGGCACGGTCTCGTCTTCGAGGCCGTGGAGCTTCGGGCAGGAAGTCTGGAATGCGTGGCACGGTCTCGTCTTCGAGGCTGTGGACGTTCGGGCAGGAGTGACATCAGACTCCGCAGTCCCGGATATCCCAGCCGCGTTGGCATGCACTACGGTCTCGCCCGGCACGCTTCTGGGGCGGGCAAGTGGAAATCGCGGAGTGAGGAGGCCCGCGCCTCGCCACGGCCTCGAAGACGAGACCGTGCCACCCGCGCGGATTCTGTCATGCACCCCGCGTCACCCCGCTGAAATGTATTTTATTGACGCTCTCGGCGCATCCGTCATACCATGCAACGCACGGTTCCGGATGCCCCCATGCCTGCTGCCCTCTCCGACATCGTCCATCGCTTCCGCGGCCGTCGCGTGCTGCTCGTCGGCGACCTGATCCTGGACCGTTACGTCTACGGCGACGCGGAGCGGATCAGCCCGGAGGCGCCGGTGCCGGTGCTGCGGATCGTCGAGCGGCGGCACGCGGTGGGCGGCAGTGCGAACGTCGCGGCCTGTCTGCGGGCGCTGGGGTGCGAGGTGTCGGCGTGCGGCGTCGTGGGCGAGGACCGAAACGGCGGGACGCTGCGGACGCTGCTTTCCGACATCGGGCTGAATACCGACGGCGTCATCGTCACGCCCGAGCGGCCGACCACGACCAAGACGCGGATGGTGGGTCTCGCCCAGCATCGGCACCGCCAGCAGCTTTTGCGCGTCGATGAGGAAGACAAATCGCCGCTGGCGGCGGCGGATCGCGATCGCATCGTGGACGCGGCGCTGAGCGGCGTGAAGCAGTGCGACGTCGTCTGCATCGAGGATTACGACAAGGGCGTGGTGACCGACGAAGTCGCGGCCGCGATCATCAAGGCGGCATCCGGCGCTGGCAAGCCCGTCCTCGTCGATCCCGCCCGCATCACCAGCTACGCCCGCTATCGCGGCGCGACGATCCTGACACCCAACCGCGACGAACTCGGCCACGCCGTCGGTCGGACGCTCGGGTCGGTCGAATCCGTCGGTGAGGCGGCCGTGCGGCTGATCCCGACGATCGACATCAAGGCCATCCTGGCGACGGTGGATCGCGACGGCTCGGTCGTCGTTGAGGGCGACCGCTGGGAGCACGTCCCGACCCGCCCGCGGAGCGTTTATGACAACACGGGTGCGGGCGACGCGGTGCTGGCGGCGCTGGCGGCGTCCGTCGCGGCCGGGGCGTCGCTCGCGGATTCGGCGCGACTGGCGAACATCTGCGGCGGTTTGGAAGTAGAGAAGTTCGGCTGCGTGCCGATCACGGCCGACGAGGTGCTGGCGGAACTGCGGCTGGAGTCGCGACGGAAGAACGGCAAGCTCCGCAGCATCGAGGAGTTGACCGCCGAGTTGACGCTGCGCCGCGATCGTGGCGAGACGGTCGCGTTTACGAATGGATGCTTTGACATCATGCACGCCGGACACGTCGACTTTCTTCGCCGCTGCCGCGAGCAGGCGTCGCTGCTGGTCGTCGGGCTGAACTCGGACGAGTCCGTGCGCGGGCAGGGCAAGGGAGACGACCGGCCCATCAACCGTTTTGAGCATCGCTGCAGCGTGCTCAGCGAGATGTCGTCGGTGGATTACGTGGTCCGCTTCGACGACCCGACGCCGGAGGCGCTCATACGGCAGGTTCGCCCGGACGTGCTGGTGAAGGGTGAAGATTGGGCCGGCAAGGGCGTGGTCGGCGCCGATTTCGTCAAGTCCTGCGGCGGGCGGGTCGTCTTGTTGCCGCTGGTGGAGGGGCTGAGTACGACCGCGCTGATCGAGCGGATCCGGTCCGGAGGCGCGCTGGGATGATGCCGCGGATGACGCATTCAAAGATCACCGTGCGATCGAGTGTGACAGTGCCGTTGACCGGCGGAGGGCTTCCGGGTGCCACTGCTCTTGAGCAGTGCTTCCGTTGGGATCGCAGTTGCGGAATGAAGACACTGCTCAAGAGCAGTGGCACCCGACGTGGCACCGGGCGTGGCGCCGGGCGTGGCGCCGGAGGATTCGC
>CAZYLK010000097.1:0-16828 GCA_964648365.1 uncultured Phycisphaeraceae bacterium
CGAATCACGGCCTGGAAGGCCGTGCCACGTTCGAGCGTGCCCGCCGGGTCTGTCACGCACCCGTGCCCGCGCCCCTACATCTGCCGCTGCGTGATGAACTCGGCCATGGCGGTCAGCGAAGTCCGCGCGTCGCCGGACGGAACGCGTCCGAGTGAGTCGAGGGCGTCGCTGACGAGCTGGCGGGCGTATTCCATGGCGTAGGCCACGCTGTCGGTGGATGCCAGCCACGCCTTGAGATGACCATTGAGCGATCCTGCCGAGCCAGCCAGCGCGTGCTTCAACTCGGTCCGCACGTCCGGCGTGCAGTTCGCCAGGCAGTGCAGCACCGGCAGCGTGGGCTTGCCCAGGTCGAAATCTCGTCCAAGGGACTTGCCCATGGCGTCCTGCGTCCCGACCACGTCCAGCACGTCATCGACGATCTGAAACGCCAGCCCGGCCGTGTAGCCGTAGCGGCGGGCGGCCGCGACGACCTCGTCCGAGGCGCCGGCGTACCGCGCGCCCAACTCGCAGGCGGCCGCGGTCAATGCGGCCGTCTTGCGGCCGATGATGTCGAGGTAGAGCGATTCGCTCATCGCGGCGTCGCCGCGATGGAAGTTCTGCATCAGTTCGCCTTCGCAGACGGTGTTCGTCGTCGCGCCGATCAGGCGCGAGGCGTACTGGCTGTCGAGACTGCTGCAGAGGTGAAACGCATGGCTGATGAGGAAATCGCCAAGGAGCACCGCCTGCACGTTGCCCGCCACGGCGTTGATCGTCGCGCTGCGGCGGCGAACGTCGGCGGCGTCGAGCACGTCGTCGTGGACGAGCGTCGCCACGTGGACCATTTCGACCACCGCGGCCAGCGTGATGTGCTCATCCGTCAGCCGGCCGGACGCCTTGCCCGTCAGCAGCAGCAGCGCCGGCCGTAACATCTTCCCACGGAAGCGGCGAACCCGATCGACCAGGTCCGCGATGAACGGCTGATCGGAATCCAACTCGGCGTCAAAGCGAGTCTCCACCCGGCGCAGCTCGGCCGCGATGGGCGTGTACAGTTCGGCTAGTGGGAGCGTGATGTTGCTCATGGTCGCTCGGAAGTCTACGAACACCCGCGTCCGGCTTCCATTGTGTTTCAAAAGTTTTGAAAAACTCCGGCGCGTCCGGGCCTCTAGCGCCTGCGGCGGCTTGCTTGACACGGCCGCTGACGGTTCTAGCATCCAGTAACGTAGTTCACGACAATGGTTTGCGAACGGTTCGGCGGCTCGTCGATGTTCACCGGGATTGTGGAAACCACTGCGACGCTGGCCGAGCTGCGGCCGGGCGGGGCCGGCGTCTACCGGCTTCGGCTGACCGGCGCCGGCGACGTGGCCGCGGACGCCGCGATGGGCGCCAGTATCGCCGTCTCGGGGGTTTGCCTGACCGTCGCGGGCGTCGCGGCGGGCGAGCTGGCTTTTGACGTCGTGCGGGAGACGCTGGACCGCTCCACGCTGGGCGGCCTGCGGACCGGCGCGCGGGTCAATCTGGAGCGCGCCCTGCCCGCGGGGGGGCGGCTGGACGGGCACTTTGTTCAGGGGCACGTGGATGGCACGGCCGTGGTCACGCGGGTGATCGCGACCTCCCGCGAGCACGTCCTGTGGTTCCGCCCCGACGCCGGCCTGCTCGACTATGTCATCCCCAAGGGTTCCATCGCCATCGACGGCGTCTCCCTGACCATCGCGTCAGTCAAACCGCCGGAGTCCAGCGTCGCATTGATCCCGACCACGCTGGACCGAACGACGTTGAGCGGCGTGCGCGTCGGCGATCGCGTTAACATCGAGACGGATATCCTGGCGCGCACCATCGTCTACCACCTGCGGAACATGGTCGGCGGCGGCGGGGAGTTGCCCAGCGCGGTGACCCGCGAATCGCTGGCACGGGCGGGCTTCGCGTGACGGCCGGCGCCGTCCAAACCGGCCATCAGAAGCCGCTCGTCGCCATTTCGATGGGCGATCCCGGCGGCATCGGTGCGGAGGTCGTGGTCAAGGCGCTGGCCGCGCCGGAACTGCGGTCGATGGCCAGATTCGTCATCTACGGGCTGGACGAAATGCTCCAGTACGCCGCCGATCGGGCGGAGATTCGGCCGTTCTGGTTTCGCGTGCCGCACGAGGACGTCGCCGCCATCGAGAGCGGCGTCGTGGTGGCGGACTTTGACGAGTACACCGCGTTCGGTCCGGCGCTGACGCGCCCGACGGCGGAGGGGGGCCACGCATCGCTGCGGTTCGTTGATGAGGCCATCGAAGCCGCCCGGCATGGCTTTGCCCACGCCATCGTCACCGGCCCGATCCACAAGATAAGCTGGAAAATGGCGGGCTGTCGGTTTCCGGGCCACACGGAAAAGCTGGCGGACGCTTTCAAGTCGCCTCGCGTAACCATGATGTTTGCCGCCGCCGACCTGAAGGTGGCGCTGGCGACGGTCCACATCGCCATCAGCGACCTCCGCAATGCGCTCAACATCGGCTGCGTCCACCGCGCGATCGACCAGTTGCACGATGCACTCAAGCATTGGTGGGGTATTGAGGAGCCGCGCATCGCGGTGGCCGGGCTGAACCCGCACGCGGGTGAGCAGGGCCGCTTCGGCGATGAGGAAACCCGTATCATCGAGCCGGCGATGGCCATGGCGCGACAGGCCGGGGTCGACGTTTCCGGACCCTTCCCCGCTGACACCCTGTTCGTGGCCGAGCAGCGCCGGCGCTACGACGGCATCGTGGCCATGTACCACGACCAGGGGCTGATCCCGGTCAAGATGCTGGCGTTCGATTCGTCGGTGAACGTGACGCTCGGGCTGCCGATCATCCGCACCAGCGTGGATCATGGCACGGCCATGGACATCGCGTTCCGAAACAAGGCCCATCCGGGTAGCATGACGGAGGCGATCCGGCTGGCCTGCCATCTGGCCGCCACGGCTTGCACCGCCCGTCGGGATGAAATCCACGACGCGCCCCCGGCCCGGGCCAATATCCGCGAGCCTTCTGCCGAATAACGGGTAAGGTGAGCCTGCGGGTCGGATGCCCTTCCGGCGCGTGCGACTGTAACACTGCGCGTCCGGGCGGCGCTGGATGTCGGGCGCAGGCTCACAACGACGACGGATTCAGAAAGCAGCCCGAAGCGGGCGGAGATGACGGCATGAACTCTCAGGACAATCCGTTTCTTCGGCTCGATTCCTCGCGGTCTTCGACGCCGCTGGCGAAGGTGGCGGCGGTACCGCCGTTGGGCCTGCTCCAGAAGGCCCGCTATCCCAATCTGTACGTCTGGTTCGTCTTCCTGGCGGCCATGGACATCATGATGACGTGGATCGTCCTTTCGTTCGGCGGCAGCGAGGCCAACGTGCTCGCTCACTGGTTCCTGTCGAAGTGGGGACTCAGCGGCATGATCGGCCTCAAATTCGCCGCGGTCATCCTTGTCGTTTTGGTCTGTGAGATCGCCGGACGACTCCGCGACGAGGCCGGCCGGAACCTGGCGCGATTCGCGGTCGCCGTCAACGTGGTGCCGGTGACGCTTGCCTTTGTGCAGTTGCTGATCAACAAGTTCGGCGGCGGCGAGGAGGAATCTGACGCGGTGGTCAGGGCCGTCCACCGGGCGCTGGTTGTCAGCGGGTTCATCGCGTAACCGGGCGATCCGTCGCCGCGACGCCGTTCGCCGGTGCCGGCCGCGTCCCGTTCATGCTACAACATCCGCATGAATGCCGCGCAGGCGGAACCGTCGATCCCTCGCACCGATCCAGTCGGTACGCACACCGTGCGCATTCCGATGCGCGACGGAAAGACGCTCGCCGCTGATCTCTACTTCGGCCCGGCGCCGCGGCCGCCTCGCCCGGCGATCCTCATCCAGACCCCCTACGGAAAGGGCCAATTCCGCGGCGTGCTCGGCGAGCGCGTCCGCAATCACGGCCTCTTCGACACGTCGCGCGAAGTCTTCGTCGTCGTTGACGTGCGCGGATTCGGCGAGTCGAAGGACGCCGGCCCGTTCCCCTCCGCCGAAGGTCGCGGCCGCGACGGTTACGACCTGGTCGAGTGGCTGGCGGAGCAGCCCTGGTGCAACGGTCGCGTCGGAACCTGGGGCCCATCGGCGCTCGGGCGGGTGCAGTACTACACCGCGCATCAAGAGCCGCCGCACCTGGTGTGTTGCGTGCCGCTCGTCGCGGGGATGGGTCCGATGGACTACCGCGAGTACTTTGACCACGGCGTCCTGCGGAAGTCCTTTGTGGACATGGTCAGCGTGCTCGGGTTCAAGCTCGACCCGCGGGTGGCCGCGGCCGAATCGCCGGATGCCGATGTCTTCCGTACGGACGCGCCGTTCGGACCCATCGACCGGCTCGACGTGCCCATCCTGATGATCAGCGGCTGGTACGACTTGAGCATCGAGAAGCACCTGGAGAGCTTCGCGGCGCTACGACGCCAGGCAGGACCGGTCGCGCGAGCCCAGTCTCGCTTGCTGGTCGGCCCGTGGGAGCACATGAGCGTCGGCCTCACCCGGCAGGGCGAATGGTCCTTTCCCGCGGCCACCGGTGAAAGCGATCGGGCGGCGCGGGCGTTCTTCGATTACTGGCTGCACGACCGGCGCGACAACGGCTGGGCCGCAACGCCGCCCGTACGGTGGATGCCGGTGGGGGATACGCGCTGGTACGGCGGTGATGCGTTCGACCCGGCGCCGGTTCCAACGAAGACGCTATACCTGAAGGCCGGTGGCGAGTTGCACCCGGTCGCGCCGGCGGAGCGAACGGAGGTCAGCGTCCCTTTCGACCCGGCCGATCCGGTCCCGACGCTCGGCGGGGCGAACCTCTCGCGAGTCACCGGCAGCGACATCGACGCGGGTCCGTATGACCAGCGACCCATCGAGTCCCGCGACGATGTGCAGGTCTTCGAGACGCCCCCGCTCGACGCCTCGCTGATGATTCACGGGTCGATCGTCTTTCGGCCGGTGTTCGCAATGAACCGGCCCCCCGACCGCGGTGACAAGCATCCCGGTGTTTCCTCCGGCGCGGCGGCGGGGGCGGTCAGTCAGAACAGGGGGGATGCCAGCCTTGCGATCCGCGTGTGCGACGTCCACCCGGACGGCCGCTCCATGCTGCTCGTCGACGGTGCCATCAGCGCCCGCTTCGCGCGCGCCATCGAACGGAGGTCGGACGGTTCGCCGTCAGCCGCGGTCGAGGCTGCGCGTTCATTCGAGGAGGGGCTTGTCCGGGGCGCGCTGCAGCTTGCGCCGATTGCGGCCAGGATCGATGCCGGTCACGCCGTGCGGATTTCGATAAGCTGCACGAACTACCCGCGCTTCGCGTTGCCGGGGGTGCCAGGTGGCGAGGGGCTGTATTCGACTCGCATCCTTCTTGGTGGTCCGGATGCGACGAGCATCGAGATTCCGTGGACGCCCGCGGACTGAGGTCGTCTGTGACCCGAAGCGGCGATAAACCATCGAACGACAACCCCGCGGCGAGGGACACCGCAAGCGCTCGCGACTCATCTGCCGGGCATAGCGCTTGTCGCGCGGTTCACGTCCCAGGCTGGCCGCGCCGGCACCCTGCGGCGGCCGCGATTCTTGTGACCGTCTTCGCGTTCGCCGTCTACGATCGCATCCGCGATCGGGCCGTGACGAACGCTTCCGACGCGGACGATGCCGATCGCCGGCGGTTCCACGCCCGCTGGTTCGACGTCGCCCGCGTCGTGGATGGTGATACGCTCGACATCCAGGTGCCCGGCACCGGTCCATCCGGCGCGACCGACGCCCGATCGCCGATTCTCCATGCCGCAACGCCGCCTACCGTACGCATTCGTCTCTGGGGTGTGGATGCGCCGGAGTCGACGGACGATCGCCCGATGTACTACGGGCCTGAGGCAGCCTCGTTTGCCCGTTCGCGCCTTGAGGGCAGGCGCATCTACGTCGTACTGTCGCCGCGCCGTACGCGAGACCGTTACGACCGCCTTCTGGCGTATGTCTATGTGAATCGAACCGGCCCGTCGTTCAATGAAGCGCTGATCGAGACCGGCCACGCCTACGCCGATCCCCGTTTCCCGCATCACTATGCCGAGCGATTTGAGGCAGCGGAGCTTCACGCGCGGAAGAGCGGGACGGGGCTGTGGGCCGGCGCAGACCCTGATCAGATGCCTGAGTGGAAACGCCGGTGAACACCGGTCGCGCGATCGGGCGACGTTGGTCGACGGGTGACACTGCGGCACGCCGCGCCAACTCAATAGCGCCCGTAGTCCGATGCTCGATATCCCACGGACGACTTCAGCGCGGACATGGAAAAATACCGTCCGGGACACGCGGTCTTGCCCGTCACCTCGCCGTGAGAACGGATGTGGTTGCGGTCGATGCCGGTCGTGCGCATCAGGAACGCGACCAGCCTGTTGAGCGAGGCAAGCTGGGCCGCGGAGGGTGCTGAGTTCTGAAAATTGCCCACCAGGCAGATGCCGATGCCGTGGTCGTTGTAGTAGTTGTTGCTGGTCTTGCAGTGCGCTCCGTGCTTCTGCTTGGTCCAGCGCGGGCCGACCTCGATGGCGCCGTCGGCGGATTCCGAGCCGTTGCCGATGACGAAGTGGTAGCCCAGTTCGTCCCAGCCGTTCGCGGTGCGGTGATAACGGTCGAAACTGGCGGCGCCGCCGCTCGTGGTCGCGCTGTGGTGGATCACGATCTCATGCCAGCGGTTGCTCACGCCACCGGGCGGATACCACCCGGGCGGCGTCGCAAACGACGTCTGCGGCGGACGATACGGCGCGGCAGGCCGGCCGGCGTACGGGCTGCGCGGCGCCTGAGGCGGCGGATAATTCGGCGGCGGAACCTGCCGGTGAGCGTAGAGTCTCGGATTCACGGGATCCGGATCGGCGCCGCCGGTCGTCGCGCAGCCCGCTGCGGATAGCATCAATGCCGCCCCTGCGATAGCCCACCGCATAAACCACAACCTCCGAAGGCATGAGTTCCAGGCTCGTCTGGAGACATACTCTCAACGGTTTATCGGATGACCGGGCGTCGGAGGTGGAGAAAAGCCGCGGCGACCGCCTACGGCCGGTCCAGGTAGAGGATGCGGCCGCAGACGTGGCAGAACTGCAAGTCCCCGCCCCGGTGCAGCGTATTGACGACGTCGAGCGTGACTTTCATGTTGCAGCCGGCGCAGCAGTAGTCGTCGCGGCGCGGATGGATCTTGATGACGGCGGCCATCGCTTCGCCTTCGTGATGGCGGGCGACGCGGTCAAAGGTCTGGAGCGACACGGCCGGTATGCCCTGCGAAGCCTCCGCTTTCTGCTTTTCCAGCTTGGCCCGCCGTTCCGCGACCGACTGACGATAGGTTTCCAGTGCCGCCTTCGCCTTCTCCAGCCGCTCCTCCAACTCCTTCCGCTCATTCTCGACCGAGGTCAGCCCCAGGCGCAGTTCGTCCAACTGGCCCATTTTCTCCAATTCGGACGCCTCGATCTTGGCTGAGTCGGCCTTCTCCGTGTTGAGCGTCGTCAGGATGGCGGTGTATTCCTTGTTGGTCCGGGCGGTGTTCAGTGCTTCCCGGTGTTTGGCGATGTTGGCCTCGCGCGTTTTCACGTCGAGGTCGATCGCGTCGACTTCGCGCTGCACCTCGCCGACCCGCGTCTTTGCCTCCCTCAGCCGGCGATCCACGGCCGCAATCTGCCGCTCGACCCGCTCGATGCGATCAAGCCGCGTCTGCTCCTCGCCCCGGATGACCGCAATGTCTCGTTCGATTTCCTGAAGATTCTGAAGCGCTTCGATGATGGTCGCCATCGTCTTTCCCGATGTCGCGGCGGTCCGACCGCCGCCTTCTGGTTGTGTCTCGTCGAACCGACCATTATGCGGCCGACGTACCCCGCTGGCAACGGGGCGGTTCGACGCCGTCTGGAGACGGCTCCGTGAGCGGTTCGGCGCGTGGCACGGTCTCGTCTGCGAGGCCGTGGTGAGCGCAGTCACACCTCCCGGCAACCGGGCGCGTGGCACGGTCTCGTCTTCGAGGCCGTGGTGAGCGCAGCCACACCTCCCGTCAACCGGGCGCGTGGCACGGTCTCGTCTTCGAGGCCGTGGTGAGCGCAGAGACACCCGCCCAGCAACCGGCGGCCCACGCGGGCGGTGAGCTGCCCGCCGGCCGATCACGTCACGCGCAGGAACACCGTCTTGGCAAAGTCCGGATCGGACGCGAAGTCCGGCGGCAGCGGCGGCGCCGCCACGACTGTGGCCCGCCGATTCAGCCCCGCTCGCACCGCCGCCAGCAACGCCTTTCCGGACATCTGGCGGCAGTTCGTCGAGACCATCAGCAGTCCGTCGCGGTCCAACAGGCGCGACGCCTCGGCCACCATGGCGGGCAGATCCTTTTGGACATTGAACGTGCGCTTCGGTCGCTTCATCCGGGCGAACGTCGGGGGATCCATGATGATGAGGTCGAAGGTTTGCCCCTGCCGCGCCGCCCGCTTGAAGTACTCGAACGCCTCGGACGCGATGAACGTCTGGTTGTCGAGCGAAAGACCATTACGGGTGAAATTCTCCTTGCCTCGCTCCAGATGCGTGCGGGAGAGATCGACGCTGACCGTCGAAGCCGCCCCGCCCAGCGCCGCTGCCACGGAGAAGCCACACGTGTAGGCAAACAGGTTCAACACGCGCCGATTCTCCGCCAGCTCGCGGACGCGGGCACGGTTGTCCCGGTGATCGAGAAACAGGCCCGTTGAGTAGCCGTCGTAGGGCCGCACGCCCAACCGTATGCCCTTCTCACGAATCTCGATCTCGGCTGCCGCGGGCTCGCCGAGCATCGGAGCCGGGTTCGAGAGTTCGTCATCGACCGTCGCATCGGGCGCCGCTCGATCCTTCGGGAACCTCTTCCGGTAAACGGCCGAGGCGTCGAACCATTCCTTGAAGAACCGCGCCACGCGTCGCTGCGAGGCGGCGTTCAAGACGCACCGCTCTTCCAGGATCTGCATGATCAGAACACGGCCGAGGCGCTCGACGACCACGCCCGGAACGCCGTCCGCGGCGCCGTTGAGCAGGCGGAATGCGTCGGTACTTTCATCCAGCAGGCATTCCGTCCGGGCGGCCAGTGCGGCCAGCAGCCATCGCTGCAGCGGCTCCTCGCCATCCGCCTGTTCCTGGAAGCCGATCGCGGGCGGCGCGGTCAGGACGAGCTTGTGCCCCAGCCCGGGATGGTGGAACGCGAACCGGGCCAGGTGCGTGCAGGTTTGGGAAATCGACTCGCTCCTCCCCGGGCGACCACCCATCCTGTCGCCGATCACGTGCAGCCCGGCGGCGCGGAGCATCGCCCGCAATTCGTGCGTGGACCGCGCGTTGGTGTCGCACGCCAGGTGGACCCGGTCGGCGCCGCGATGGAGCAGCCTCAGATCGGCAGTGGTTGGGATCGTTTCGCCGGCCTCCGGCGCGGCCGGGCGCGGACGAGGCGCGAGCTTGCCACCGGGGCGGCTCCTGTCTTTAGCGTTCCTTGGAGGCGGGCCGCCCGCCGGGCGAAGCTGGAGCCTGCGGCCGCGAAATGGTCCCCGCGCGACCAGCTCGAATGCCTGTTGAATTCGCCCCTGTCGCAGGCCGGCGCGAATGTGGCGCAGCAGCCGCTGATCCCGCACCAGCAGCAGCACGCCCGAGTCAAAGCGGCTGAGGCGATTGGCCGGCACCAGAGATCCTTCGGCGGACCCGCGCCTCTGCGCAAGCAGTTCCGCCACGCCCGCCGCGCCGCCGGCCAGCCTGCCGCTGTCGATGCCCGGCGGTTTGCCCACGGCGATGAGGCGATCGTCTTCGTGTAGAATGGGGATAAGTCGGCGAAAAGGGTCCAACACGGGCGACACTCGTAATCCGTCCGCCGGGCCGGTCGACTGCGGTTCGACTCCTGCAAGGCCGGCGGAAGCGCGAACCGGCCATCATATCCGGCGGTGCGGATTGTGGCATCTCGCCGAGCGGTCCTTTCAGGCGAGCCGCGACTCGGATCGAATCGGCGACCGCCGCCGATAGAATAAGGCGGGAGAAGGTCGCCCGCCCGCGGCCCCGGAGGTTGAACGATCGGCACGCTTCTGCGTAACTGGTTTCATGCGGTCAACCGGCCACCCGTCTGGCTGCGCTGGCCGCTGAAGACGGCTGCCTTGCTGCTGGTCAGTTTGCTCGCCTGCTTCCCCGATGTGCCCCGACTTGTGCGGCACGTCTATCGCTGGTTGGATCCTAACCGGCTCATCGCGCCGGACGCCGCCGTACTTCAACCCTGGGCCGAGGAACTGGCGCCGCAACTGGCCGGTGACATCCAGCCGCGCGAAGCGCTAAAGAAAATCGAGGCGTTCGTCTATCGCAAGCTGCCTTACCAGTACGACTGGCTGAACTGGTCCAACGCCGACTACATTCCGACCGTCGAGGAGGCCCTGGCCCGCGGGCGGGAGGATTGCGACGGCCGCGCCGTGGTGGCGGCCTCCCTGCTGAGCCGGTTCGGCTATCCCGCCACCCTGGTGACGGACTACGCGCACGTCTGGGTCCGCACCGCCCACGGCGACACGATGAGCCCCGGCAAGCAGTCCGCCGTGGTCGCGGAGCACGGGGGGATCCGCATCAGCCTGGCGCAACTGGCGCAATTGCCGCACGCGATGGGTTACGGCGTCTCCGTTTTCTTCCTTTACCGCGAGCTGATCATCGTGCTGGCGGCGTGGCTGCTCATTCTGCGGCCGGGGGGGGCGTGGTGGCGCAACGTCCTGGCACTAGCGCTGATGGTTGGAGGACTTCTCCTGATTCGCGCCGGCGGAGACTGGAAAGAACCGACGATTGCGCTGGAGTGGCTTGGCATCCTTGCGTTTGCGGCCGCGCTCGTGGCGGCTTCGACGCTGGGTCGGCGGGGCGGGCGTCGCGCTGACGCCCTGGCCAGGCCGAGCGCCGATGTTGCATAATCGCGACGCGGCGAGTACCGCCAGGGACCGCAGGCGCCAGCCTGGCATCATGACGCAAACCGCTTGCTGTGGGTGAACGTCGTACACCCCGACGCCACCCGGTGCCAAAGCGTCTGCCGTCTTCAATCGGGCTGCCGCCTATGCCGCCGCCCGGCGGGCTCTTCGAGCGATCCCGCCGGGCGTGCGGCATTCGATGTCACGTGTCTGCATGGGCGGTCCTCAGCGGCGCACCAGCACGACCGGGCGGCTCGGCATACGGCGAGTGCTGCTTCCGGCATCGGTCTTCGCGGAGGCTTCGACCCGTCCACCGCCGACGGTTCGACCGCCCACGTTGGCGACCGCCACCGGCCGGCCGCGGTCGGAGCCGGCGGTGCTGCCGGCCTTCACTTCGCGGGCGCTGCCGCCCTCCGCCACGACGCTGCCGCTGCTGCGGGACACCTCGCCATCCAACCCGATGTGGATGCTGCTCGTCCGACCGACCGCCGGACCGGTCCGGCCCGCCACGGCGTAGCTGGAGGACAGGCTCAGCCCGCGTCCGTCGAATCCGACGCTCCAGCCGTGCCCGAAGTTGATCGCCCCGGTGTGCGTGTCGGCCCGAGCGATGCCGATGCCGTTTCCGCGGTAGGCGGCGTCCGCTTCGGCCCAGCCGCGTCCGTCCCGGCTTGAGCCGGCGCCGGCGGAACTGGTTGCCTCACCGGCGTGGGCCGTGGCCGCAGTCGCGGCGATGATCGTCAGGACGTATAGGTTCAAGCGTTTCATGGCTGTTCTCCGCTGAGCCGTGCGAGCGCGTCGCGCTCGCACGGCGTAGGTTCAATCTGATTTCACTGTTCTTCGAACTCAGGCCGTGCGACGCTACCGTCGGGCCGCCCTGCGATTGAGCCGTGGCTTCTCCCGATCCTGGCCTAGCGCCGCAGTTCGATGGCGCTGACCCGGCTGCTGGACCGGCCGTAGTGGGTCGCAATGCTCTCGGAGAGCACGCTCGCACGGGCGGATCGATACGGACCGCTCACGCTCACACCCAGCCCTTCCGCGTGGGCGCCGGATCCCCAGTCGGCGCTGGCGCCGCTGTGGACGCGGCTCGTCGCCCGGCCGCCGTAGGTGTCGGCCAGGGATTCGCTCAGCGCCGTCGCCCGGCTGAACCGGTCGCTGCGGCTGTCCGCGCTGGCGGCGCTGTCAGCGTAGCCGTAGCGGCTTGAGGCGGTGGATCCGGCGACGCTTTCGGCCAGGCCGTGATACTTGCCGACCGCGATGGCTCGACCGTCAGAGATCGCCACGCCGCCAACCGTGGTCGCGACACTGGCGCTGTCGGCTCGAGCCAGCCCGCCGTAGAGACCGATCGCTCGTGCGTCGGACCGGCTCAGCGCCAGCCCGCCGTCCGCGACCGCAACCGCGGCGGAAGTGGCCAGGCCGCTCCGATTGCCATAAGCGCGAGAATCGGCTTCGGCTCGACCTCCTCGGGTCGCCCCGGCGTAGGCGTCGGATCGGGCGTTGCCCTCGGCCGTCGAAGTGGCCCGGGCGGAGCCGCCGTTGGACGATACCGCCACCGCCGTCGCTTCGGCGCCGCGGGCCGCGGCCGCGATGAGCATGACCCCACAGATTGCAGCAACGAGTCGCATCATGTCACAAACCTCCTTTTTTCAGACGTTTACCAACGTTCGGCGGTTTCGGACTCCGGTCACTCCCGCCGTTCGCCGTACTGGACAAGGCGTGCGACGAATGGTTAGCTCGCGGAAATAATTTCTTCGTGTCAAATATTGCATCGGGACGCGGGTTCGCCGCGTGGCGTCGCGACGGCGCCTGAGCCCCCGGCCCCGGAGCGCGGACGGCTGCGTCGAGCCGGCGCCCCGCGGCCGCCGTCGGGCGGCTCGACCACCGGCGGAATTGACCTCATTTCTCTGGGCGCCGCGTTTGGTGCGATCGCATTGCGGCGAGCGTGCGGATTTAACGGAATCTTCATTCGGCCGTTAAGTAGATCAGTGGTATGCTGCGTGCCCGTCCCGCAGGGAGGTGGCGACGTGGTTCGCGGTGGGTTGTGCTCGCCGCGCACGATCGCTGAGAGTGATTTTTCTAGAATCGTCCGGTGCTGGTCTCTATACTCAACGATGGGTTTCCCGCCGCCACCTTGGGGTGTCGAGGCACCGGCGGCGGGGCGTGTTGCAGCGACAGCGCCCGGGGAACGCGTCACCGGTGACGAATCAGATCATCCACCAGACTCCCTACGTCGGCGCAGGGATCGTCACGTTCAGCCTGACGATTCTTGCCGGTCCCGGCGCGGGCCGGATCGTCGTCTGCCGCCGCATGATCACGCTGATCGGCGCGCGAGCCGGCTGCAAGCTCAATCTGCGGCATCCGCTGGTGGCCCCCGTCCATGCCGCTATCGTCAACAACGGCGCCGAGTTGATCCTGCGTGATCTGGTCTCGCCGGGTGGAACGCTGCTGAACGGCTTGCCGTGCGAGCATGAGCAGCTCCGGGACGGCGACGTCTTCGCGGTCGGCCCGTGGGAGTTCCGCATCCGCATCCATACGCCGTCGAAACGCGGCGACGACGCGGATCTGCATCCGATCAGCCTCGATCCGGCGCCGGATTCCGTGGTGCTGGAGCTTGTGCCGTCCGGCCGTGTCCTTCAGCCGCGGCGCGACGTCAGCGTGATCGGCCGGCGGCCCGGTTGCGATATCGTGATCAACGACCCGGAGATATCGCGTTGCCACGCGGTGCTCTGCCGCTACATGAATCAACCGGTGATCTACGATTTGTCCTCGACCGAACACGTATCGGTTGGCGGCAAGCCCACGGGGTTCCGCGCCCTTCAGCACGAGGATGAGTTGCGGATCGGCACCACCCGGTTCCGTGTTCGCATCCATCAGCCCAAACTGCGTCCGGGCGGGAATGGGCGTGCCGTCCCGGTGGCGGCCGCGCAACTCGTCGCAGCCAGCGACATCCCGGCTGATCTCATCGACATTCGGGCGGCTGAGTCCAACAAGCGCTGGGTCGTGGCCGAGCATCTGGAAAAGGCGCAGCGCGGCCGCGGGTAGCTTGCGGGCGGCCGAGGCAACGGTCGGGAACAGCATTCGGCACGTCAACCCGCTCGGGCGACCTTTCAGTGCAGCGCCAGACTCCGCACCAGCGCGACGGATGTACGGAATGATGAGTCACAGCCGCCGTCTGCGTGACGGCTTGAACCGGCTGCCCAGCGTCTTGCGGGGCGCGGTGGCCGGGGCGGCGCCGCCGGTGCTGCCGTAGACGTTCTGTTCGTACCGCGACTTCTGTTCGACGCGAGGCGCGGACGGCGTTTCGGACGGCGGCGGGCTGGGCACGAACCCCTCAACCTGATGCTCCGGGATGATCTTGTTGATCAGCTTCTCGATCGACGTGATCTCCTTGCCCTCCTCGCGCGTCACGAAGGTGAACGCCTTGCCGGTCTCGCCCATCCGGGCGGTGCGGCCGATGCGGTGGACGTAAATCTGAGCGTCGGCGGGGATATCGTAGTTGATGATGTGGCTGATGTCGCTGACGTCGATGCCGCGGGCGGCCAGGTCCGTGGCGATCAGCATCTTGATGCGATGCCGCCGGAAGCGGTCCATCACGCGCTCGCGCTTTTCCTGAACGAGGTCGCTGTGGATCTCGGCAACCTTGTGGCCGGCGTCGAAGAGCTTCTTGGCCAGTTTGCGGGCCATCGCCTTGGTGTTCGTGAAGATGATCGCCAGGTGCGGGTCTTCCCGCTCCAGCAACATCTTCAGCAGGCGGAACTTGTCGTAGCGTTCCACGGTGACGTAGGCCTGCTGCACGTTGTCGACCGTCAGTTCGTCGCGCGAGACGTTGATCTCGGCCGGGTTGTTGGTGAACTTGTCGATCAGGCGGCGCACTTCGTTGTCGATCGTAGCCGAGACCATCAGGGTCTGATGCGGCGAGTGGATCGCGCCCAGGATTTTGGTGATGTCGTCGCGGAAGCCGATGTCGAGCATGCGATCGACTTCGTCCAGGATCGCGAAACGCAGTTCGGAGATGTCGAGCAGGCCGCGGCCCATCATGTCCATGACGCGACCGGGCGTGCCGATGACGAAGTGCGGCTTCTTGCCGAGCTGCTGCGCCTGAGCCCGAATGCGCGTGCCGCCGTAGACCGGCACCGAGTGCAGGTCGGTGAACTCGCTCATCCGGCGGACTTCGCCCACCACCTGGGCCGCCAGCTCGCGGGTCGGCACCAGGGCGAGGGCCTGGAGCCGGCGCGCCGGGTCGATCAACTGCATGACCGGCAGGGCAAATGCGAGCGTCTTGCCCGTGCCGGTCCGGGCCTGCCCGACGACGTCGCGGCCCTGGAGGACCACCGGGATCATCTCGCGCTGAATATCGCTTGGCTGCACGAAGTGCATTTTCGCCAGCGCCTTGAGGAACCGGACTTGAATGCCCAGCGCCTCAAAGGCTTCCGGCAGATCGGTGTGTTTCCGCATTCGATTCGACCTCGGGTCGTCGCTGTCTCGAATCCCGGAGTATACGGCCGTGGGGGTGGGCGGCAACTGGACGGCCGGTGAGGATGTGGGAACGAGCGCGTGACAGTGCGGGCCGAGGGCGGGCGGTGGTCTCTTGGAAGGTAATCGCCTGGGTGTTGGCACATCCAGTGGTCTCCACGGCCTCGAAGACCAGACCGTGCCACGCGCGCTATGGAAGCCGGGGGATCGGGACGCGTGGGGCGCCTGAGCGGACGCCTCGGGCCGGAGCTGGAACCCCGACCGCGGCGATGGGCGCCGGATCGGCGCCGGGCGGCTTACCGCTGCGATGAGCGACAGAATGGGGGCGGTACGGCAGGTGCTCTGCGGCTCGGCGAACGGCCCGCCGCCTGCAATCCGAGAGCGTTCAATAGATAAATTCGAGCCCTATGTAGTAGTCGTGGTGCAGCTTCGTGCAGTGCCGCACGACGGCTTTGCCGTGCAGCGACTGCTCCGGCTGGTGGATTGCGATGGTCAGCACCACGCCCGGGTCGATCTGCTGCTCGTACCGGATTCCGACGCCGCCGGTCGAGAGGTTTTCGCAGGTCGCCAGGGCGTAGCCGTCGCAGTCGTCCGGATTGCCGAGCCAGAGTTCAACCGCGCCCTGGAAGGGCCAGCGCGGCGTGTGCCGCTTCTCGGAGCCGCGCAGGGGCTTGTGCTTGCGTCCCCGATTACGCAGAAGCGATTTCAGGGCGTCGTGCGTCAGAGGTACGATTTCCGAAGCCTGCATGGCTGAATCTCCACCGGCCCAACGGCGCCCCGTCAGGCGCACATCGCAAGCGTACGATATCCGGGTCAACGTCCGCGAAAGCCGGCGTGGCTTGTGGACGGGGCGCGCGGCGCGCAACTCGGCCGTCGCCTATGCGGTGAGGTTTGTCGTTGGAGATCAAGCCCGGCGCCGCTGTTTCGCGGACCGGGACCGGATAAGTGCGACGAACGTGCGGTCGTTGGGTTCGCGGATCAGGCGGCGTCCGGCGTCCAGTCCCGCTTCTGCGGTTTGACCAGAAGCCCCATGCGGATGGCCTTGGCCGAGACCTTGATGCGGCAGACCTTACCGTCGACCAGCGCCCGAACGCGTTGCAGATTGGGCTTGAACTTCCGCTTCGTGATGCCCGTCGTCTTCTTGCCGACGCCGCCAAGGTACTTGGCCTTGCCGCGGCGCGCAATCGAGCGTCCCGAGCTGGTCTTCTTACCGGTAAAGTAGCACACACGAGGCATCTGCGAGTCTCACACGTTCGGTCGATAATCAGGCCAACCGGGGACGGTTTCCGTCCCCCGAGTCGAGCCAGCTTAGCAAATCCAGTCGGCCTGACAACCCCCGCGGTCGATCGGTGTAGAAGGGAATGGCCGGGGGAGCGTCGGGAGGCGTGCGCGCAGCCCTGCCCGGCTTATCAGACGCCCCGGCGGGGCTCGCGCGCGGTTGGGCAATGAATGGCCGGCAAAGTCGTTAATCCTGACGGGTTGATATGCGAAACGGACAGCCT
>CAZYLK010000097.1:16928-21661 GCA_964648365.1 uncultured Phycisphaeraceae bacterium
GAGGTCATCATGCTTCGACACTACTCGGATCTGACGTTCGTGGAGATTGCCGAGATCATGGGAACGCCGCTGGGGACTGCGCTCGCCCGATCGCACCGGGCGCTGTCCAAGCTGCGACGCTACATGGAGGAGCCGTCGTGACCCCGGATCGTGACATCCAGGCTCGGATCGCCGCTGGCGAACGCTGGCTGGCGGGAGTTGACACCGATCTGCCGGCGATGGACGCGGACGCGCTCAAGCGGCAGGTTCGCGTGGCCGCGCTGGAGCGTTGGCTTGCGACACAGGATGACGTCGCCGTCCCCGCGGATCTGGCCGCGCGAACCAAGATGCGCACACGCGCCGAGTGTGACCGCAAACGGCGGGTCGCGGCGCGGTGGGTCGCGTACCGGCACGTCCGCCGGTGGAGCGCGGCCGCGGCGTCTCTTGCGGCGTGCGTGACGCTGGTGTTCGTCGGGATGCAGACGTCCCGGAGCGTGGGTACCGGCGTGATGGGCGATGGATCGGTTCGGACGCTGGATCGATGGGTGGCCTCGTTACACGGGCCGATGCCGGAGGTCGACGCGTCGCTGGTTCTGCTGGAGCGAGAGGTTCGCGCGATGGAGTTGTCGATCGGCGCGCCGGAGTCCGCGCCGGAAAGTGTGGATGCCGCCCTGATGGAAGACCTGCTCGACGATTCCGAGCGCCTCCTGGCGGATTTGCAGGATGAGATGGGTTAGCGGCCAGCGAGCGTGGCGATGGTGGCTCGTTGCGGTTGGTCGCCGCCGCGCGTAGTCGTGACGGGCCGGGGTCGGCGTGAGGCGGCGCCTCACAGGATGGGAGCGATATGTCGAATCTCGGGTCGATCAGGATGCTGCGTTCGGGCGGAGTCGCTCGGGGCGGGCGGTGCGGATTGGGTGTCCTTACCGCGATGGCGCTGCTGGCCGGGTTTTTCGTTTCGCCGGTGCGCGGGCAGACGGCGAACCCGTCGTCTTCGTCCACCGATGATGGCGCCCGCGACGGGGACGAAGAACGTTCGCGGCCGCGGCGCACGGGCGCGCGGATCGCGGACTGGTCGCGAATGTCGGCCGAGGAGCAAACCGAGCTGGAGAACTTCATCCGGACTCAGTTGCCTGATATCTGGCAGGAACTCGAACTGGATCGGATTCGCCAGTCGCAGCGCGTGTATCGTCAGCACATGGAGCAACTGGCGCCGAAGATCGTTCCGTTGATGGATCAACTGGATTCGAACCCGCCGCGGGCGGAGTTGTCGCTGCGCGAAATGCGGCTGGATTATCGCATTCAGCGGCTGGTGGCTGAGTTTCTGCAGCTTCAGAACAAAGGCGGCAATCCGGAGCGGCTTACGGCACTGGAGCAGGAGGTTGTGACGCTGGTCGAGGAGCGCTTCGACGTTCGCCAGAAGCGGCGGATGATGGACATCGAGAGCCTGGAACAGCGGATCGCGTTCATGCGAAAGCTTCACGACGAGCGGAACACCAACCGGGCAAAGATCACCCGGCGCGAGGCGGACGCGCTGCTCAACCCGAGCGCCGCGCTGGACGGCACGCTCGAGGACGCCGACGACGACGGGGGCGACGACTAGGCGGGAACCGCGTACATTGGGGGCGTGAGCCGGGCGGCCGGCGGTCAGGTGCCGGTTGCGCTTTCGCACCTGTGTCAACGCGAGACCCCCGATGTTCCGCACATGGATGGCGGCCAACCCGATCGACCTGATCGAACCCGGGACGGCCGAATCACTCGACCTGCTGCGCGGCGCCGTTGGCGTGGATGGGCTTGTTCTGTGGGTAGCCGCCCCGCCGGCCCGTTACTTTCGGCCCCGGGCAGAGGGCGGCAGAGTGCTCCACTTCGAGGGTGGGTTGGCCTATCGTGCCGACCCGGCGGCCTTCGCCGCCACGCGGCTCAAGCCTCCCGCATCCGCCACGCGATCCCGCGACATTCTGGAGGATCTGTCAGGCGCCTGTGCCGAGCGGCAGATGGGTCTGTCCGTGGCCCTGTCTGCAACGCAGACCGGCGGCCTGGCCCGGCGTCATCCCGAGGCCGCGTGCAAGAACGCCTTCGGCGACGTGTCGACAACCTCGCTTTGCCTGGTCAACCCGGACGTACGCGCGTGGCTGCGCGCGCTGGTGGAAGACGTGACCAGCCGCTTCGAACTGGAAGCCGTGTTCCTGCACGACCTACGGCTGGGTTGCGCGGATGCGGCGTCGATCGACCTGGCGGCGCCGGTCGAGCACCGCGCGATGATCCGGGCGTTGCTGGCCCGGTGCTTCTGTGAATCCTGCCGGCAACGGGCGACGACGGCGGGGCAGGATGCCGAGGCCTCGGCGAACTGGGTCCGTGCGAGCATCGAACGGCTCCTGGATTCGTCCCCGGCGTCAGAGCAGGCGCTGAGCGACGTGCATCGCCGACGGCCGGCGCGGCAAAGCGGGGCGTCCGACGAAGATCTGCTCGACGACGTGCTCGCCGAGGTCGCCCGCGCTTCGCGCTGCCCGGTCATCCTGGGCCAGCCCGATGGGAGTGAGCCGGTTATCCGGGTGACGCAATCGACGTCGATCGCGGGCCATTTGGTGGGACTGTCCAGCGGTCTCGTCCCAGACCGGGAGTGCCTGGTGGGCAACGTCACGCACCTGGCCATCGACGCGACGGACGCAGTGATGGGCGATCCCGCCGGGCTGGTGAGCCTGTTCAAGTCGCTGGCTGAACACGGCTGGCAGGGGGTGGTGGTGCGGCATTTCGGGCAACTGCCGCACGCGGCGCTGGAAGCGTTGCGACAGGCGATTCGCTTCGCCCGACGCGCGACGGCCGAAGTCGGCGAATGACGTCGCGCCGGGACGAGCCACGGCCTCGCCGCCCGAGATGTGCCGCCGTGCCGCCCGCCGGGCGCTCGACCCTTGCCCTGACCGCCGCTACGATTCCGCCCGCGCGCCCCGGCGCGCTGGAGGTGGATGACGAAAGCGCATGGATGAGCCCGTCGGATCACGCCTGACCCGCCGCCCGCGATGGCTGTCGTGGTGGCACGTGCCCGAACTGCTGATCGTCTTCGCCTGCGGCGTGGCGCTGATGCAGTACCTCTACCGCGTCACACCCGACGGCGACAAGCCGGCCAACGTGCCCGGCAACGACTCGTTCTATCACGTCAAGATGGCGCTCGATCTGCCGAAGCTCGGCCTGCCGCGCGAGTTTCCCTGGCTCCAGCACACCATCTTTGAAAAGGGTTTCATCAGCCATCATTACGGCTTTCACGTCTACCTGTGCCCGTTCGTTCATGCGTTTGACGATCCGCTGATCGGCGCGCGATGGGCGATGTCGGTGTCGTTCGGGCTGGTGCTGGCCGCGGCGACGCTGCTGCTGATCAGCGAGGGCGTCAACTTCCGCTGGTTCTGGCTAGCCCTGCTCATGACGCTGTCGACGGAGTTCTACATCCGTCACGCCTACATCCGCGCCATCGACCTCTCGCTGCTGTGCATTCTGTTGGGGATGCTCTGTCTGTTCCGCGGCCGCTACGTCTGGCTGGCGGTGGTGATGGTGATCTACACGCACGTTTACCTCGGTGCGTTTTTCCTGGGCATCATCGGCTTGATTCACTACGTCAGCGGCTGGCTGGGGCCGCGGCGGGCACTGGACGTGTGGCGGTTGCCGGTGGCGCTGGCGGCGGGGGGGCTGCTTGGGCTGGTGACGCACCCCTACAACTTCCGCGTCATCAGCTTTCTGTATACGCAGATATTCCGCAGCGGTCTGACGCCGGAGGTGCCGGTCGGTCGCGAGTGGAGCGCGTATGAAAACGTCTGGTCGTTCGCCAACCTGGTGGGGATTCCGTTCTCCGCGATGGCGATCGCGGCGGTTCTGCGGCTGCGCATGGGTCCGCGGCTGGATCGCAATACGTGGACCATGCTGGGCGCGTCGCTGCTGTTCCTGGTGCTGACGCTGAAAGCGCGGCGGTTCGTCGAGTATTTCCCGTTCTTTGCAGCGCTGGCGGCGGCGATGATGGCGAAGCCCATCTTGCAGGGACGTGCCGCCGAGCGCGACAGGACGCCTGCGCCGCGACCCGCGGGCGCGCCGGATCCGCTGCTGATGGAATGCCTGTGGCTGGTGCTTGCTCTGCTGCTCGCCGCCGGCGCCTGGATGAACTACAAGTGGACCGGCGGCGATGCCAGTGAAACGTGGTTGAAACTGGCGATCAGTTGCGCCGGAGCGTACATGCTTTACGCCGCTGCGTTCGACCTTTCCCGCCACGGGATGGGGTCCGGGCGATGGGAGATTCGGACGGGCGCAACGGTGCTGACCGCCGTGGCGCTGGTCGGCGTTATGGCCCGCGTTTCCGCGCCGATCCACGACAAGGTGCGTGACTGGGCCGGCGGGAAGTACAACCTCAAGGCCATCGAGGACGCGATGACCTTTCTGAAAGAACGCTCCGAGCCGGGCGACATCGTCTTCGCAGACGATTGGGACGTCTTCACGGTGTACTTCTACTTCAACGACAAGAACTACTACACCTGCGGCCTCGATCCTATGTTCAGCTACCAGCATGACCCCGAACTGTGGGAACGCTATCGGATGATCACGCAAGGCCGGGCGCCGATTACGCGGTCGTTTCGGCTGCCGAGCCTCGGCGACGACGGCCGGGAAGTGTGGGCGGACCGGACGATCACCGTCGACCATTCGGACATTCGCGATCGGTTCGGCGCCCGTTTCGTCATCGTCGACAAGGATCACCTGACCTTCTCACGCAAGCTGGATCG
>CAZYLK010000098.1:0-21547 GCA_964648365.1 uncultured Phycisphaeraceae bacterium
GAATCGCCTTCGCCCTCCGCGTCATCGCCCCGCGTGCAGGATGACTCGCCGACGTAGTCGCCCGAGTTCAGGCCCGTCGGCGTCACCCGGCCCTCGTCGTTATCCGCCGGGGCGGGGGCGCCGCCGCATCCGGTCAGACAGAACCCACCGCCCAGGAGCACCACCACCGCCAGCCATCGTGAACGCATAGACATTCGATCCATCGCCTCCCTGCGACCTGAACACGTGTCGCATGAGCTCCACTTGATAGCCCCATCTTTCCCGGACGACAAGCCGCCGCCGCGTCGGGCGGGCGTTTCCGATAATGGAGACGTTCCACCGGCGGCGGGTCGGGGCGGGCGGGGGCGGCCGATTACTATGGGCCGCGGCCGCCCGGCTCGGGAATGTCACGCAACCCGACGCCCCGCAATTCCGAAGTCGATGAGTGCGTGCGAGTCAGGTCTTCCCGTCGCCCGTCCGCCTGTGGCGGCGTCGGGGAGGGCCGCCGCTACGCCTCGATCCGAGTACGGAGCCGGAAAGGTGTTTGCCACGAAAACGAAAATCGAAATCGGCGAAGCCAACGCCCCCTCCCAGGGGATGCTGCACGTGAAAGCCACCGGCTCGATCGGTCGCGACACGCACAGCCGCATCAAGGATGTGGTCATGCCGATCGCCGGACCCAACTGGCGGTCCATGAAGCTGGTCCTGGATCTGGGCGACGCGACGTTCATGGATTCCTCCGGCATTTCGTCGCTGCTGTGCCTGCGCGACGAGATGGATCGCGAGTCCGGGTCGCTGTCGATGTGCGGCGTCCCGGCGCAGCTCGACCGCGTCTTTGACGTCGTCGGCATGTTGAACCTGATCCCGGTCGTGGATGCGCCGGAACACAACGGAGCGGGGGTACGCTGATGATGACGACAACGCCTGACGCCGCCAACTCCACCGCCCGCGTGCTCGACGTACTGCTGGAACAGTGCGCCCCGGCCAGCGACGGCTTCAACACCCTGGTCCGCTACGCGGCGCACAACACCGCGGGCGACCTGTTCTGTTCCGCCACACCGGACGGCTATCGCATCTCGCTGCGCTGCGACGGCCTGCTCAAGCCGCTCGGCGACGTGCCGCGCAACTGGGGCGAGAAGCTGATCGGCTACGCCAAGGTGGAAGCGCGCCTCGATGCCGCCGAGCATCGCCGCCCGCAGGACGGGCGCATCATCGTCGACGACGCCGGCAAGCCGATCGACGTGCGCGTCGCCACCATGCCGACGTTTTTCGGCGAGGACATGGCCCTGCGCATCCTCGATCGGCGCAACCAGTTGCTCGAATTCGACGAACTGGGCATGACGCCCAGCGAGCGCAACGCGGTGCGGGCGTTGATCAGCCATCCGTACGGCCTGATCCTCGTCACCGGCGCGGCCGGCGCCGGCAAGACGACCTCGCTTTACGGCATCCTCAGCGAACTCAACGACGGCACCCGCAAGATCAACACCATCGAAGACCCCGTCGAGTATCACCTCGACGGCGCCCACCAGACCCAGGTAAATCTGCGCATCGGCATGGACTTCGCCGATCTGCTTCCGGCCGTCCTGCGGCAGGATCCGGACGTGATGATGGTCGGTGAAGTGCGCGATGCCGCGACCGCTCAGACGACGCTTCGCGCGGCCGTGACGGGCCAGCTCGTCTTCGCCACGCTCCACGCCAGCAGCGCGGCCGGGGCGATTCACAGCATGTTGGGCCTCGGCGTACACAGCCATCTGCTCGCGGGAGCGCTCCGCGGGGTTATCGCCCAGAACCTCGTTCGCAAGGTCTGCCCGGAGTGCGTCGAGGTGCTGGAGCCGACCGCCCGGCTGGCGATGTTCGACGACATCCGGCCCCACATGCCGCGTGGCATCGAGCCGGTATTGCGGCAGGGGCGCGGCTGCGAGCATTGCAGCGGATGCGGCTATCGCGGCCGCATGGGCCTGTTCGAGGTGCTGACCATGACCCCGGCCATCGCGGCGCTCGTCGAGCGATCGGCTACGCCTGATACCATCGCGGCCCAGGCCATCAGCGAAGGCATGATCCCACTCGATACCCGCGCCCGTATCGCCGTGGCCCGCGGCAACACGACTGTCGAAGAAGCCATGCGCGTGGTGGACCTCAAACGCAGCGTCGATCGAGCGCCCAAGTCGCAACCGCTCAAGGCGCCGGAGCCGGCGTTGGCGATGGTGTAACGATCCAGGCATGGCGGTCTCTCAAGGGCCGGTCGCAGCTATACCTCACCGCGGCACCGGTTCACAGAGTGCGTGGCGTCCATGTGAGAACCGAGCCATTGAAACGTCGCGTCACCAACTCGGCGTGAACCGTTATCGTTCCGGTCGTGCCCTAGCGCTTCTGGCGGCTCATCCGCAGCCGAAATGGCATCCAAATCTGTTCGTGACGGAATTTTCCCCTTGACTTATCGGTCTTCCTGGTGCATACTGATATAGCTGGGATCCGCTCGAAGGCAGAGAGAGGGAGGGGTTCCGGTCGTCAAGGGTAAGCGGGGGGTGCAAAAAGGTCAGCCTTCCCGCTGGGTGAGTTCACTCGCCACTCGCCACTCGCGCAAGCGTTCCGGCGACGTGTGTGTCGTGGATGTCGGCGGGTGACTCGCGTGGAACAACATGATCCGGCAGCAGTGCCCGTCGCTTCGGGCGGCGATGCTCGCTTTACGGTGCGGGGATGCTGCGCGCCGGCGCGGCCTGCGAAGGGACGTTCGGTGTCGGATGCCCCTAGCGACTCGTCGTTCGATGAAGGAACTTGCTCGTTCGCGTGCCTTTTGTGGACGTTCGGTGAACGTCCGGCGCGCGGCGTCGTAAATCCCGTTTGGAGGATGTACAATGCGAGAGTTGAGAAGGTTGTTGTTGGAAGGACCGCCGGCTGTCAGGATGGTGATGCTCGGTGTGATGGTGATGCTGGTCGCGGTGGCCCCCGCGATGGCCGGGTCGTATGCGTGGGTCGGCGACATGTCGGGGAGCGGAGGTTGGAGTACGCAGGGGCACTGGGTTCGCACTCCGCCCTTCTGCACGACACTGTGCTACCCGCGGACGACGGACGACGACGCGACGATCGACGCGGCAGCGTCAAACACAACGATCTCGCTGTCGGAGAACGTGACCATTGATGATCTGACGCTGGACGCAGCCACCGAAGGCGTCACGTTGTCGTTCACGGCCGGCGGCACGCCCTACGTGGTCAGCACGGACTCGGTCGCCATCACCTCCGTCAACGCGGTTACGATGACCACTCGGGCGGGCATCGTCACTAATGGCGCACTCTGCGTCGAGGAAGAAGAGTAGAGTTGACAGTCGCTTGAAACCGCAGCGGAGTCGCCCGGTCCGCGTCGCCTGTCTTGTGCGTCGGGAGAGAACATGGATGCCGCATCGATCCATCGTCGTCGTTCGTTTGCTCTGGTATTGCCGACCATTGCGCTTGCCGGTCTCACGGCCGCCCCAGCGCGGGCACAGGTGAATCTCCCGGAGGGATTCGAGATCGTCACGTTCGACCGCTCGCCGACGCTCAAGACCAGCCCGCGGATGAATATCTGCGGGCAGATCATCTATCACGAGCGCGACGGCGACTGGGACATCATGCTACACGACAACGGCCGTACGATCAACGCCACCGACAATGACGACTGGGACGGCATCGCCGAGATCAACGATCGCGGGGACATGATCCTGAGCCGCGGCGAGGGAGATAACGAGCCGACGAAGCTCTATCTGCGCATCGACGGGCAGGAAATCCTGTTCGACGAAAACGTGGAGACCTTCGGCTCCGCCGCGATCAATGATCGGCGGCACGTGGCGTGGGTGCGGGATATCGCCCGAGAATGTCCGTCGATCAGGTCTGCGGTGTTCTTCTGGGATGGGCAGCGTTCCGTCCAAATCAGCCCGGATGACCTTTATCACCAGGGCGTAGACCTGAACGAGTTCGACCAGATCTCGTACATGCGAACCGATTTCTGCACCAGACCTTGGGCCGGGGATATCCGGCTGTACTCCAACGGGCAGACGGTCATCCTGCCGACACAGGAAACATTTCCCGTCGGTACGCACGTCAACGACCGCGGTCACGTCTTGTGGAATACCGACCGAGGATACGAGATCTGGAACGGCCGGCGTACGAAATTGCTGGCCGGGGGCGATACGGGTGGCGGCAATATCAACAACAACGGCGACGTGTACTTCACGCGCTGGGAGGTTGACCGCGACAACTGGCAGCCCTGGCTGTCCCGGTGGACGCCCGACGGCCGCGTCCTGCTTCGCTTGGCGGACGACAACGGGCGTCACACCGACGGCGACGTTAATGACTGGGGCGAGGTGGTTTGGACGTGGTGGGACAGTGTGCAGCACACCGATACCGCCATCTATTTGATGCAGCGGATTCGCACCGGCGATGCCGAGTTCGACGGGGATATCGACCTCGCTGACGCCGGCGCATTCGTTGACTGTATCACCGGTCCCGGCCGCGTAGACCGGCTCTGCGACTGCCGCTTTCTCGATCTCGACCATGACGGCGACGTGGACCTGGGTGACTTTGCACGGTTTCAGAACGCTTTCGGCGCGCGCTAGACGCGCGGAACGGACGACCGGCCGTAACCAGTATGGCTTCGAGCCGGTTCCACTTTCACCATTACCGGATTGATATCGCAAGCCGATTCAATCCAGGAGTTGAGATATGAAGATTGCACGAATGACATGGGCGGCCGCGCTTCTGGCGCTGTTGGCCGGCGAACTTGCCGGACCGGCGACGGTCCAGGCGGATACGCGGACTTTTGTCGGAACGCAGAACAAGAACTGGTTCAACGAGCTCAACTGGAATCCCAACGACGCCATCCCGGACGAAACGGACCACGCCATCATCGACGCCGAGTGCCGCATCTCGGATGCGGACATCGCGCGAGCCCAGAAGATCACGATCAACTCGGACAAGATGTTGACCATTCTCCCCGACGGGACGCTGGTCATCGGCGTCAACGAAGAGGAGCATGACTCCTACGTCAACTCGGGTGGCTTGATGGTGATCGACAGCGATGACGACCAGCCGGGGCGTCTGCTGATCGCCGGCGATCACACCATCACCGGCGACGGCGGAGTGATCCTCCTCACGTATAAAGAGTCTTCGATCGAGGACGACAACACCGGAGACCCCGACCACCTGACCCTGAAGGGTGTGGATACCGAGCGGGATGAGTCGCTGGTCGTGACGGGACCGAACGGGATCATCGCCGTGCCGATGTATAATGACGCCTACGTCATCGCTACTACAGGACCATTGGTTTTTGGGCTATGCCTGCTGGAACACGACATGGTCGGCGGATGCGACGGCCACTGGGGCGCGGAGGAAGGCGGCCTGCTCCTCGTGTTCACGCAGGTGACGGGCCCGGCCGTGTGGCAGACGCAGAACAACGACCTCGGGATGATCGATGGCGGCACGATCCAGATCGGGGACGACGAACACAGTGGCTGCGTCGCCGCGGAAGATGGACCGGTCGTCGTGATCGGCGACGACGCCCTGCTGCGCGTCTCTGAGAACGGTTGGTTCTGCACCACCGGGGGATTGACGTGGCAGTCCGTCGACGACGGCGACAGCGGGACGCAGCCCGGGATCCTGTCGATACCGGTCAGCTACTTCAGCGTCGGCGCCTGTGATCCGGTGAACTGCTCCTCCTGACACCACGCCGGCCGGCACCGGCCGGCCGGCCGCGCGTGATCGCCTGATTCCGGAGTCAATCTCCCCGCGGGCCGCCCTGGTGAAGGCGGCCCGCGTTGTCTTGAGGGTTCTTTCGACGTGGCGCGCAGCCCGCGTCCCGCCATGTGCCGGTGCCGCCGCGCACGCCGCGGTAGGAGGGTGCGTGACATATCAGGCGGGGCGTCGCCCGTCGTGGCACGGCGTTCGAAAGCCGTGATGGGAGTGGCGGTAGGGCGCCAGCGTGTTTCGGACGCCGCTTGGCTTCGCGAGCGTATTCCCGCTAGAGAATCAGGGGCGAGATGTCGAGAACCGCCTGGGCGGGCCCGTGCCACGCGCGCCGCCCGACCGTTGCTCCACTCCGGCGGCGCTGTCACGCTCCGCGGCAGGACTCCCGCGCCGCACCCTGTAGCGGTCCCGCCCTATCCCTCGCATAATCCCCCCGATGGCCGCGCAGAGTATTTCATGGCCGCATGGCCGGCGTCACGCTCGCATCGCACGGGGCCGCGCGTGGGTACCCTTCCTGGATCGTGCCGACCGTCGGTCACAGGTTGCTGTTGGCAGGGCTGCCGATCGTTCCAGCGCGCCGGGCCGTACCGAGCGTCTCTCCCCCGCAGTTCCAGCGCGCCGGACGGCAGCGCGGCGGGAGGCCGCCGAATGACATTCCGATCGCTACTGGCGGCCGCAACGGGCGTCGCGGTCGGGGTCTCCGCCGTGCCCGCCGGCGTCTTTCTTTCACTGCTGCTGGTGGCGGCCCTCGCCGGCGGGGCTTTGGCGGGCGTCGCGCGCGTGCCGCGTGTCGTCGGATATCTGGTCGGTGGCGTGGTGCTGCGATGGGGGCTGCTCACGTTTCTTGGACGCCAGCATGAGCCGGATGCGGCCTCGGCAGTGGCGGATCATGCGGCGCTGACCGTGCGAGCGGTCAAAACGCTCGCGCTCGGGCTGATTCTGTTCTCAATGGGCGCCGTCTTCGAGGCGAGCCATCTGCGCCGCGTGGGAGCGCGGTTGTGGAAGCTCAGCGTTTGCGAACACGTCGCGGTCTTCACGTTGGTCGTCGCGCTGTGTGCGGCCGCATCGGTGTTGTCCGGCGGGGGGGCGCTGGGGTATTCCATCGCGCTGGCCCTGCTGCTGGGGTGCGTTGCGCTGGAGACGGCCCCTTCGGCGACCGCGTTCGTGCTGCGCGAGTACGACGCCAAGGGTCCGATGGGCGACGCGGTGCTGACGATGACGGCCATCAACAGCGCGATGGCGATCGTCTGCTTCCACGCGTTCTTCATGGTGCTCGGCGCGGCCGGCGTCATTGAGGCCGGCGGCGGGGGACAGCGCACGCTCTGGCTGGACCTCATCTGCACCACGTTCGGCAGCGCCGCCGTCGGGATCGCGATCGGTTTTGCGCTGAGCGTTCTGCACGCAAAGCTGTCGCTGCCCGAGTTCATCCTCGTGCTGCTGGCGCTGCTGCTGACGCTGGGCGGCGGCGATGCCTACCTGGCGTCGCAGTTCAATTTCTCATTGAACTTTCTTCTGACGTGCCTCTGTGCCGGCGCCGTGTTTGCCAACATCACGCTGGATCAGGCGCCGTTTCAACATGCCATGCGGCTCATCGGCGGCCCGGTGTTTGCCGCGTTTTTCGTCTTGGCGGGTTACGAGCTTCACGTCAGCGACCTGGCCGCCCTGGGATGGGTGGGCGCGGCGTACGTCGCGGCTCGGCTGGTCGGCAAGATCGGCGGCGCGTGGATCGGCGTGGCCTGGTCGCGCGGGTCGCCGGAGCTGGGCCGGTTCCTCGGCATGGGGATGCTGTGTCAGGCGGGCGTCGCCATCGGCCTGGCCGACTTCGTCGCGACGCACTGGGGGCAGTCGACCCCCGACGGGTTTGTTATGGCGGCGGCCGCGAGCACGTTCAAGACCATCGTGCTCGGCGCCGTTGTCGTGTTCGAGTTGCTCGGTCCTGTCGCTCTGAAAAACGTCGTCGTCCGAAGCGGGGAGGTGAAGGCGGTCAGCCTGATGCGGCGTCGGCGGGCGTCGGCCGTCGAGGGAGACTCCGTCTTCCGCCTGAAGTGGGAAGCCCTGCTGCGACTGCTGGGTTTCGGTCAGGCCCGCAAGGCCACGCATCCGGAATCGTTGCAGACACGCCACATCATGCGGGCGAACGCCAAGCTCCTCCAGGCCGGCGCCCGGCTGGACGACGTGTTGCAGTTCGTCGAATCCAGCGCGTTCAATCACTTCCCCGTCGTCGACGATGACGGCGCCTACATCGGCATGATCCACTTCTCGGACCTGCGCGACCTGATCTACGACCCGACGCTTCGCGACCTGGTGACGGCCGCCGACATCGCCAACAGCGACTCGCCGGCGGTGCCGGCGGACATGCCGCTGGCGGACCTGCTGGTCGTGTTCGGGCGGACGGACCTGGGCTCGCTCGCGGTTGTCGACCCGGTGGGCGGCGGGAAGGTCGTGGGGCTGGTGGAACAGCGCGATCTGCTGCGGGCGTTGAACAAACCGGCGTAGGCGCACATTCAGCACGAACGGTCTTCCACACCGGAGCAGATTCCGTCAAGACCAACTGCACGTCGCAACGGCGCGACATGCCATTTGCATCGCCGGCCGAACAATGGTAGAGTCCGGCTTGATGACTGCCACATCCTGACAATCCGTCGCGCCTCGCGGCCGTCCGGCTGAGCCATAGACGGTCTGCGCAGGCACATCTTTCATCCGAATCACCGTGAGCGAGCAGGGCTGCCAGCGAGCCGCGGGCTTTAAGCCCGCTCGGACTCTCCGGCTTTGACTCGGCCGTGAATCGCGCACGGTGATTCAATCCGTCAATTCCAATTCCTGAATTTCACAGAAGTGGGAGGCGCCGTGTGCGCGCTCCCGGAGAAGCCGTGCGATGAGCTTGTCAGAACTGGGTTGGACAGAGGATCGGGCATCGGAGTTTGGATCGTACGCGCAGCGCGGCCTGGGCCCGGCGCGCGTGTGCCGGCAGGACCGGGCGGGATGGCTGGTCTGGACGGCGGATGGCATACGCCCGGCCGTCGTGGCGGGCCGAATGTGGCACGAGCAGGAGATCGGCGGCCACAACGACGGCCCGCGCGGAGGGCACAATCGCGACGCGGCCGGCAGCCCCGCCGTCGGCGACTGGGTGGCGGTTCAGCCGGGCGAACCGGCGGTGATTCACGCCGTGCTGCCGCGGACCAGCGCCTGCGTGCGCAAGAGCGCCGGCGCCGTCACGGCCGCCCAGGTCGTCGCGGCCAACGTGGACTGGCTGCTGCTGGTCAGCGGGCTGGACGGCGACTTCAACGTACGCCGCGTGGAGCGGTATCTGACCTTCGCGTATCACAGCGGAGCGTCGCCGGTCATTGTGCTCAACAAGGCTGACCTGTGCGACGACCTGCCGCAGCATCTGGCGTGGATCGAAGACGTCGCCATCGGCGTGCCGGTTCACGCCGTCTGTGCGACCGCGCTGGGCGAGGATCATGCGTTGCGAGCGTATCTGCAGCGTGGCAAGACGCTGGCGATGGTCGGCTCATCCGGCGTCGGCAAGTCGACGCTGATCAACGCGCTGCTGGGCGGCGACGTGCAGCGGACGGCCGCGGTTCGCAGCGATGACGATCGTGGGCGACATACGACGACCCATCGTGAGTTATTCGTCCTGCCGGGCGGCGGCGTGCTCATCGACACGCCCGGGATGCGCGAGTTGCAGCTCTGGGCGGACGAGTCGTCGCTGGATGCGGCGTTCGCGGACGTCGACGCGCTCGCGGCCGAGTGCCGATTCTCGGATTGCCGCCACGAGCACGAGCCGGGCTGCGCCGTCGTCGCGGCGGTCGCGTCCGGCGACCTGCCGCCGGAACGCCTGGCGAGTTACCACAAGCTCCAGCGCGAGTTACGCCACTTGGAGCGTCGACAGGACCATCGCGCCCGTCTGGAGGAGGTGCGGCGCTGGAAGGTGATTCACAAGCAGATGCGCCGCCGGCCCATCAAGCGCTCGCGGCGGCAGTAGCAGTGTGCGATAACCTCAGAGCCCCGGCTTTCAACCCGGGAGTCTTGGGGCGCACGACGTGACGGCGGATGAATTGCGGACGGGCAGTGAAGCGCCCTGAAGGAACCGCACTGCGCACCGGCGCCGCGCAGGGGCGCTCGTGCGCAACGGATCGGTACAGTGGGATCCCGCCGATCAGAACTTCAAGGCGACGCGTCTGGAATCCCGTGCCGCATCAGCGTGGGGCTTCACGAGGGACGCTGCTGCCTCTCTCGAAACCTGACAATAACGCGGGCCGGGATGCGGACCAGCGTTACGCCGAGGAACGCGAATGCGATGGCCGCGCCCACGCCGAAGATGACGACCAGGGGCACTGCCAGCGATCCACTGGCCAAGGCGCTAGCGAATACAAGCCAGAGCACGCTGCACACCCTTGCGCAGAGCGATGCATCCCGGCGCAGTTCTTCGTCACCCGCACGCCTGGCCAGATCCATCGCGTAGCTGGCAAAACTGCGCATGGTGATGAGGCCCGCCACGCCGAACGGTCCCCCGAGAACGGCAAGCACCAGAGTCCCGATGCTCGCGGACCAGCGGAACGGCGCCCACGCCGCGGCCGCGAACAGCCCTACGGTCAGTGCCGTCGCGACCACTCCGGCCCGAATACGCCAACGCGGGCACATCCGTGGCTCCAGCCGGCCGCCTTCCGGCGTCGCGTAGAGCCAAAGCCCCGAGAGCAGTGCGACAAAGGGCGCGCCGACCAGGACCAGGAGAAACCACACAGAAACACGCGATTCCGCCGCCACGGCCGCCAGGATGACGGCGATGACCTCGCCAATCAGCGAATTTGCCGCAATGGCAGCTCCGAATTCAACCCGCCGTAGCCACGCCCGCGGCACATACCTCAGTGAATCGCCGGAGGTGGACTGCACTACCGGCGTACCGCACTCCGGACATCGCCCGTCACGCCGGAGCCCGCGGAGGTTGTAGCCGCACGTGCGACACGGCAGGCTGACCTCAAGAACGGTGTCGTGCTGCGCTTGCGGGTCTGTGTCGTGCAGTTCAATGCCTCGTGGAGCTTCCATGGCTCCGACCGGTCAAGCCGGTTCCGGTTCCGGCTCCAACTCAACGGCATCGTCGGATGCGTGTATCAGCACCATCTGCATCACGTTCTGGTAGGCGGGCTTTGCGCCCAGCGGATCCGGCGCCACGTGCAACAGCGAAGTCACCACGGCCTTGAGGTTGATCTTCCAGCGGTCGGGACGCACCATGCACTGGAGGTGCAACTGATCGAAGCGGCTCAGCAGGGTACGGATGTTCTTGAGCTTGAAACCGACCAGCCGCTGGTCGTCAGTCGCGTAATAGACCGTGAGCCAGCAGTCGACTCGGTCCGCCACGTGCTCTGCGTTTTCGAAATAATAGTAAAGGCAGTCGCCGGCGGGCGAGTGAAAGGGCCGCGATTCGAACGCGGGGGCCGGCTCTGCCAGCAGTGCTGCGATGTCTAGTTTTTCGGCCATACCTGACGCCTGAACCTTGTTTCCCAAAACCTCGGCTTGTCGGGCTCCTCCGCATCTGCGTCGTACCAATCCCAGCCGATGATGATAAGGTCGGCACTTGCGAAGACGCAGAAAACACCCGGCCGCTGGACGACTCGTGGCGAACCGCAGATGCAAAGCCCGCTCGACTCGGGAAGCGAATCAAAGTGCTCCGGATGGCCCAGTTCGGTGTAGTGAACCTCTCGGATCCCCTCGAACGCCGTAACGGGCCGTTTGAGAACCTCCGGCACGCAGCGCAGGTCGACCTCCGTCTTTACGGTAGGCGCATACTTGCGGAACCGTTCGAACTCGCTGATCGAGAGCCTGTAGATCGCCTTCTCGCCGCTTCTCGGGTCCAGGCCCTGAATCTCAGCGTAACCGCGTCTGGGAGATTGGCTGCCGGAACCCATCCGTCGCGCGTGCCGTCACAAGCTCAAATCGCAGGCAGCCGATCCGCTACGGCTCTCCCACCATCATAGCGACGACAGGGCCGCCGTTCCAGCAGGCCCCCGCAGGCCTCCCAAGCGGGCACGCGGGAGTTCCATCACGCCACAGTACTCGGGCGGTGGAGCGGGGTGAAGCGCCATCGCGGTCAAACCCCGTCAAACCCCGGCTTGAAAGCAGCTTTCAAGCCGGGGTCTGCAGGCAGCATGATCCGGTCTTGGAGCACCGACGTGTCGACGAATGATCGGAGGCATGATATAATAGTGTGGAGAACTGGCAGGTAGCCGCGCCCCATCGGGATGACGGAGGGCTTATGTTGGTCGTCAAAGTAACCGGCATACTACACGGGAATCGTATCGATCTGGATCGGGCCGTCACCGACCTGCCGAGCGGCTCGCAAGTGGACGTCGTGGTCGCGTTACGCGAGCGTACTGTCGCGCAGGAGAACGAACTGCTGGATCAGCTCTGCGGATCGTGGTCGGACGACTTAAGCCTCGGGCCGATCTTCGAGGAGATCCTCCGCCATCGCGGGCGGGACCAGGGACGGACAACGACGCTGAATGGTCCATCTTGATACCGACATCGTCATCGCCTACCTGAACGGCAACCGCGATGTGGCTGAACGCTTGCGCGCGAGCCGACCGGGTGCGGGGGTCAGCACGCTGGTCGTGGGTGAACTGCTGTTCGGCGCCAAAGTCTCCAAACGCGCGGAAGAAAACCGAACGAAGGTGTCGGCGTTTCTGACGCTGGTCGATATCGTCCCTTCGACGAACGCTGTGCGGCTGTGTTCGCTGACATCAAGGCCGACCTCCGCCGGCTTGGCAGGCCGACCGGTGAAGTGGACGCCCTGATCGCTGCTTCCGCGATGGCCTGCGGTGCTACGCTGATTACGCATAATCAACGGCACTACGAGAACATCTCCGGGCTGCGCTGGGAGGACTGGCTGGAGTAGCCGGCGCGGGTCTGCGTGGCGGACGATGCGTCGCCCGCCTTGGCTACCACGGCGGACGCGGCGGCAACCCGTCTGGCGCGGTCGATAGCTGAGGATGCCGGTGGCGCGGCCTTCGATCCGCGCTCCGACCCACCAACACCCCCGGCGCCAAGCAAAGCCGCTGGCCGCGGTTTACACATCACGTGCCCTGGCGTATCATGCTGGTCGTATTACGACCCAGCGCCGCCTCCGGCACCGCATCCCGTCCGCCCCCGACTCGCTCCGCGGAACCTGTACGTCGATAAATGGTGTGGGACGGGTATGCCCAGCATCGAGCGGCTTTGACGGGTCGGCCTCCCGTGATTATCGGAGACTTTAAGCATCATGCCGAACATCCTGGAAATCGCCCGCGAGCGCGTCCTCGTCTTCGACGGGGCGATGGGGACGGCCGTACAGGCCGCGGACCTGTCGCTCGACGACTATATGGGCCACGAGAACTGCACCGACGTCGTGACCGACACCCGGCCCGACCTCATCCGCGATGTTCATCGAGCGTACCTCTCGGTCGGCTGCGACGCGGTCATGTCGAATACGTTCGGGGCCAACAAGATCGTCCTCGGCGAGTTCGGCTTGCAGGATCGCACCGTCGAGTTGAACCGGCGATCGGTCGAACTGGCCCGTGAGGTGATCGCCGAGTTCAGTTCGGTCCGCCAGCCGCGGTTCGTCATCGGCTCGATGGGGCCGGGCACCAAGCTGCCGACGCTGGGGCAGACCACGTGGGACGCGCTGGTCGACAGCTATTCCGCCCAGGCGCGCGGGCTGATCGAGGGCGGCGTGGATGCGTTTCTGGTCGAAACCTGCCAGGACATCCTCCAGGCCAAGTCGGCCGTGGTCGCGTGCATCGATGCGATGAAGGCGGCCGGAGTCGAGATTCCGATCTTCACCACTGTCACGGTCGAGACGACCGGCACGATGCTGGTCGGTACGGAGATCGGCGCGGCGCTGACGGCGCTGGAAGCCTACCCGGAAATCAAAGCGATCGGCCTGAACTGCGCCACCGGCCCGCAGGAGATGAGCGATTACGTTCGCTTCCTGAGCCGTCACAGCGATCGGATGTTGCTCATCCAGCCGAACGCCGGGCTCCCGCAGCTTGTCGACGGCAAGCCGCACTATGCCCTGACGCCACGGGAACTGTCTCGCTGGCTTCTTGAGTTCATCGAGCAGGACGGCGTGAACATGGTCGGCGGCTGCTGCGGCACGACGCCTCAGCATCTTGCGGCCGTTGTGGATGCCGTGGGCACGCGAAAGCCGGTCGCCCGCAAGTGGCGGAGCGAGCCGAGCGTTTCCAGCGTCTATCAATCCGTCACCATCCGACAGGACAACGACATTCTCGCCATCGGCGAGCGGACCAACGCGAACGGCTCGAAAAAGTTCCGCGAACTCCTCGCGGCCGGCGACATCGACGGCATGGTCCGCATGGGCCGCGAGCAGGTGCAGCACGGCAGCCACTGCCTGGACGTCTGCGCCGCGTACGTCGGCCGCGATGAAGTGGCCGACATGACCGGCCTGCTGAAGCGGTTTGTCACCGATGTGACCGTGCCGCTGGTGATCGACAGCACGGAGGTCAACGTGCTGGAGGCGTCGCTGAAACTGGCCGGCGGGCGCTGCATCATCAACTCGATCAACCTGGAAGACGGCGAGGAGAAGCTCGACCGCATCTGCCAATTGGCAAGGCGGCATGGGGCGGCGCTCATCGCGCTGACCATCGACGAAGAGGGCATGGCCAAGACGGCCGATCGGAAACTGGCTGTCGCCAAGCGCATTCACGACCTCGTCGTCAATCGCCACGGCCTCAAGCCCGGCGATCTGATCTTCGACCCGCTGACGTTTACAATCTGCACCGGCAACGAGGACGATCGCAAGCTGGCGCTGGAGACGCTCGACGGCATCGCCGCGATCAAGGCGGAACTGCCAGGCGTTCACTTCGTGCTGGGTGTGTCGAACGTCAGCTTTGGTGTGCGTCCGCCGGTGCGGCGCGTGCTCAACAGCGTCTTCCTGCACCACGCCCGGGAGCGCGGCCTCGACGCGGCGATCATCCACGTCGCCGGCATCGAGCCGCTGTTCAAGATCGCCGAGAACCACCGCAAGCTGGCCGAAGACCTCGTCTTCGACCGCCGTCGCGAGGGATACGACCCGCTGCAATTGCTGCTGGCGGAGCTTGCGGATCAGCAGACGACCGAAACAAAGACGAAAGAGCGCCCGAAGGACGTGCGCGAGCGGCTCAAGCGGCGCATCATCGACGGCGATCGCGTCGACCTGGAAGACGATCTCGACGAGGCGATGCAGACCTACCAGCCGCTGGAGATCATCAACGACATTCTGCTGGACGGCATGAAAGTGGTCGGCGACCTGTTCGGCGCCGGGCAGATGCAGCTTCCGTTCGTCTTGCAGTCGGCCGAGACGATGAAGGCGGCCGTTAAGCATCTCGAACCGTTCATGGAGCGCATCGAAGGGCAGTCGAAGGGCAAGATCGTGCTGGCCACGGTTCGCGGCGACGTACACGACATCGGCAAGAACCTGGTCGACATTATCCTGACGAACAACGGCTACCAGGTGTACAACATCGGCATCAAGCAGCCGATCAACACGATCATCGAGGCGTTCAACGAGCACAAGGCGGACGCCATCGGCATGAGCGGCCTGCTGGTCAAGTCGACCGTCGTGATGCGCGAAAACCTGCCCGTGCTCAACGAGCGTGGCATCGCGGCGCCCGTCATTCTGGGTGGGGCGGCGCTGACGCGGAAGTACGTCGAGGACGATCTGCGGCCGGAGTACGGCGGAGCGCTTTTCTACGCGAAGGACGCCTTCGACGGGCTTCGGCTGATGGATCGGATCATGGCCGGGGAGTTCCGCACGAGTGCGCCTGCGCCGGTCAAGCGTCCCGAGCCGGTGGGCGTGGGCGGGCCGGGCGAGCGTTTTGGCGCGGGCGACGATGACGGTATCGACGGGCGGGACGCTGATGCATCAATCCCCGAGCCGCCGACGGCGGACGACCGCTCGCGCGGCGAGGACGGCCCAAAGAGGCCGCCGATCGCGCCGATCTCGGACATTTCGCGCACGGAGCCGGTGCCGCAGCCGCCATTCTGGGGCGCCCGCGTCATCGAGCAGATCGACGTCAAGGCGCCACTGTCATACATCAACGAAAACATGCTCTTCCAGGTGCAGTGGGGATATCGCAAGGCCCGCCGCTCGCCGGAAGATTTCGCCCGCTACATCAACGATGAGGTCCGGCCGATCTACCGCAAGCTGGTTGAGCAGTGCGAACGCGAGGAGATCTTGCAGCCGCGCGCCGTCTACGGTTTCTGGCCCTGCCAGAGCGACGGCGACTCATTGATCGTCTTCGATCCCAACGACCACACCCGCGTCCTGGAAACCTTCGACTTCCCCCGCCAGCGCAAGGCCCCTTACTGGTGCCTCAGCGACTTCTTCCGCCCCGTCACTGACGATCAGATGGACGTGGTGGCGTTTTCGCTGGTGACGGTCGGCTCGAAAGTCTCCGACATCGCCCGCGAGTGGTTCGCCGCCGACCGCTATACCGACTACCTCCACCTCCACGGCCTGGGCGTCGAATCGGCCGAGGCGATGGCCGAGTACATCCACAAACAGATCCGCGGCGAGTGGGGCATCGCCGATCAGGACCCGCGCGACAAGCAACTCATCTTCAAGCAAAAATACCGCGGCTCAAGATACAGCTTCGGCTACCCCGCCTGCCCGCGGCTCGAAGATCAGCTCAAACTCTGGCCGCTGCTCAAGCCCGAGCGCATCGGCGTAACGCTGTCCGAAGAGTTCCAGCTCGAGCCGGAGCAGTCGACCACGGCGCTGATCACGCATCACCGGCAGGCGAAGTACTTTAATGTGGTCTGACGCCGGAAATGTCGAATGTCGAATGTCGAATGTCGAATGTCGAAAGCAGAAGAGCGAGTGTCGAATAGCGAATAACGAATAACGAATGACGGGGGCGTTACGCGTGTCTTGCGCCTTGGAATCCAGCCCTTCCACCGTGCGATTCTCGAACCAAAACGCACCTTCGAGATCGTCCGGAACGATCCGCAACGCACCAGCCCAGAGTTGCCCCGAAGGGGCCGAAACATACCAGCCCAGGGCAACGCCCTGGGTGGAAGGCGCAGGATGGACCAAGCCCTGAAAGGGCGGCACAATCCCGCGCGACTCTCGGCCTCCGCCGCTTGTTTCGTCCTTACAGGGCTAGTGGTTCGACGCCGCCCGTCACCCAGGGCGGCGCTGCGCTCGGCCCTGATCTGGTATGTTCGGCCCCTCCGGGGCAACCCTTCCAACTCTGGCGCAGCCCCTGCAACCGCTTTGACGTTGTCCCACTTCCGTCATCGTGAGTTAACATGTCCATTCGCGCCAAGGTCGCGAAGGTCTGCCTCACGATGTCTCAAGTCGCTCAGCAACGGTGGGATAGCGCCCGTGTGCCTCGTCTCCGCGCTGCCCCCTGAACAAGACGCACGGCGGCCGCGACGCTCGACACCGTGTGCCTCGGCGGGTAGAATGGGCGTTGGCTCTTGAGAGGAGGCGTACGGGATGCCCACCCAGTGCAAGTCGACTGTGTTCTGCGGATTGGCGTTGTCGGCCGCGGTCGCGGGTTCGGCCCGCGGCGGCGAACCGCCGATCCGCCCTGCGTCGGATGGTCCGAATATCGTCATCTTCATGACGGATGATCAGCGGTGGGACACGATCACGCCGGAGATCATGCCGCTGCTCAATCAGCGTCTGATCGAGCAGGGAATCCTGTTCATCAATGCGTTCGTGAATAACCCTATATGCTGTCCCATTCGGGCCACGCTGCTCTCGGGCGGGTTCTATTCTCACGAGACGCAGGTTCTGTCGAACCAGATCCAGGGCGGCGCCGCACGGAGCTTCAACGATGCCCGTGCGCTGCCCGTCATCGCCCAGCGGCAGGGCTACTACACGGGCTTCGTGGGCAAGTACATGAACGAGTTCCAGTTCGTCACCGGCGTCGACGTCCACGGCGAGCCGATCGAGCCGCGCCACTACGTTCCACCCGGATGGGATCTCTTCGCCGTCGAGCACAAGTTCAAGGACTGGTTCGGTTTCGAGTTCTGGATTGGCCGCTCGACGGACGCCGGCCCTGCAAGCGGGCTTTACCTTCCGGACGAGCGTGACGAGCTTGAGCCGTTCCTGCGCCAGGCCGGGATCGACGCCCACGTGTCCCATTTCTTCGAAACGCTGGACTACGAAAACCTGCCCTACATCACGCGGTTTGACGCGGCCGTCGCGTCGAGCTTTATCCGTGATGCGGCGGTGCAGGAACGCCCGTTCTTCCTGCTCGTCGCGACACGTGCTCCGCATGGCCCCGCAACGCCCGAACCCCAATACGAAGACCTCTTTACCGACTTTGAGTACCGGGGGCGGTCGTGGGGCGAGGCCGATCTGTCTGACAAGCCGGCGTACGTCGGATTACGAGCCGCTGAGTTTGACGCCTGCCATGCCGCGCCTCCCTGTGCGGAGGACGAGTTCGCCCGCAACCAGTTGCGCTGCCTGCGGACCGTCGACGATCTGATCGGCGAGATCGTTGATCTCGTGGAATCGGATGAACACCTTCGCGACAATACATGGTTTTTGTTTCTGTCCGACAACGGATATCTCTGGGGCGAGCACCGGCTCTTCCGCAAGAAGCTCCCGTATGAGGAGAGCGTCCGCGTTCCGCTGGTGATGCGGACACCGGCGCGGCAGCCGGCCGTAAACGAGGGGATCGTCGCGGCCGGCATGGACGTGGCGGCCACGGTGCTGTCATTGATGGGCGTCGAGGGCTACGGCGAGGGACGCCCACTGTCGGCAGAGGCGGATCGCAAGCGGATGATGTGCGAGAGCTTTCGGGTATTCGAGGACGTGCCGACCTGGGCGTCCTGGCGGACCCGGAAGTGGAAGTACATTCACCACGACACCGGCGAGGCGGAGTTGTACCGGCTGGCCAGAGATTCCTTTGAACTCGATAACGTCGTCGAGCAGTTTCCGCGCAGAGCCGATCGCTTCCTGAACAAACTCAAGGGCAGGCGGGCGCTGACGGTGATGGGACCGGAGCGCGACGTGCTCTGGCATCTGCCCCCGATGCGGCGCGGTATCCACGTCGAACGGCCGATGACTGCCATCGGCGGGAAGCCGCCTTACGAGTGGACCATCGTCGATGACGAGCGTTACATCCGCGACGACCCGGATGAGTACGTTGACCGGATTCCCGACGGCCTGGAACTGTCGCCGGATGGTGTCCTTTTCGGTGCGCCGACGGAGACGGGTCTCTTCGAGTTCTTTGTGGAGGTTGCCGATCGGTCGGAGACCAAGCAGCACGGCGGTCCGCAACGGCTCGCCAGCCTGGTAAGGGTCGAAGTGCAGCCGTAACGGCAGCGCCGCTCAGGGCGACGCCGCACTCCGCCACAAGCGGGCGTTTTTCACGCCGTTGCCTGCATCGCCCGCACGGCCGCAACGATCATCTCCACCGCGCGGTCGATCTCCTCGTCCGTCGTCGTGCGCCCCAGGCTGAATCGTATTGATCCGTGGGCGTACTCGGCGGGCACGTCCATCGCGGCCAGCACGGCTGAGCGGGTTTCGTTGCGTGCGTGGCAGGCCGCGCCGGGGGAGGCCATCAGGTTCGGCAGGCGGCCGAGGAGGGCGTGGCTGTCGATCGACCTAAAGCCGACGTTGAGCGTATTCGGCAACCGCTCGGTCGGGTGGCCGTTGAGTCGTACGTCTTCGCCGAGGGCCGCGCGAAGCCCCTCCCACAGGTGATCGCGACGACCCTGAATCTCCGACGACTGGTACCACGATCCGCGAAGTTCCACCGCGATCCGAGCCGCCTCGCCCAGGGCGACGATGTTCGCGACGGGCTCCGTCCCCGGCCGCAGGCCGCGCTCGTGGCCCGCACCGTGATGGAGCGGCTCGATCTCGACGCCGTCGCGAATGAACAAGGCGCCGATGCCGTGCGGCGCGTACATCTTGTGTCCCGCGAGCGACAGCAGGTCGACCCCCATGTGGGTGACATCCGTCGCAATCTTGGCGCAGCTCTGCGCCGCATCACAGTGAACGATCGCGCCAACCGCGTGAGCGATCTCGCAGATTTCCCGGATCGGCTGGATCGTGCCCACCTCGTTATTGGCGTGCATGATCGTGACCAGCACGGTGTCCGGACGCATCGCCGCGCGGACCTCCTCCGGCCGGACCTGTCCGAATCCGTCCACCGGGAGCACGGTCAGTTCGAACCCGCGATCTGCCAGGTACCCGCACGGATTCAGCACCGCCGGATGCTCGATCGCCGAGGTTATGATGTGCCCGCGCGTTCGGCCAGCCACCCGAGCCACGCCCTTGATGGCGAGGTTGTTCGATTCCGTACCGCCGGACGTGAAGATGATCTCGCGTGCCTCGGCCCCCAGCAGCGTGGCCACATGCGCTCGGGCGGTCTTCAGAGCGTCCGACAGGATGCGACCGTTGCCGTGCCGCGATGACGGATTCCCGTGAATCTCAGCGAGAAACGGCCATGCCGCCCGCGCCACCCTGGGATCGACCGGCGTGGAGGCGTTGTGGTCGAGGTAGATCGGACCGGCGGGTGGGGGGCTCGCTGTGGTCATGGCGGAGTCATACCTCGTCCTGAATTCCACGGCGTCTCGCGTCTAGCCGTTCGCCGCGTGCCTCGGCGATGATACTCGCATTCCGCCCGGCCCTCATGCGGTGTCGCTGGCCTGGCCGAGCGACGCGTCTGCGGAGCGCGCGCGTCCCCGCGGCACGAATACCCGGCCCCGCCGGCCGCGACGGGTCCGAAAAGCGCTACGGCGCTGCACCCCGGCGACCCGATCGCGCGTGCGCCCGGGTCCGCATTCACCGGCGCCGGCCGGTAATCCGCTGCGGTCGCCGCCACAGATTCTCACAGGTGAGAATCACTGTACTTCGCGTTGTGAAACTGCCTATACATGGGGGCGCTCCGCGTGTCGCGGGGTCGGCCGACGCAGCCCGGCGGCTGGCACGAGACGTGCTGGTTATCGGGGCGCGGCCGGGAGTCGTCGGCCGGGGGGCGGAGCAACGCCCGAAGTCGACATCATCGCCGATCCGACGGCGCGGCCGCTTAGTTTGGAGGAATGCACGATGAAAGTACTCGTTGCCGACACGCTTCCGCCGGAGGGGCTTGCTGATCTGGAACGGTTGGGTTGCCAGATCATCTGCGATCCGCAACTCAAGGATGATGCGCTGCGCGAGGCCATCCGGACCCTCGAGCCGGAGGTTCTCGTCGTCCGCAGCACGAAGGTGACCGGACCGATGCTGACGGCCTCGCCGAAGCTGGCGCTGGTCATCCGGGCGGGCAGCGGCTTTGACACCATCGACGTCGAGACCGCGTCCAGTCGCGGCATCCGCGTCTGCAACTGCCCCGGCACGAACTCGGTGGCGGTGGCGGAGCTGACGATCGGCCTGATGATCTCGCTGGACCGGCGGATCGTCGATGAGACCGACGACATCCGCAAGCACGTGTGGAACAAGAAGGAATACAGCAAGGCCCGCGGACTCAAGGGTCGTACGCTGGGCGTCGTGGGGCTGGGGCGCATCGGCTACGAAGTCGCCAAGCGTGCCCGGGCGTTCGACATGCGGCTTATCTACAGCGACGTTGTCGTCAACGCCGCCGCGGAACGGGAACTGGGCATCGCGCAGGTGCCGTTTGAGGATCTGCTGCGGCAGGCGGACTTCGTCACGCTGCACGTCCCCGGCGGCGCCGAAACCAAGCGGCTGATCGGCAAGCGCGAGCTGGAGATGATGAAGCCGACGTCGTTTATCCTCAACTGCGCCCGCGGTGGGATCATCGACGAGAAGGCGCTGGGCGACGCGTTGCGAGCCGGCACGATTGCCGGCGCCGCGCTCGATGTCTATGAAACGGAGCCGGCCGCGACCGATCACGAGTTCCCG
>CAZYLK010000099.1:0-213 GCA_964648365.1 uncultured Phycisphaeraceae bacterium
GCTGAAACCGGGGGCAAGAGCCGGCCGGCTGAAGCCGGCCAGCGCGGGATCCAAAGCAACACCACCGACCGCCGGCGCATCACGGTCAACGACCGCGGCAAGGCCAAAACCACCTGGCGCCGCCAACACGGCCAGCACACCCTCACCGCCGCCGACGGCCCCCGCCTCCGCCAATCCGTAGCGTGCGATCCATGAAGGGTGTCAGGATGACTC
>CAZYLK010000099.1:313-21459 GCA_964648365.1 uncultured Phycisphaeraceae bacterium
GCCACATGGCGGAACGGCCTCTCCGAGCGAAACACCGCTGCACATCTGCACCGGCGCTCATTCCCGAATCATCCTGACACCCTCTCCCGCCCGTCGCAAGGTGTCAGGATGACTCGCCACATGGCGGAACGGCCTCTCCGAGCGAAACACCGCTGCACATCTGCACCGGCACTCATCCCCGAATCATCCTGACACCCTTTTCCCCCTTCGGGCGGCTATGGGCGCGTCACGTCGATGCGATACGCCGTGGTCGTACCGCTGATTTCGTTGGCGACGATCAGCAGCGGGGCGCCGATGGGGCTGTCTTCCGCGGAGACCACGACCATGCCCTCCGGACCCAGGTCGCCGGCGGTGCCGTTTTCCGGGTCACCGTCGAAGTCGCGGTTGGTGACGTACTGAAGGAATTCGGGGCTTTTCGGGTTCGTCACGTCGTAGACCATGATGCCGCCCATCCGCTCCAGGCCGATGAACGCATACGACCGGCCATCAAGCTGGGCAACCGTCACCGCTTCCGGCTCGGGGCCTTTGTTGTCGCTGCGGTTGTCGAACGTGTCGTTCTCGGTGTTGTCCGAGTTGAAATCGTCCGGAAAGGCGCCGGCGATGATCGTCTCGAACTGGCTGCCGCTGTCGAAGACGCGCTTGCCGCGTTTGTTCCAGATGGAAAACGACCGCGTGCCGAACGAGTACAGCGTTTCGTATTTCAGATCGCCGTCCTCGTCGCCCTGAGCCAGCGTCACGTTCAGACGGCCCAGGTTTTCATCAAGCTGCCACTTGGCCGCTTTGGGGAAAGCGGCCGGATCCAGGTCCAGATCGCTGATGCGCTCCTCTTCGGCGTAGCCGTCATAATCGCGGGCGTCGCCTTCGTTGGCTGTGACCCAGTAGGTCTTGCGGCCTATGGTGTATGAGGCGATCGCGTCCGGCAGGAACATGCCGCGCACCTTCCAGCGGGCGATGTTGATCATCCCGTCGTCGTCGCTGGCGTCGATGGCGTACTTTTTCTTCTTGTGGTTGATCGTGCCCAGTGCCACCACGTCGGTCACGGTCAGCGTGTCGATGTCGATGATGCCGACGGCGTTGTTTTCCTGCAGCGTGACCCAGGCCGTCTTCGAGTCGGCCGAGACGGCGATGTATTCCGGCTCGATGTCCTGCGCCACCGTGGCGTTCGGGCCGAAGATGCGCACGCCGGGAAGCTCCTGGCCGTTGAACGCCGTGAAGTCGATGCGGGTCACGTCGTCGTCGGTGAGATTCTCGACGCCGACGCTCAGGTCGATGGCGCTGACTGTGCCTTCCGGGTCGATATCGTAATCATCGTTCGGCTCGCCCTCGTTGGCGACCAGCACGTAGCGGCCGTCGGGCGTGAAGGCCACCATGTCGGGCAGCGATCCCACGCGGACGGCGGAGATGAAGTCGCCATTGGCATCCAGAAAGACGGCCATGCCCGGGTCGGTTTTCGGATCGGCCTGCACGCCGACCACGAAGACGCCGCCCTGCGATGCGACGCCGTTCGGACCATCGCCCCAGGGCGACAGGTCCACCTGGCGGATGAGCGTGATGTTCTGCGGGTCGGACAGATCGAGCAGGTCGGCCGTGTTGTCCGACGAATTGGTGACCATCGCCCGCTTCGACGCCGCGTCGTACGCCGGGATTTCGGCCGCGGTGTCGTCGAAGACGCCGGTCGCGTAGCGGCCGAGTTGAACAAGATTCACGTCGGCGGCCGCGCTCGTCGCGCCCAGCGCCGCGATGGTCAATGCTTTCAATCCAACCCGCATCATCCTGTGAAGCATCTGCAATCCCTCCTGAGAGTCGTCGGGAACCGGACTCTTCGTACGGGCGCAGCGCGGATCCCGAGGCGCGGCGCCGCTGGCTCAGGCCCGGAGCACCAGCTACCGGGCGAGCCGCATACATCCCCCGGGACTGTTTGGATTTGATGAGCGCCCGGTCAGAATTGCATGAACCGGACAGCAACCGGCGGGCGCATCAACCGGCGCCCGCGCGGAAACCGTCCGCCCGGATCATACCGGGTTCCGGCTCATGGCTTTCGCGCGAAGATCCGGGCGCTGTGGACCTTTCCCGCCAGTGCCTCAGCGATGCGTTCGACCGTGGCCGCCGACTGGCCCGCATCGCTTCCGCAACAGGGCGACCCGCCGACCTCCGACTCGACGAAGCCGACCAGTTGCCCATGATCGTAGGTGATGCGCTCGCGCACCTCGACGTCGACCAGCCCGGCCGCGCGCAGGCCGTCGAGATAGGCCGCCTCCGAGATCGCGCCGGCGATGCAGGAGCAGTACAGCTCGGGGCTTTCGCGAATCTCGGCCGGCAGTTCTTCGGCAACGAGGTCCGAGACCATCATGCGGCCGCCCGGCCGGAGCACGCGGGCGATCTCGGCGAAGACCCGCGGTTTCTCAGGCGAGAGGTTGATGACGCAGTTCGAGATGACCCAGTCCACCGTCCCTGACTCGACGGGAAGTGCTTCGATCGTCCCCTTGCGCACTTCGACATGCGTCTGGCCGGCGGCGGCGATGTTACGGCGGGCGCGTTCGATCATGGCGTCCGTCATGTCGATGCCGATGACATGGCCCGACGCGCCGACCTTGCGCCCGGCGAGCAGGATGTCGATGCCGGCGCCGGAACCGAGGTCCACAACCGTCTGCCCCTCCCGCACTTCGGTGAAGGCGACCGGGTTGCCGCAGCCGAACGAGTTCTCCACCGCGTCGGGCGGCAGCACGTTCAGTTCGTCGGCCGTGTAGCCGGCGCTTTGCACCACGACGCCCTTCTGCGCCGGGGCGGCGCCGCAGCACATCGAATGTCCTGGCGTTTCCACGGCCCGGGTGTAACTGCGCGACACTTCTTCTCGAATCTTCTCCGAGGACGGACTATTCACGAATCAGCTCCTTTCAGCATCGCGCGGCGGGCAGCACACCTCGACGGCGTCGGCGATGCCGCGCAGGGTTTTGACGATGTCGTCATATTGCACGGAATAACGCACCTCTTTGCCTTCCCGCCGCGCCTCCAGCAGACCCGCGTCGCGCAGGACGGCCAGATGACGCGAGACCACGGAAAGGTCGACCGGGCAGCAGGCGTTCAGTTCGCTGACCGAGCAGGGCCGCCCACAGCGGGCCAGGCGCACCAGCAGGGCGATGCGGTTCGGGTCGCTCAGCGCCTTGAAGAAGCGCGGGTCGATCAGGCGTCCGAACGCGACCGGCCGGCGGCAACATTTGCTGGTTTGCGTCATTATGCAATTGTACGCCGGCAGGGAGACGGCGTCAACCCCCCGCGCCGTTGGGATCAGCGAGCCGGAACGGTATCATGCAAGCCACTGGCGGACGGCAGGTTCGCGTGCGGCGTTGGGTCCGTCGGGCCGACGCACGTGCCCTGTATACCCACGTCGTTCGGCGACGGACGCCACGAGAGGAGACGGCGATGCACGACGGCTGCACGAAGCGGGGGTTCGGAATTGCATTAGCAAGTACGGCGCTGGCCGCCTGCGCTGCCGGACAGGTCGACGACGGACTGGAGCGCCGGGTCATCCCCTACCCGGTGGACTCCGGTATCGTCCGAAACGACGGCACGGAGCGCGGCGTCGTCTTCGCCGCCGTTGTCAGCGAGCCGTCGGCCGTGTGGCTCCAGGTGCGGTTTGCGGAGGTCTCCCTGGCCGGCAGCGTCGCACGGGGCACAGCGTCCACGGTAAGGCTCACGTCTACCGATGACGGCGCCAGCCAGGAACTCAACGCGGTACACCTGGCGCAGTGGCAACATGCCAGCGCCTTCTTCAACGGGGGTGAGGTGTTGATCGAGCTGATCTCGCACCCCGGCACGGGCGACAACCGGCTCGTCGTCGAGAGCCTCGCGGCCGGCCCGCCGGCAGGGGGCCTCGGCGCCAGCATCTGCGGTCCGGACGACGATCGTCAGCCGTCTCAGGATATGCGCGTGGCGCGCGGCTGGCGTCAGAGCAGCACGGCCTGCACGGCTTGGATCATCGACGACTGCCGCAACTGCATGATCACGGCGGGCCATTGCAACTATCTGACGCAGGTGCATTTCCGCGTGCCGCTCTCCGACCCGAACGGCAACCCGCGCATCTCGCATCCGGACGATCAGTACGCGGTCGATCGGACCTCGCTGCAATACCAGGACGGTGGAATCGGCAGCGACTGGACCTATTTCGGCTGCTTCGCCAACCCGAACACGGGGCTGACGCCGGTCGAAGCCCAGGGCGACGCATTTCACCTGGCGCCCTTGCCCCCCCCCGTTCAGGATCAGACCATCCGCATCACGGGTCACGGCGTGACCGACTCGCGGGTTCCGCGCGAGTGGAACCGCGCCCAGACGACCCATACGGGGCCGTACCATTCCTTTGAATCAAGCACGCTGCAGTACACGACCGACACGAGCAACGGCAATTCCGGCTCGCCCATCATCGTCGAAGAGACCGGCGAGGCGATCGGCGTCCATACACACGCCGGGTGCAATTCGCAGGGCGGCGCTAATCGGGGCACCGGCGTCAACAACGCGCGGTGGCAGGCGGCGCTGGCCAGCCCGCTCGGCGTCTGCGTGTGTCCGAGCCAGTGCCGCGGCGGCGAGGCCATCAAGAAAGCCGCCTGCAAGGCCCGCCGCGTCGATCACAAGCTGACAGTCAAACTCGTCGGCGGCGGCGAGGGCGACGCATACCACGTCGAAGCCGACGGCCGCCGCATCGAAGGCACGCTCAACGACCGGGGCAAGGGCAAGGCGAAGTTCTTCGGTCTCGGCCCGGGCGGCGGCACGGCGGAGGCGTTCTGGGACTGCGGGGCGCAGGACGGTGCGGAGTATGTATGCCAGTGAGGAGACCGAGAACTGGGCGCCTCGGTCTCGAGTGGACGACTGATCGCAAATTTGATATAATGACTGAGTGAGCCTGGAGTGCCGAAAGCGGACGTCGTGTTTTATCGAGAGGCCGACGGCCGCGTCCCCGTGCTCGACTGGCTGCGGGAGCTTCGACGGGAGAACCGGCGGGCCTTCGCCCGGTGCGTCGCGAAGTTGCGGATGCTCGCCATGCTGGGTCACGAATTGCGCCGACCGCACGCCGATGTGCTCCGGGACGGTATTCGGGAACTTCGTGCCCGACAAGGCCGCGTTCATTACCGGATACTTTACTTCCCCCACGGCCGGGATCTTGTCGTTCTGGCACACGGCTTAACCAAAGAGGGTGTCGTGCCCCCAATCGAGATCGAGCGAGCGCTCGTGCGCAAGCAGCGGTTTCAGCAAGACTCGGACCGACACACAGCCGAAGAGGATCTGGCGCATGCCGAAATCTAAAGACGCCTTGAAAATCCTGGACGCACTGACCGGCAACGACGAAGAGCTGCGGGCGATGATCGAGGCGGAATCGCTGAACGCGCGGGTGGCGCAGCTCATTTACGATGCCCGCACCGAGGCCAATCTGACCCAAGCCGCCCTGGCCCGCCTTGTCGGCACGTCACAGCCGGTCATCGCTCGGCTTGAGGATTGTGATTATCAAGGCCACTCGCTGCGCCTGCTCCAACGCATCGCGGCAGCCCTCAACAAGCGAATTGACATTCAATTCCGCGCCCGGCGGCCGCGGCGCAGCCCTGGCGCTACGCCCGCTTCGTGCGGCAGTCGCCAGCCGGTTTCGAGCACCTCCAGGCAGCGCCGTCAGGCTCGCTCCCGTGCGTGATGGAGAGCAACCGCACCGACGCGCTGCGTCGTCTGGACAGTCGCAACACATTCGTGGGATCATAGTGAGTCGCGCTGTTCGCAGCCTTAGCGATCGTACCCATGCAACTGACGCGCGAAATCCGATTCTGCCTGCTCCCCGACGGCGCAGCCGCCGCCGGAATGAACTCGTGGCTGGGCGTGCCGGCCGGTGATGCGGTCGCGCCGCACCTGGCGGTCCGCGTGACGTTGAGCGGTCGCGTGGACGCCCGCACGGGGTATCTGTGCGACATCACCCTCGTCGATCAGCGCGTGCGGGGATGCATCGGTGACATCCGCGCGGCCGCGCTCGCAGATGACCCGGCGTCATCCGCCGGCGCCGTCCTGCCGGTGCTGTGGAACGGCCTTGAACCGCTCGACTGGGGGACCGCACGACTGGAGCGGCTGGAACTGGTTTTGTCCGAATCTCTTGTTTTTGTCGCCGGTAGAAGGATCTGGCCCATGATGGATGTCGTGCAGCGATTCGAGTTCTCCGCGGCGCACCGCCTGTATAGTCACGATCTGACCGACGAGGAAAACCGGCGCATCTTCGGCAAATGCGCCAACCCCAACGGGCACGGGCATAATTACGTTCTGGAAGTGGCCGTCCGGGGAACGCCGGACGCCGCGCACGGCCGGGTGATCCCGCTGCACCTCTTTCAGCAGATTGTGCGTGAACACGCCATCGACCGCTTCGACCACAAGCACCTGAACCTCGACTGCGGGGAGTTCGCCACGCTCAACCCGAGCGTCGAGAACATCGCGGCCGTCATCTGGTCGCGGCTGGTCGGGCGCTTCGATCCGGCCCGGCTTCAGCGGGTCAAGGTATGGGAGACGCCCAAGACGAGCGCGGAGGTGACGGCCGACGAAGCGGGGTGATGTTGTGCCCGGCGCCCAATGCCAAATGCGGCAAGCCCACCCGCGCCAGTACCCATGTCGGACCCGTCGGATGATGAATGACTGACGAATCGCGTGTCCCAGTGGCCTCCTGGAAACGAGAACTACTGCGCGCCCTGCTGGTCGCGGCCACCGCGACGTACGTCGTGGTCTTCCTGGCCGTGCCGCGTGCGCCGCTGGAGTCGTGGCGGCGCGAGTTTCGAGGCGTTTGCGTGGAACACGTCCGCGGGCTGGTCGCAGCCGTCGGCGTGACCGGCACCAACGCAACGCACGGAACCTATCTTCTGCTGGTGGGCGTCGCGGGGCCGTGGCTGCTGGCGGGACTGCTGAAGGCCGGTCGGCCGGGCAATCTGGGGCTGCATCGACCGAACGTCTTCGGCTGGCGGATCATCGTTGTCGGCTGGATCGTAGCGCTGCCCGGCATCGTCTGGATGGTCCGCAGCCCGCAGATCGCTTCGTGGTACGTCGATCACTTCCGCCGTGACGGGGCGTCGTTCTTCTACTACTACGCGGTCAACCTCTCGGCCGAGCACTTCTTCTTCCACGGCTGGATGCTGTCGATGCTCCGGCTGGATCGGCGATGGCCGCGGGTGGAGTCAGTCGTGGCGGCCGCCGGTGTCACCAGCCCTGATGCGCGCGCGAACCGCACCGGGTCTTCGTGGGTGCGATGGGTTCGCTGGTTCGGCCTGGCGACCGGCGAGCCGGACTTGCCGACCCCCGTCAACGCGCCGGATGGCGTTGCGACGCCGTGCCCTGCGCGAGCGGGCACCGCGCTTCGCCGCCTCCTTGGCCTGCCGGAGGGATGTGCCGTGCCCATCCTCGCGTCCGGCCTGCTGTTCTACGTCATCCACATCGGCAAGGACGCCCGCGAAGCGCTGATGTCCCTGCCGGGAGGCGTGGCGCTGGCGTATATCGCCCTCCGCACCAATTCCTACCTCACCCCCCTGCTGCTCCACGCGGCTACCGCGCTGACGGCGTTCCTCATGATGCTGGCCGGCGCCGCCGCGCCGACGGCGCCGTGACGACCACTTTGGCCACGTATCGCCGCCGGACCGTGCGGACCATCGTCTTGGTGGTATTTCCGGCCCGAGGGCGTATAAGTGCGGCTGCTGCCCCGGTTCCGGGGGTTTGGTGTGAGACTCACGTGCCGATCACGAAACCACAGGATTCTTCAGGCGCCAGCAAGCCCGACTGCTTTCACGCGTTGCGGATCGATAGCCAACATCGGTGCCTCACGGATCACCCGTTCACGAGTCGGCTGGTCTGCTGGGACTGGAAACCCGTGTGGTTCAGGAGTGACGGTACGCACTTCGGATATGTCTGGCGCGGCCCGGCGGAACTGAGCACGCCGCAGGGGGAGTTCACGCTCGCGTCCGACATGTGGTTCGCATTACCCAACGAGGGGAGCATCCGCGGCGGCTTCAGGATCGTCACTACCGCCTCTGGGCTGGAGCCCGCCTTCGCCGTCCTCTTTAATGACGATCGGGGCGCGTGCATCCTCTACAAGAGTCTCCAGTACGATTTCGCCCGCAATGGGGCCGGGGGGACAGCGTGTTCTGAGCAAGGTTTGGCAATGAGGGAATCAAATCGTGCGGGAGTGAGAACGCGAGAGAACGCGGAGGCACAGGTTCGTCGTCCGGGGCCACGCCTCCCACATTTGACCGGCCTCCCCCGCCCCTTCACTTGGTCTCTCACTCCCATCTTCCCCCTTTTCCCTGCGGAGAGCTACTTCACGTTCACCACGCGCTTGCCGGCCGGTTCGTCGCAGACGATGTCGCCCTCGGCGTCGCGCACTTCCGTGATGGCGCAGGCGTACTCGCCTTTGGCGAGCTTCTTGAGCTTGTACTTGCCGGTGTTGTCGCCATCGATGTTGACTCGGGTCTCGATCGGCTCGCCGGGCGGGTCGGTGGGGGTGCATTCGACCGTCGCGCGGCCGCCGGGGATCAGGGCGCGGACTTCGGCTTTCAGCTTGCGCTGCGCCTTAAGTTCGATGCTGTGCCGCTCGACGTACGTGCAGGATCCGCAGTAGAGCTTCGTGGTAAAAACATCGGGATCGTCGTTGGTGCCGGCGCGGAGGTCAATACCGGTCGTGGGGTCAAAATCGCAGTCGGACGAGTCGAAGGTACCCGCGGCGACCAAGTTGCCGTCCGGATCGAATGTGATGGTCCGGGCGGTTTCGCCGGAACGGTCTGTGCCACCGAACGTCTCGACACCCACATAATCGCCATCGATCGTCAGAAGTGCGATAAAAGCATCGTAGACTCCTCGAGACGCGCGCCAATCCACCCCATCTGACGGATCAAAATCGGCGGACTCCGTGAACGTGCCGCTTACAGCCATCAGCCCATCCGGCCGCAGGGCTACGCCGTGCGCCGCCTCGATGCCAGGACCGGTGAACACTCGTACCCATACGACTGCTCCACTCGGCGAGAGCTTGACCATGTACGCGTCCAGTCCTTCCGCGTGGCGCAACTCACCGCCGCTGTCGGGATCGAACTCTACGGTGAAGCGAAAGCTACCGACAACGTAGGTAAATCCGTCATCATCAATGGCAACGCCGCGCACGAAGTCGTAATCGACTCCGCCAATCGTGTAGGCCCATTCGCGAGTTCCTTCCGCGTTCAGTTTGACGGCAAAGATGTCCGTCTCCCCTGCGGTTCGGCGCAAGTCTACGCCTTCGCTGGGGTCGAAGTCCGTCTCGCCTCTGAAAATGCCTACGGCGACAACCTCGCCGTCCGGACCAGCCGCGATCGCCTCGCCATAGTCCAGACCGTTGCCCGGGAAGGTACGGGTCCAGGCGTACGATCCGTCCTGCGATAGTTTTGTTACAAATGTGCTTCCCTCGCCGTCGGTCATATGAATGTCCTTACCGTGACTGGGGTCGAAATCTGTCCATTGGGAGTAGTTGCCCGTTATAAATAGTTTTCCAGACGCGTCCACGCCCGCTGCACGGGCAACGTCGTTTCCGGGCCCGCGAAATATACGCGCCCACTTCTGGGTACCCGTACTCGTATACACTGAAACAAAAGCGTCGTTAGCGCTGTCATAGGAATTGATAATGTCGCGACCGGGGCCGGCACGAAAGTCCATTTTTCCGCTCACCTGACCTGCTACCACAATATCGTCCGCGTAGCTCGCCCCAAGTCCTCCTGCTGCGATGCTCCCGGCAGGATGGGACAGCGACAAAGTCCACCGGTAGCTCCCATCCGCTGCATACGAGGAAAGGAACAAGGCGGCTCCACCCTTAGCCTTGTGTCGGTCACGCTTCTTGTCCGGGCGGAAGTCGACTCTGTCATGAAATGCCCCGGTGACATAGACTCGTCCTGACGAATCCGCAACCAGGCCGTGAAGGATGTCGTAATCCTCACCGCCGACGGCATTGGTCCAGCCATACTCCCGTACACCGCAAAGCTGCGCATCGCCTGCCGATGTCAGCACGATCCCAAAAAGCAGCACCGAGGTAAACATGTCGATTCGCATGGTGAACAATCCAAAGGTGGAGGCGGGCCCGGCCGCAACGGCCGAGCCCGCCTAACCGAATGAACAGAATACTACTCCGGGCACGACACGTACGTGTACCGGTCCACGTCGAACATCATGTTTTCGTCGACCAGAATCCCAGCCACGGCGCCGGACACGTTGAGATTCCCGTACAGGGAAAAGTGACGCCGAATCTCGGCGATGCTGTACTCGGTGATGGTCAGGTTGCCCGATCCCACCACCGGTGTTTCCACAATGAGGCGGTTGACGGTGTCCTCGTCGCAGGCCTCGCCGTCGGTACAGGCAACGACCCAGTCGCCGGCGCCGATCTTGGGGGCGCACCGCAGCCATATCGAGTTTGGCGCGCCCCCGTCAGGGTGGTCCGGATTGACCACACCGTTGTTGACCAGGGGCACGGTCACAACCACGTTGCCGCGTATGGACGTTCCCGGTCCCAGCACGAGCGTGCTGTAGCGGTACCCGTCCACGTCGGTCGTGATGTCCAAAGATGGATATCCCACGATCATGCCGGTGCCGACGGTGATGTAGGTATGGCCGTCTGCGAACGTCAGCCGACCCCCTTCGCCAAAGATTCGCCCGTCCAGGAACACGCGCCCGCCCCCGGTCAGGCTGAGTTCGGCGTTGCCGCCTTCGATTCGAACCTGGGCGTTCTCCTCCACGACCAGGCCGTTGCGCTTGCTGACGGTCAGGGCGGCGTTAGTTGTGACCAGCCGGACCATGGCCCCGCCGTCGCCGGTGCCACCGTTCTGCTTCCGCAGGATCAGAACACCCGGTCCCGCAAGTCTGCCGGTGTGGCCGAACATGCTGTCCCTTTCCAACGCACGCTGAACGATCATCTCGTCGGCGTGACGATTGGCGGCCCATGGGTGATCTCCCGTCACCCGATCCCCGCTCAATCCATTATGAGACTTCACCGACGCCGGTCAAGCGCATTCTTGCAGAATCTCGGAAATCTCGCAATTCTCTTGCCCGCACCCGGCGCTGGGGCTAGTCTGCGATCGCGACTCGCGTCGCGCCGCCGGCGGGCCGTGCCGGCTGATTTCTCGACCTTTCGGGAGCGTCTCGTGCCTGATTCCGCCGCCATTCACGCCAAGGCCGCCATGCTCGGCCAGCACGTTCTCCGCATGACCACCGCCGCCGGCTCCGGGCACCCGTCCAGCGGGCTGTCGCTGGGGCACATCGTCGTCGAGCTGATGTACCACCGGATGCAGTTCGACCCTGCCGACCCGTGGAACCCGTGTGCGGACCGGCTGGTGCTCTCTGAGGGGCACGCGGTGCCGATCGTCTACGCGGCGTATGCGGACATCGCCGGGGTCGTGGGTACGTCGAAGGCCAAAGCGCGTCCGCTGACCGTGGATGACCTCACGACGCTTCGTGAGCGCGGCAGCGTCCTCGACGGCCACCCAAACCCGGCGGAGGGGTTCCCCTTCTTCGATGCCGCCACGGGGTCGCTGGGGCAGGGGTTGTCGGTCGCGGGCGGTCTGGCGCTCGCCGCGCGGTTGGACGGAATCGACAAGCGCATCTACGTGCTGATGGGCGACGGCGAGTCGCGCGAAGGCCAGGTATGGGAGGCAATGGACTTCATCGTCGATCACAAGCTCACCAACGTCTGCGCGGTGTTCAGCGCCAACGGCGAAGGTCAGGCCGGGTACGTTTCGCAGCAGCAATCCGCGAAGTCGCTGGCTGCCAAGGCGGCGGCGTTCGGGTGGGAGGTCTGCGAGATCGACGGGCATGATCCGGCGCAGATTTCGGCGGCGTTCGATCGCGTGGGAGGTTCGGACAAGCCGGTCGCGGTCGTGGCGCGGACGGTCAAGGGCTGGGGCGTCGATACGCTGCTCGATGGCAACTGGCATGGCAAGCCGCTGCCGGCCAACCTGCTTGACAAGGGGATCGCAGAGCTGGAAGCGACCGCCAGGAAGCTGGGGACCAGCATCTCGGCCGCCGGGTGGAAGCGGGATGGGAAGACACCGGTTGAGAACCGATGCCACACCGGGTCGCCGGTTGAGAACCGGTGCCACACCGGATCACCGGTTGAAGACCGGTGCCATACCGGATCGCCGGTTGAAAACCGGGGCCATACCGGACTGAAGATGCCGCCATTCGCGGAGGCGATGGAGGCTGCGGGGCTGTCGGCCGATCTGGCCAAGAAGAAGATCGCCACGCGCGTCGCGTACGGCGCCGCGCTCGTCGCGGCCGGGAAGCTCGACCCGTGTGTCGTCAGCATCGACGGCGACGTCAGCAACTCCACCTACGCCAACATGTTCGAGAAAAGCCAGCCGCAGCGGTTCTTCGAAGGCAAGATCGCCGAGCAGAACGTCATCAGCGTCGCGGTCGGTCTGGGCGCCGGCGGGAAGATTCCGTTCGCCAGCAGCTTCGCCAAGTTTCTGGCCCGCGGATACGACCAGGTCGAGATGGCCAGCATCACGCGGGCCAACGTCAAGCTCGTCGGCTCGCACTCGGGCGTCTCGCTGGCCGCGGACGGGCCATCACAGATGTCGCTGCAAGACATGGCCTACTTCCGCAGCATGACGCGGGTCGAAGCCCGGCCGGGCCAGCCGGCGTGCATCATCTTCCATCCGGCCGACCCGATCTGCGCCTACCGCTGCGTCGAGATGATGATCAACCACGACGGCCTGTGTTACCTGCGGACCCATCGCCCGGCCGCGGCGTTCCTGTATGCCGTTGACGAGACCTTTCAGCCGGGCGTTTGCAAACAGTTGCGGCAGGGACCGAAGCTCACGCTGGTCAGTTCCGGCTACATGCTTCACACCGTGCTTGCCGCCGCCGAAGAACTGCGCGCGGCCGGCATCGAATGCAACGTCTTCGATGCGTGGTGCTTCCCGCTGAACGCGCAGCCCATTTTGAACGCCGCGGCGAAATCGGGCGGCGTCATCCTCACGGTCGAAGACAACTACATCGGCGGCCTGCACGCCGAACTCGCCGAAGCCGCCGCGGAAGCCGGCGACATCCGCGTCCACGGCATGACCTGCCGCCGCATTCCAAAATCAACGCAAACTTCAGACGAAGCCTTTGAACTCGTGGGCGTGGGGAGAGCGGATATCGTTTCAAACGCCAAGTCGTTACTGACGCACAATCGCCGACCGACAACAAAGCTGGTCGGTCAGACCTGATCAGACCGACCGCGAACGTCTTACGCAGCCGCGCGGAAGGCTGAGCCGCCAAGGGCGCGCCGCCGACACTAGACGCGATTGAGGATTCAACCCGAGTTACTGATTGACTCGGGGACCGCCAGACTCTACGATCAATGGTACCTCCGGCTCTCGGTGGCACGAGCCAGGTGAGGCTGCGCGGGCGTGCGGCCTGCGCAGCGTGGATTTGCAATATCCGAGCCGGCGGGGGACGATGCGGCCGAAGCGGCGCTGGGTTGCAGCACGCAGGACGCCGGTGCCACGGGAGCACAGATAGCGACGGGCGCGCACATCTGGCGCCCCATTCATCATACATTGTCGGGCGCATTCGCTGTCATCGGCTGCGGGCGATCGCCTGTTCATACTACGGCGGCCGACACGGGTTTCGGGAGTTCATCTCATGCATTGCGGAATCCCCAGGCGCAAGCACTTGCGCGCAATGTCGCACGCCGTGTGCGGCGCAGCATTCTTCCTCTCCCACGGCACGGCCGCCGCTGAACGCCGCCCTGATGTCGAATGGATGCGAGGCGGGCACGACCGCCCGGTCACGTCGGTCGCATACTCGTCGGATGGGCAACTCGTCCTGTCCGACAGCGCGGACAGTACGTTGAAACTGTGGCGAGCCACGGACGGCGTCTTGTTGCGCACGTTTATTGACGGTGCGACGGCGTCGGCACTCTCTCCGGACAGCCAACTGGTCGCCACTGGTGAATACAGCGGCTCCGTTTGGATACGGCGCGTCGCGGATGGGAGTCGGACGCGGATGGCCGAGGCACATGCCGAGAGCGTCACCTCGGTCGCCTTTTCGCCTGACGGCGAGATGATCGCGTCGGCAAGCATGGACACGCTGGTGAAGCTCTGGCGGGTTTCCGACGGAGCGCTGTTGCGCACGCTGGTTGGTCACGAAGACGAGGTCAACGCCCTCGCGTTCTCACCGGACGGTCTCACGCTTGCCTCGGCGAGCTCGGACGGCGCGGTCAGGCTTTGGCGCGTATCGGACGGCACACCGCAGGGAACCCTCACCGGCCACGAGAACCGATGTCTCTCGGTCGCGTTTTCGCCTGACGGCCAGAGGCTCGCATCGGGCGGCGCCGACCAGACCATCCGGTTATGGAGCCTCCCGAACCGTGAACCCATCCGCAGCCTGGAAGATCGCATGGGCCACGTCTACTCGGTTGCCTTTTCGCCCGACAGCCAGAGTCTTGCGTCGGGGAGCCGCGACGATCGCGTCAGGCTCTGGCGCGTCTCGGACGGCGCGCTGCATTGGACGGGCATACGACACTCGGAAGCGATCAACTCGGTGGCGATTTCGCCGGATGGCGCGACCGTGGTCGCGGCCAGTGAGGATTACACCATTTCGCTCTGGAATCTGGCCGACGGAAAGCCCGCGGGGATGCTCACGGGTCATCCCGACAGCGTGAATTCCGTTGCCTACTCGCCCGATTCGCAATGGTTGGTGTCCGCGAGCGACGGCGGCGAGGCTGACGACGTATCGACAGTGAGACTGTGGGACGCTGCTGACGGGTCACTCGTGCATGCCCTGGATACGACGTGGGATGTCCAGTCCGTCTCGTTCTCGGATGACGGGAGCCTGCTGGCTACGAGCGCGAGTTCCACGGTGACGCTTTGGAGCGTCCCGGAAGGGAGCCGGCTCGGCACCTTGGAACGCTCGGGGGGATTGAACACCATTGCGTTTTCGCCGGACGGAGCGTTGGTGGCCGGCGGCACGAACGGAGGTTCGGTGGTGCTCTGGCGAGTCTCCGACGGACGCCTGATGCGCACGATGTCCGGCCACATCGACGCCGTCACATCGATCGCGTTTTCACCCGATGGCCGAAAGCTCGCGTCGACCGGATACGACCGCAACATCATCATCTGGCGCGTCGAGTACGGCGCGCGACTGCAAACGCTATGGGGGCATACTGCCAGCGTGCACTCGATTGCGTACTCGCCTGACGGTAAATGGCTCGCAACAGGCAGCGCGGACAGGACGGTCAAACTTTGGCGTCCCAGGCAGTCATCGCCGCTACGGACGCTCGAAGGACACCACCCGTTGCACGTCCACGCCGTCGCGTTCTCACCCGATGGCCGCTGGCTGGCATCGGCCAGCGGTTCGTTCCAGAGCAGTGAAAATACCCTCAATCTCTGGCGGGTCGCGGATGGCACACTGCTTCGCTCGTACGACTCGGAAACGGGATCGGCAATCCGTTCGCTCCAGTTTTCACCGGACGGCGAGCAGTTCGCCTACGGGCGATATGACGCGACCGTCGTCGTCGCACACAATCCGTTCAGCGCGCAGTCCGAATGCGGACTCGACGCCCGCGTGTATGCCCGATGCAAGGACGGCGGGCGACGCGTCGTCGGAACGATCAAACGAGCGATCCCTCGCACAGTGGTGACGTTCACGCTCGACGGGCAGACGCCGGTCGAGCGCACCACCGATGAAAACGGGAAGGCCCGTGTGAAGTACCGGGGGAGTACGGTCGGGACGCATACCGTCGCCGCGTGCGCTCTGGAAGCGGACTGCTGACGGGCACGGGCCGCTAACGGCAGGCCGCGTGACGATTCCCGTGTCCGACGGGATGACGTGACCGGTGCCCAGGCCGCGCGGCGTCCAATGTGAATTGATCCGTGGCGAGCGCCGGCAGGCGCCCGCCACAACGAGAGCATTCATAACATCGGCGGACCGACGCTCGCGTCGCGACGCGCAGGACACGGCCCTCCGTCAGACGGCGGGAGCCATGAGGAATCATCATGACATCTATGTGCCTGATCTTAACAACGCTGGGACTATCGACCCAGGATTTGCAACAGGCGTCGGCCCGAGTCGCGCCGGCGACGCCATCGGAACACCCAACACTCGCTTCGCCGACGTTCCGTAGGGGGCCATTCGTCAGCGTGCAAGTCAACGTCGACGAGAACGGTATGAACATCGTCGGCGACGCGGGCAACCAGCCGACGCTCGTTGTGGATCCGACGGACCCCGATCGAATGGCCATGGGCTGGCGCCAGTTCGAGCGGGCCAATCATGAGTTTCGCGATGCGGGATATGCATTCTCACGAAATGGCGGTCGGACGTGGAGCTTTCCCGGCATCCTTGCGGAGGCCCGGAGCGACCCGGTGCTGGACGCGGATGTGGACGGCCGCTTCTACTACTTCTGCATCTGTACGAGCGGCCTGTGTGCCGAGCTGTTTAGATCGGACAACGGGGGGCGAACGTGGGACGGCGCCGGGTGGTTTTTCCTGGAACCCGAGGACAATCCTTGGATGGTCGTAGATCGGTCTGACGAGATCGGGCGCGGCAACATCTACGTTGCGGGGGCATTCGGGTTTATCCGCTCGGTCGATGGCGGCGATTCATTTCATCCGGGTAGCGGGGTTTCGCCTGACAATGGAACCCTCCATGTCGCCGCGGACGGCGCGGTCTACGCCGTCGATGCCGCCTACAGCATCGGAGGAGGCATCGTCGTCAGTCGTTCTGACGACGCCAGAGATCCGGAGCGTACACCCACGTTTCAGCGGCTCGCGTCACCAAACATCGGCGGACCCTTGAGCGGGGGCGGCCCCAACCGCACCGGTCGCAACGGCAGGTCATGCCTTGGCGTGGATGAATCTGGAGGGCGTTACGACGGCAACCTTTACATCGTGCAATCCACCTACGTGTCCGTCCATGAGCGAGCGGACATTCACTTGCTACGCAGCACCGACGGCGGCCGCACGTGGACTGAGCCCATCCGCGTCAACGACGACCCGCCCAACAACTGGCAATGGTTCGCCGCCATGGACGTCGCGCCCGAGACCGGGCGCATCGACATCGTCTGGCATGACACCCGGAACACTGTTAGCGAGAATCAGTCGGAGTTGCACTACGCGTACTCGACGGACGGCGGGCAGACATTTTCGCAGAACATGCCCATCGGACCGATTTTCGACAGTTGGCTCGAAATGCGTACGCCATCCAGCCTGGGCGACTACCACCACGTCCGCAGCGACAACCAGGGCCCGCGCATCGCCTACACCGCCACCTACAACGGTGAACAGGATATCTACTACCTCCACGCCCAACTCGACTGCAACGGCAACGGCCTGCACGACGGCGACGACGTGGCCCTGGGGCGCAGCCCGGACGTGAATGGCAACGGCGTGCCGGACGACTGCCCCTGCGACCCGATCGAATCGTTCAGCGTAGACTGCTGGGGCGGCCGTATGAGAGCGAAGGTGGCATCGACTTTCCCCGAGGGGGCCGAAGTGCTGATCCAGGCCAACGACGAGCCGATCCGCATCGACATCGACGACGCGGGACGCGGCGTTGCCCGGTGGTTTCCGCCGACCACCGGCTACCAGACGATCGACGTGGACGGCTGCCCGATCTGGGGCGAGACGGTTGTATGCGAGTATCCCTGCCGCGCCATCAAGCGGGTGAAACTGACGTGCAGCGAGTCGCGCTTGAAGGCCAACGTCAGAACCGCTCTGCCTCAGGGATACACGGTCCATCTGATTCGAGATGGCGGCGCGCCCGTCCCGTTTCTGGTCGACGAGCGCGGGCGGGTCAAGGCAACCTGGGTCGTCGAGCCGGGCGAACACACGGTAAGCGTCGAAGAGTGCCCCGACACGCAGCGACAGGCCGCATGTGAGTAGAGTGCTGCGCACAACGTCGGCATGCAACGCCTGACGCAGGAAACCAGCATGAATCGAACGGCGATCGGTTTCGCGGCGGTCATGCCGCTCGCGCTGCTGACCGGTTGCGGCGCCCCCGCCCCGTGCCGCGTGGTCGAGCCGGGTCAGCCGGCGTCGCCGCTCGATGTCGCGCCGTACCGCAGCACCGGGGACGTCTATGCCCCCGGCCCGCTCGCCGTCACGACGGTCGACGTCGGGCGCTGCGAGTTTGGTGCGCCGCGCCCCCTGCGCATTCACAGGCCGCAGGACGCCGGTGCGTACGCCCTCATCCTGTTTCAGCACGGCTTCATGACGCGCAATGCCGCGTACGACGAGATGCTGCGCCACGTCGCCAGCCACGGTTTCGTCGTGGTAGCGCCGCAGATGTATGAACCGGGTCTGGCGGCGCTGCTGGGCAGCCCGACGGCCGCGGACGAGGCTGTCGCCGCCGCAGAGATCATCGCGTGGCTCGGCGCGCCTTCGGACTCGCCTGCGCATGCGGTCGGCCGCATGGATCTGCTCGCGATGGCGGGCCACTCCCGCGGGGGCAAGGTGGCGTGGGCGGTGGCGGCGGCCGGGGTTGACTCGTTGCGGGCGATCGCGTTCGTCGATCCCGTCGACGGCGCCGGCGGTCCGCTCGGGAACCAGCCCCGCGTTCTGGAGCAGCCGCTCCCGGCCAATCTGCCTGTACTGGCGATCGGCACCGAGCTGGGCGGCGCGTGCGCCCCGGCCGGGGACAATCATGAGCAGTTCTACGCCGCGGCGAGTGCCCCCGCCTGGCACGTCATCGCGCTGAACGTCGGCCACGGCGACGTGCTCGACGAACCGGACGCGCGGGCGGCCGCGCTCGTCTGCGCGTCCGGCTCTGATCGCGCCGGCATGCGCCGCCTGACGGCCGGGCTGATGGTCGCCCTGTTCAAGGCGGCCTTGCTCGACGATCAGACCGCCTCTGAAGCGATTTCGCACTCGGCAGACGACGCGCCACTGGCGGTGACGGTTGAGAGTAAGTAGCGCAGCGACTGCCATGCTGGCCCAGTCGACGCCCACGGCAATGGCGACGGTCGCCGCCTGCGCCGGTATAACCGTGCCATGATCGCCGCCGACATGCTGGACCGGGGAGGCCTGATCTCGCAGAAGCTGCCGCGCTTCGAGTCCCGGCCGCAGCAGGTCGCCATGGCCCGCATGATCGAGATCGCTCTGGAGGAGAAACAACACGCGCTGATCGAGGCCGGCACCGGCGTGGGCAAGAGTTTCGCCTACCTGCTGCCGGCCATCGATCACGCGGTGCGGACCGGCGAGCGCGTCGTCATCAGCACGCACACCATCGCCCTGCAGGAACAGCTTATCGGCAAGGACATTCCCTTCCTGCGCACGGTCTATCCCGAAAAGTTCAGCGCCGTGCTGCTGAAAGGCCGGTCGAACTACATCGGCCTGCGCCGTCTCAAGCGGACCGACGAGCGCGCGGACCTCGTCCTGCCCGACCGGCGCCATCGGCAGGAACTCGACCAGATCATCGACTGGGTCTACAAGACCAAGGACGGCACCCGCAGCGATCTGCCGTTCGACCCGTCGCTGCCGGTCTGGGAGCGGGTCAACAGCGACGCGGGCGACTGCCTCGGCCGCCGCTGCCCCACCTATAAGGAATGTTTCTATCAATACTCGCGGCGGCGGGCGGAGGAAGCGAAGATCCTCGTCGTCAATCACGCCCTGTTCTTTTCCGACCTCGCGCTGCGTCTGCGCGGGCGGGGCTTTCTGCCGGAGTATCACGCCGTCGTGCTCGACGAGGCACACACCATCGAAGACGTCGCCGGCGATCACCTGGGTGCGGAGGTTTCCAGCACGCGGCTGCCCTACCTGTTCAACGTGCTCTACAACGACAAGACGGAAAAGGGCCTGCTGCGGCCCATCACCGACAAGGACGCCATGGCAGCCCTGTCGCGGGCGCGGCACGCGGGCGAGGACTTCTTTGTCGAGATCGCCGAATGGCAACGCATGAAGGGTCGGCCCAACGGCCGGCTCGCTGCACCGCCGGAGGTGGACAACGTGCTGTCGCCGGCCCTGCGCGACCTGGCCGACGTGCTCGAGGACACGGATACGAAGGGCAACCTCGACGATGCGGGCGACAAGTCGGAACTGGCGGGCATCATCGAACGCTGCCACGAGATCGCCGAATCGGTCGATGCCCTCCACCGGCACGCGCACCCGGACTGGGTCTACTGGCTCGAGGTGGAATCCGGGCGGCGGTTCCGCGTGACCCTGGCCGGTCAGCCGGTCGACGTGGCGCCGACGCTTCGCGAGCATCTGTTCAACGAGGTTCCGACCGTCATCATGACGTCCGCCACGCTGGCGGCCGACGGGCCGGAAGGCTTCGACTACGTCCGCCAGCGCGTCGGCGTGGAAGAATCGGCCGCGGCCACGCTCGGCTCGCCGTTCGAGTTCGAGCGGCTGGTCACCGTTCACGTCGAGGCGTCAATGCCCGATCCATCGTCCGGGCAACCCTTCATCGACGCGGCCGCGGAGCGCATCCGGCATTATGTCTCACTGACCGAGGGTCGCGCGTTCGTCCTGTTCACCAGCTTCGCCATGCTGCGGCAGTGCGCGGACACGCTCGCACCATTCTTCGACGAGCAGAAGATGCCGCTGCTGGTGCAAGGCGGCGGCATGCCGCGGACGCAGATGCTGGACACGTTCCGCAGCACGCCGCGGTGCGTGCTGTTCGGCGCCGACAGCTTCTGGGCCGGCGTGGACGTACCCGGCGAAGCGCTGTCCAACGTGATCATCGTGAAACTCCCCTTCGCCGCCCCGGATCGCCCGCTGGTGGAAGCCCGCGTCGAGCGTATCAAGGCCGCCGGCGGCAGCCCGTTCATGCAGTTCCAGGTGCCCGAGGCGATCCTCAAGTTCAAACAAGCCTTCGGCCGCCTCGTGCGTACGAAAGACGACACCGGCATCGTGGCCATTCTCGACCCGCGCGTCGTTACGAAGCATTACGGGAAGAAGTTTCTCAACGCGCTGCCGAAGTGCCGGGTGGAGGTGCATCGGTAGAAGAAAAAGGTGTCAGGATGATTTTTGCGCGTCGCCAGCCAGGAAACGGTTGCGACGTCCACACAGATTTGCGGCCGGCCGGCGCCTACCAGTACCGCAAAAATCATCCTGACACCTTTTTCGTGCCAGTTTGACGTGATTCGTCGATGCCAGTGCGACGAGTGCGGTCATGACGGTCTGGTCGTCGTTGTCGAGGTCTCCGTCCTGGTC
>CAZYLK010000100.1:0-20805 GCA_964648365.1 uncultured Phycisphaeraceae bacterium
GTCCGCGATCGCTCAGGACACAGCGACCACCGAGACCTACGCTCTCCCCCTCCACGACGCGCTGGCGATCGCACGGCGCTCCGGGCTCGATCGCCGGAATATGAATTGCTCCCATGTCAATGGTGCCGCGAGGTTGGCAGGCAGAGTGCCCCCCGTCGATGTGCGTCCTGAATACAGGCACGTGCACACCTGAATGATGGCCCACTCGATTTTGCGCAGCGCCTCGACCGGCAACTGGCCCACGCCGAAGAAGATCTCGTACTCGAGCTCGATGCGGGCCGAGCCGCTGGAATATCCAGGGTTGATTCGCGTCTCGCGCGGGATGAGCACCAGCCGGCCCCCGAAGTCGGCGGCCTCCTCCAGGTCCCCGCGGATGTCGACCAGCCTCTCGAACGCCTGCTGCTTCGCCGCCGGTATCACCGCCGTCAGCGGGGCGTAGTTCTCGAACTGATCGGCGATCAACTGGTCGATCGCAGTAAATGGATTCGAGGCCATGTATCACCGGACCTTCGTCGCGCGAGCGAGTTCTTTTTCGATTTCCGAGAACGCGAACGCCTGGGCTTCGGAGTCGAACATCAGGTACGGCCGCCCCTTGATCGTCACGCGACGCACCAGGGCGAACATCACCTCTCCCTTTTTTCGAATCACGCGATCTTTCCCGCGCGTGCCGTCTTTCTTCAGTCGCCCCGGCGCGGTCACTGCCTCCGCCCGAACCAGGGCCGGACCGAAATAACGCTTTCCACCGAGCATGATGTCCGACTCCGGCGCATACACCATCGAATCGCTCGGCAGGTCTCGTGGCCAAACCCCGCGGCGTTTCAGTGTCGGGTCGACCGGGATGGCCAGGAACTTCCCTCGCTTGGGACGAACGACACCACCCATCTGCTGGATGGCCGCATAGACTAGGTTTGACCCTACTCTCACCGCCGAAGCACTCACAACCATCGCGAGCGATTTGGAGAGCCGCCCGGTGGGCGGGCCCCAGTCCCGCGGCCGCTGACGAATACGCTGCTGAGCACGCGAGCGGACGTAGAGACCGATGCGCCCGAGTACGCGACGCTGATCCCTGCCGGCTGCCGCGAGGCGCGCGAATGCTTCCCGGAGCTTCCGGTCGCTCTCGGCATCCGGCCTGATCTCGATCGACACCGCCATCCAACTACAGGCCCTCCATCGCTTCTTCAGTGAACACGCGCTGGTGACCCGTCGCCTCGGCCGATGGCCCCGTCGCCGTGGCGCCGGGGATCGCCGACGCTCCCGGCAGATCGGCTTTGCCGGCGGCGATCATCTCCAGCAGCTTGATGGTCTCCCGGTAGCCTTCGCGCACCCGCTCATGCATGTTGCGGCGCATCGCGTGGCCCTGCCACAGATCGAATTCCGCGATGTTCATAACGTGCTTGCGAAGGAACTGTGCCAGCGTCGTGTCATTGGACGCATCGACGGGCACGGCATACCGGCGCGAAATGTACGCGTTCAGCGTGCCGTGCGCCCCATCCAAAACGGCCTGGCCGACCACGTCATCGGTGGTTGTAGCCGCGTCAAGGTCGGTCAGCTGCGCATAGAGCTGATCGCCCATGCGCAGCTTGAATTCGTCGAGCGTCGCGTAAGCCATGGTCGGTTACTTCTCGTCCTTGCCGGGCTTGTCCTTCTTCGGCTCCGGAACCTCGGCACACACCAGGTTCGGGTCTTCCTTCAGCGTCTGCTCGACGGTGACCGGCTTCTTGCGTTTGCCCGGCGGCGAGGCGAAATGCTCGTCCAGCTTCTCGCGGCCGACGATGACAGCCTCGGTGCCGAACTTGATCCCGCACCGCCAGAAATCCTTGCCCGTCCTGCTCACAACCGAAAGTGCCATAGCGTTGTCTCCGATCCGGCCAGCCCGCCGAAGCGGGCCGGCCGGTCAAACGTCGTCCAATGAACAATCAAACTCGCCGCTTCCCCCCTCGTCCGAACCGCGCCGATGGATCAGGTGAGCGTGGTCAGGACCGCCTTCTGCCACAGGCCGTAGCCCACGGCGTAGCGGCCGTCGGCCATGTACTTCACATCCTTGTCTTCCGCGTCGTCCTTCAGGTCGGTCTTCACCGCCTGGCGATTCTGGAAGATGAACGGCCGCATCGGATCATCGACCTTGAGAACAGCGAACTTCGTCGTCCACGGCAGGCGCGGCGTCGTGATGACCTTCGCCTTGCCAGCCAGGATGTTCGACGTGTTCGAGATCAGCGGCGCGGCGTTGGCGCCGAGCACTTCGCTCGCCACGTCGAGGAACTGCACCGGGACGGCACAGACCAGACCGGCGAGGTTCTCGAAGCTCTGGAATAGGTTCCACGGCTCGCCCTGGTCATCCTTGAAGCCGGCCAGTGCCTTGACCGCCTGCCAGAAGGCAGCCTTGAACTCCGCGGCGGTCGGCGCCGTCGGCGTTGCCACGTCGAATGTCAGGTCGTTCGACTGCGAACCGCTCTCGCCCTCGACGTGATCGGTATCGAAGAACGCCTGGCCGTCGTAGCACAAGGCGGTCTCACCGGCCACGATCAGATCGATCAGTTCCTTGTCGGGATGGTGGGCGAAGCGTGTCGCCATTTCGGCAACCCGCATGGCAATCTGCCCTGTCTGATCGTCCGCGATTTCGTCGCGGTCGATCGGCAAGGTCAACTCCCAGTGCTTGTTGACGATGGTCTGCCCGAAGTCCCGCAGGGACTTGGTGCGGCGCTGGCCGCGCCATTCGACCGGCATCGGCAGTTGGCCGAGCCACTTGTAGATTTCGCTCGCTCCGTCGCTATTGACTAGCGAGCACAGTTCGCGCCACAACGTCATCGCCGCTTCGAACCGGGGAAAGAATGCCCCGTTGAGCCCGCGCTGCGTGACGCCCGTATTGATCGTCGTTGCCATCGTGTCACTCCTTTGACGCCCGCACTCGCGGGTTTTCCGGTTTCCGTTTCAATCGCAGATTCCGACTCTGCGTCAGTCCAGGTTCATCCGTGGATCAGCTGGCCACGCCGAACGGCAGCAGCTTCACCCACACCTGCGTCGACGAGACGAAGCGGGTGATCGTTCCCAGCAGCATGTTGTTCGTGCTGGTCTTGGTGATCGTGTTGTCGTCTGACGCATACACCGCCAGGCCCACGTCCGTCTGGGCGAAGCCTGAGCCGGTCAAGAGGAACTCGCCCTCGGTATAGACCTCACAGAGCACCGAACCGCTGGCGGCCGAGCCGCTGGCCAGTCCCTCACGGACAATGCCGCCCCGGCGGTCGGGAGTGGCGGTGGCCGTCGCCGGCCGCAGAAACCCGGTCGCCGCCTCAATGCCGGCGATCGCTCCCCGGAACATCGTCGTCGCCGTCTTCAGGCCAAGGGCGACGATGCCGCCCTCACCGCGGCTTTCCACAATTGCGTTTGCAGACAGTGCCATTGCTTTGACTCCTTGCGCCGTAGCGCCCTAGCTCATGACTCCGAACGGGAGCAGGCGCACCCACGCCCGCTCGATTGAATGCACGCGGCTGATCGCGGCGAACGGCGAATCCACCCCATCCTGTGTGAAGTACTGATCGTCGGTCGGCCACACTTGAACACCGCCCTCTGCGCCAGACAGCGGGTCAAGGGACGGCAGCAGGAATTCACCGGTCGTGTAGAACTCGGCGACGGCGCCTCCACTTCCACCCGAGACCTTTTCGCGTGCGATGCCGCATGGTCGATCACCCGCCACGTAGGGCCTGGCCAGGCCCGTCGCCGGTTCGATGCCGCCGATGGCGCCGGGAAAGATCGTGACGCCCGGCTTCACGGCGAACGCAACAGGATCGCCTTCGCCACGGCTCTCGATCTTTTCAGTCCCGGACAGTGCCATCGCTCAACCCTTCTCGACGGACGCAATTTCAACCGGCCAGGCTGTGGGTCTTGACCTCCTCGTCCGACAGCTTCGTCTCGCCCTGCTCGCGAAGAAGCTGGTCGACGTACTGCCGCTCGGAGCACGGGATGATCTTCGCGTTCTCGCGGAACTCGCCCTTCGCCTTGTTGATGACGGTGATGCGACCCGCCGGCGAGCTCGTCCTGCTGTTGGTCACGACGCGGCCGTCTTCAGGCGCCACCTTGGCGGCGCTCGCGTACCAGAGGTCCCACGCCTTCTGGTCGCGCGCCAACTCGCGATAGAAGTTCTTGCCATCCGCGTTCACGACCAGCATCCCCTCGCAAAGCTTTCGCTCCTTGAGGGCCGTCTGGATTCGTTCTTCGACGTCGCGCTCCACACTGCTGGCCTGAAGCGAAGCCAGCGTCTTGTTGCTCTCGGCCAGGGCATTCTTGACCGTGGTGAGCTCGGCCCTCAGCGACTCCTCGCCGGGCGACGCGGAAGCCGCGGGCTTTGCCTCCGCCAGCTTGTTCACCGCCTGGACGACATCGTCGTCCTTTGCATCCTCAGCCAGCTTCAGCGTCTTGCAGAGCGTCGTCTTGATTTCAGGGGTCTTCGGCTTGGCCGACTCCTGCAACTTGTTGATGGCCTCGACAACCGCCGTCTCGTCGGCAGTCTCCGGGAGGCCCAACTTCGCGAGCACAGACTTCATGGCGAACTCCTTTCGTGTTTGGGCCTGCTTATTCACAACGGGCCGCACGGGATTCGCGGGCTCGTTGACGAGGCCTACCGATTTGACGGCCACTACCAGGCCATCCGATTCCCGCAGGTAGCCGACGAACGACGGATACCTGTACTGACGATTGGCAATGAGCTCCCTGGCCGGCGGCGTCCAGTCCACGTCGACATAGACGCCATCGCCGGGAACGCCGACAAACCCCGGGCCATCGTGGCGAATCCACCCGGCGGCGGGTGCCAGTCCATCGGCACGCTTGAAAGGGCCGCCTTCCGACTGGTGCTCGAAGTCGAATAACATGTCGACCTTGCGTGAGCGGTGCAGCTGATCGAATGCCGCATTCATCAGGGCCACTGCCCGCTCATCAACGACCGTGGTAACGGTGTCGCCCTCTGGCGTGTTCGAGTCGAACGTGCCCCAGGGCATGACCTGGACGCGCATCCGCTCGTTGACTTGACCAGGCAATTCCGCCCGCGCGATGGCACGAATCAGTCGTCCGGGTGCAGCCGCGTTCACTCCGTCACCTCCCATCCCAGGCCCTCGCCAAACTGCCGGAACACCGGCCGCAGATCTTCGGGAAAGCCTCCGAGCTTTAGCGGTTCGAGATTGGCATAGCTCCGCGGGTCAAATCGGAATCCACTTCGCCTGGCCCGCTCGGCATCCAGGTTCGGCGTGGCGATCGCCGAAGAGGCGACGATCTCGCCCGCCTCCGGCTCATCTTCGAACACCGGCTCGGAATCGCAGTCGCAGCCAAAGTGAAAGGGCTCACGCTTCGCCGTATCAGCGACTGCAAAGACCTTGCCGATCAGTTCAGAGCAGATCGGGCACGAGGTTCCCGTGGCAACGATTCGCACCGCCGGCACGCCGAATTCTTCATACTCCTGCTGCCGGCCGGCGACGTGCGCCATCGCAAAGTTCTGAAGGTGGACGAGATCAGCATGCCACGGGTTTTCACCGGCCCAACCATTCGCCGTCGCCATCTGTGGCAGACGCAGTCGGAAGTCGCGCGAGGTCTCTCCCGCCGCAATCGACGCGACGAGCTCGCGATGCACGACCGCGAGCAGCTGCATGTTTGTGACGCCGGCAACGCGCCAAGCGCGAGACCTGGCCTGCGTGTCCAGTTCGAGGAAGGTTTCGGGGTCCAGGCCGATGCGGTCACGCAACGACTCCACCGCCGCTTCGAATGGAATGCGCTCGAAGCTGATCTCCTGATTCCGAACCTTGCGAATGGGGCGCCGTTCGAGGCGGTGTCGGGAGTCGGCAATGCCGGCCAGCCGCGCCGCCAGAATACTCTGCTCGGCAATGGCTCGCATTTCGTCCAGCGGGAGTTCGTCGAACAACTCCGGCAGATCACCCAGCGCCGTCTGGAGGTCGCGCTTGCGATCGATGAAGGGCGTGGCTGCCGCCATGACGTTGCCCGCGTGTATGCCCGTGAGCGTGACGGCCGCAATGATCCAGCTTGCCATGCGGGACAGGGGCGAGCGCCGCTTCATGATCTCGGCAAGCCGTCGATTCTGTACTTTGATCGTGCCGCAACTTCGGCACTGACATCCGCTGGCCGCATGGCGATTCTCGACGGGTATGCCTTCGAATCCCCCGAACGGCGACGGCGCCACCTTCCGCCCCGGCAGCGAATCCTCACGATTCTCGCCCTCGGCCAGCGGCAATCCGAGTTCATCCTCGACAATAGACTTCGGGAGCATCACCCCGAGATCATTCACTGCCACACTCACCAATTGTGCCGCGGCCCCCAGGTCTCTCACCTCTTCGACAACACGCCGAAAGTACGGCGCATATCGACGTCCGTCTTCCTCGCCGAACTTCAGCATCGCCAGCGGCACCAGCAGCTGCTCGCGAATGGTCGTGCCTTCGTTGCGGATGTCGCTGTCCCGCAGGTCTTCGCGCACTTCGTCGTGCACTTGGGCTGCCGCGCGTGCTCCGCCCGTCTCGCCGATCTCCGTCGTCAGCGTCTGCCCGAGGAATTCCTTCGAGTACTCGGCGTCGCAATACTTCATGATCCGTTCGTGCGGCCACTGCCCGGGCGGCACACCGTCCACCGCCTCGATCTCCGTGCCGATCGGGAACATGCCACCCCGCGCTGCCCCCACCTTCGTGATCAGCTTGCTCAGCTCTTCGCGCACGGTCTTATCGCCCTCGGCCCCATACTTGCCGATCACGACCGGCAGGCCGAAAAGCTCAATGCCCATCTGCCAGTACTTCCACCCATAGCGCTTCGGCATGAAGATGAACAGCGCCGGCCGCAAGAGCCCCCCGCGGAATTTTGAGCCGCCGATCGTCTTCGGACAGTGCACCAGGAACTTCCCGGGCGGGAATTCATCCATCGCCACGCCCTGTTGATTGGCATCCGTTGTGACGCGCAACCGCCGAATGTCGTTCCAGTCGCCGCGGAGCAGCACCGGCTCCACCGGGTGCAACGCGATCGGCACCTGATTGGCCCATTCGACCTCGGCCACCATGCAGCCACGCCCGATCGCGTCGGCGAGGTGCGCGAGGGTTGCATCGAAGTTGGCGATGTCGGCGATCACCTCCGCGCAGAATTCCTGAACGGCCTGTGCCTTCTTCTCGTCGATCTTCGGATGCTTGCCGACCTCGTTCGCCGGCACGAGTTCCCAATCCAGCCCGTTGAGTCCGAGCAGACGGGTCTCGTACACGCTGCGCAGATGTCCGTCACGATCCAGCATCGTGTCGAACAGTTCATTCTGTTCGGCGGGCTCGCCCTCCGCCGCCGCACGCAGCACGCTCTTGAGTTTGGTGGGCGTGATGTCGCCGGTGAAATAGTCCGACTGGCTCTCACGGGGTGCAACCACCACGATCCCCGGCGACGGGGCCTTGGCACTCTGCCTCTTGTTGGTGAGCAGCCATCCCACTACCAGGCACCTCCCGCGTAGCGTTCGAGGAGTTCGGGATCAGCCGGCGTGAAGATCGGCTGTGCGACCTGCCTTTCGCCCGCCGCCCGCACCCCCAGGGCCGCCGCCCAGAACCAGTCGGCATGTCCATCCTTCCCGCCGCTCGAACGGTCCGCCGCATAGCGGATCGATCCGCCCGGAAGCACCTGCCTCTCGATCGAGTGCCAGTCATTTCGGATCGCGTTGTCCTTTGGAATGCGAACAGTGCGATCCTCGACCTTCACCCGCAACGCCGTCGCCATCGAGTTTTTGCTGTCCAGGGTGAAGTGCACGCCTTCAACGCGGTGCGCACCGAATCTCTCGACCGCACGTTCGGCGAACTGCTCGCCGAGTCCGGTCTTGTCGATGCAACACCGCTGGCAATTTTTGCGATCAAGGATGGCGTAGAGGACTTCTTCGAGCACGGCGAATCGCGTCTTCGAGAACTCCAACATGGCGCGCGTGACCAGCAGGTTTGTGCCGCGCGGCTTTCCCCAGACCCAGATCACGGTCAGGTCCCGGTGCCGGCCGACGTCCACACCTACGTACAGCGGCTCGTCTCCGAGCTCGATCGCCTTGTCTGGGCTCCAGCGGGAATCGATCGCCTCGTCCTCGCACGCGACGATCATTTCGTGCGTGAGGAATGCCGTGGCTTCGTCGAGGAATTCACACATGAACTCCTGGGCCCACAGCATTTCGTCCTGCATGCCGGCCTTGAGCAGTTCAACATCGACCGGCAGTCCCTCGGCCACCGCGTCTTCGATGGTGACGCGGCTCACGGAAAAGACCTTGTTGTTGCCCAGGCGATAGAAGAAGTTCTTCCGCCCCTTCGGGGTCGAGCAGATGTCGATCTCGCCGCCGCCCCGCATTGCGACCGGGAAGATGGCCCCCCAGATTTCGTCGTCGTTGCGGTGCATCGCGAACTCGTCCAGGAACACGTCGCCCGTGAAGCCGCGGACGGTCATCGGGTTCGCCGGCAGGGCGATGATTCGAAAGTCGAAGGCTCCACCGCGATGTCGCACTGCGGTTTCCAGCTGTGCAAACTTTGTCCCCTCGAAGTACGAGTCGGGAACATCCTCGACGCTGGCGTCCATCGCGACCTTCAGCGCCTGCAGGTGAAGCCGCACCTTCATCATCAGTTCGCGGCTCTGGCGCTCGCTGGCCGACAGCAGGACCTGGTTGCGGTTCCGCCGCATGCCTCGGATGACGCGCCGCAAGGCGAAGGCAAAGCTCTTGCCGGTCTGGCGGCTCCAGTTGTTCCAGGTGAACTGCGCATCCAGTTCCACCGCACGCTGCTGGTAGGGCAGCAGGGGAATCACGGGTTGTCGTAGTGCCACCATTACGCCACCTTCACGCCGTACAGGTCCTTGATCCGCTCCGCCAGGTCGACCGGAATGCCCTTCTCGATGGCCATTCGATCGAGCTTCGAATCGGCCGCGGCCTTCTCCGCGTCCAGCCGCTTCTGGAGTTCCGCCATCTTCGCCGCGTGCAGTTCCGCCGCCCGCGCCTCCGCCTGCTCCTCCAGCGTCAGCCGCATGCAATCCGTCATCGCCCGCATCGCCGATGCCAGGCCCGGCATGTGCTTCGGGTCGCCGGCGTCGATGCGGTCATTCATCAGTTGCATGAGCCGGTCGAGGGTCTCCATCGCCCGCGGCCGTTTGCCGGTAGCCTGCGTGGGCTGCGTGGCCGTCGCCGACTTCTTCGCGAACCGGGCCCGCAGCCGCCGGGCGTAGGCGTAGAAGCCGCGCTGCTCGACGCCGCGCTCAGACAATCCGAATCGCCGATAGACCTCGGAGACATCGACCTTCGCGTTCGACAACAGCGCTTCGTCGAGCCGCTTGCGCGTCGTCGCGTCCAGGCAATTCAGGATGGTCACTGGTCTAGGCATCGCTCTCGTCAATCGCGTCGTCGCAGCAGCGCCTCCGCCTCCGCCGATACCTGCGCCAGTTGGGCGCGTGCATCGCTCAGGTCCAACGTCAGATTTGTGACGCGATCGATGTCGGCGGAAAGCAACTGCTCCGCGTTCTTCTTCGTGAACCCATTGACCTCTGCGAGCAGCTTGCGCGCGACCTTGTTGCAGTTCTCGATCGCCGCCCGCTTCTCTTCGTACTTGTCCGCGAGTTGCGTATCCCGGTTCATGGAAACACCGCCTTTACCGCCAGCCCGGCCAGGAATGCAGCCAGCGAAATGCCGCCCGAGATCGCGGCAAGCCTCCATTGCGTCTTACCAAGTGTCTCGGCGAAGGCCTGGTGCTCTTCGCGATTCTCCTGCCTGTGCCGCTCGAAACTTTCGTGGCGTTCCCGCCGCTCTTTTTCGAACTCTCCACGCGGCACATAGTCCATCTCGATCTTGTGGATCTTCTCCATGTGCTCGCGCCGGCTGGCGAACAGGGTTCTGGTCTCGCTGCTCGTCTTGTCCAGGTGCGCATCCACGCGGGCCTTCAAGGTGTCGATCGCACCCGTAAGGGTGGCGTTGCTGGTGGCGATCAAGCCTCGCAACTCTTCCTGACCGGCAATGACCTCTGCCCGCTCTTGAGATGTCACGCGAACAACCTCCTCTGCCCGTCCGGCTCAATCGCCTCATGCTCCATCCACTCCCGCATGATCCGCCTAACGCCTTTCATCCGCTTCGCATTCCCGACCAATCTCGCGTGCAGCTGGTCGCGATAGTCCGCGAGTTCGCTGAGCGTCTCCGCCAGGAACATTCCCATCGGCTCGTCGCACGCCGTCACGATCGGCACCCCGCGTTCGATGAGTTCCAGCGTCGCATGCTGCAACTTCCTCGTGTTCGTCCCCGCCAGCCGCGCCACCTCGGCCTGCGTCCTCGCCCGGGCGCGGCCAAAGGCGCCCATCGACCGCAGCGCCGCATGCACGCGGTCGGCAATCGGTGTCAGCGACCTGTCATCCTCCGTCGCTCGCATCGCTTCCCGCCAGCGGCAATTCCCGTTGCGGCCGCAATTCGTTCGTGACCGCGTCGTGACACTCGACCGCGATCTCCACCATCCGCACCCGCCGCCGCCCGGCCTCGGTGATCAGGCCGGCGTCATTCACCCAGCCGCGGGCGAACAACTCGGCCGCAGGGCCGCTCACCCGCCCGTCGATGATCACCAGGTCCATCGGATAGCCGCACGAGGCTTCGAGCAGCAGGGCAAGTTCGCGTTTTTCCACCGGACCCATCGGAACTCCAGGGGTATAGGGCAAGGGATCAGGGCTCAGGGTTCGCAAGTCGCGACGGGAAACGCCGCTTCAATTGCCGGCCAGTCCCAGCACCGCTCCTGACCTTCCTTCGTGCGCCGTTCGACGCTGGTGATCAATTCGCCCGGGGCAACGATTCCGAACGGCGCCGAGTTCGAGCCATCCGCGAAAACAAAAAGGTTCACGCACGCACCCCAGACGTGCGTAATGATCGCGGGGTAGGGCTGACCCTTGTTTGCCATCACGTTGGCACTGCCGTAATAGTGCACGATTCGTCCGACGCTCGGTTTCTGCTCGTCCATTTCTTTCCTCGAATCTGCGTCCATCTGCGCAATCTGCGGATTCAGTTCTTCCGCAGGCTCAGGCTCCAGTTGCCCAGGTACTCGCTGAACTCGGCGGCATATCCATGACTCCGCGCAAACGCCGCGATCTGCTCGCGTGCCGCCGCGTCGCGCAGCGCCTCGCCGTACTGGGCACAGCTGCGCAGCTGGCTCTGCCCCGGCGTCGAGAGCGCCGCCTGCATGTGCTCCGCCAGGATCGCCATGTAGTCGATCGCATCCACGGACTTTTCATCCGCAGATTTCGCAGATTGCACAGATTGGTGAGTCGCCGTTTTCAAATCTCAAATCTCAAATCTGCGTCCATCTGTGTCATCTGTGGATTACTTCGCCTTCGCTGAATCGATCGCGTGCTTGCCGCCGATCATCGTGGCCCCGAGCAGCACCTTGTCGATTCCCTGCTGCCAGCCGTCGAAGACGCCCTCGACGATGCCGCCGAGAATCGCCAGCACGCCCAGCCAGAACACCTTGGTCTGCCAGATCGGTTTCATTCCGCCACATCCTCCAGAAGCCGCTCGAGGAAGCTCTTTCGCGCCGCCGGCTGCGTCGTCGCCGTGGCACCGGCATCCCGCCCGAGTCCGGCGTGATAGTGCGTGTGCAGGTGCACCGTGCAGCCGAGGAGCGCCCACAGGAAGACCGCCGTCATCAACAGCCCCGCGAAGATCGCCTGTCTCACCTGCCGGTTCATCGCTTTTTCTTTCTCCGCGGCGCCTTGTCGAGGATCGCACGCAGGTCCTGACCGATCGTCTCTGCCATCCGCTCGAAGGCGTCGCCTTCCATCGCCAGAATCGACGGGTCGCGGATCACGCGGGCCTCGTCGGTCCCCCTGGTCAACGCGAACTCCAATGCCGGCCCGGTGACATCCTCGAACTCCTTGACGTCCAACGTCGTGCCCACCGGCGTGTGGCCGAAGACCAGGGTGAGCATCCGGTCCAACCGCATCGCGAGATCGTGTCTGTCGCCCGGTTCGAGTGCCATCGTCACGCCATCGCCATCACCGGCAGCATCGGCTGCCCCAGGTTCCCTCGCCGCTTTCGGCTGGCCCGCCAGTCCGACAGGGGCAGCGCGGCGAATGCCGCCCGCTTCACCGGCCGGCCACCGAAGGTCCGGCCGTAGAGCGCGAAGGCCTGCGCGAGTGTGGCTCGGCTGCCGGCGAGATACTCGCCCCACGCCAGCCACCACTCGCGCATTTCCCTTCGCACGATCCACCTCGCGATCAGCCGGCGGAACTCGGCTCGGTTGGGGCGGGCACCTTTTCCTTGACCGTCGTCGTCGTTGTGCCATCCGCCCCGACGACCGTGACGGTCTCCTTCTCGACGAATTGCATTCCCGGCGCGACGCCCCATGTGACTGGCCGCGGACCTTGAGACCCGGGCGGCGGCGCCATTTCGCGACGCTCCTGGATCAGCAGTTCGATTGCCCACTGCTGACCCTTGGCAGCCGCATCGATGACGAACGCACGCGATTCCGGAGGCAGCAAGGTTCCGTGCCCTTCAACGCCGAGCTTGAACTCTCCGTCGACACCGATCGCCTTCGCTTCGAGGTATTGCTCGGTGCCGAACGACAACCGCACGCCGGGGTTGTTTGCATGTCCGCCGGCGCGAGCGACCAGCTTGTCGATCACGCCCTGGTCCTTGATCAGGTCGCTTGCGACTTGTGTCGTGCTGGCGAGCGTGTTGGTCAGCCCGGTCACCGCCTGATTGAGGCCGTCGAGCTTCTGCAGGACCGCCGTCGTCGGCGAGGGCCCGCAGCCGACCACCGCCACCATGAACATCGCGACCAGAAGCAGCGTCATCGTTCGTTCGATCCGTCCGATCCGTCTCATAGGTCTGACTCCTTTCAAAGTGTCACGTCCGGGGCACTCCCGGAATGAATCCAAAGCCGCGCGGGGCCTGCCGCATTTCCCGTCGCCCCGCGAGGCGCGAACGCCGGCTTCCCGTCCGACGACCGCCCGCACGGATGCATGCTTCCGTGCGGGCGCCTCGCGGCTGCAAATGGTTCTTGACCTGCCCATGCGGGCGGTCGAGGGACGGTGGAGTACTTCTCGGATTCCCGGGGGAAAAAAGCGGTTCGCGCCCGGCCGACTCGTCAGGCCGAATGAGTGTCGTGGCAGCGGCGTCCGCGCTGTGGCACCGGTTTGGAACCGGTGTCCACGCGGACGCAGGGCTGCACAGGTCGTGCACGGCCCCGCCGGGCCGGACGCGAAATTCGCAAGGATTCAGGGATTGATGGACTAAGGGATTGAGGGGTGCCACTGCTCTGTGAGCAGTGCGGGCGCGCGGAGAATTCCGGCGCGCAGCATCTACGATCAGTGTTGACTTGTGGAATCCGGCCCGAATTCCGCCGCTATGTGCACTTCCTTGTGCCTTCGGCATGGAATCCCTTCCATGCCGGTTGAGAGCAACGGCGTGAGTTTTAGATCAAGTCCCCCAGCCTTGTCAAGTGATCACTCTTTAAATTCGCTTGCATTGATCACCAGGGCTTCGATCTGCGGCCGCCCGCCCATTTCAAGCGGTTCCGCGCTGAGCTCGTATGCCTCTATCGTGAACCTCGCATCAAGTTTGCCGATCTTCGTGATCTCGGGAACGTTCATATTTGCGTAATCAGAAAACCTCGCCTCCACCTCAAGGATCTCGCATGCATCACGCCGCTCGTGCTCTTTCACCCTGATCTTCTTGACCAGTTCAACAAATCGCTTCCGCAACTTCTTCTCGGCGTCATTGTACTCACGCTTCGTGTGGCGCAGCTTGGATTGGTACAAGTTGCGCCTGCGCGCCGCTTCCTTGGCGCTCTGCTTCCCCTCCGGTCGGTACTCATCTTTGATGACGTCTATCGCGGCTGCACGGTCCTGCTTCAGCCTCTTGATCTTCAGGTTTAACTCCTCTATCTGCTCTCGCTCTTCGAGTGTTCTGTACCGCTCGCGATCTGGATGTTTCACCGTAATGGTGCCGCGGATGATCAACTCTTTGTCTTTGTACTCGACTCTGCGAACGGTGATTTCCCCCTTAAATTCCTCCATAAAAACTTCGCTGTCGTCGATTACACCGCGAGCGCCATTGTCAGGGACGTCCAGCTTCTGAATCATCAGGTTTGCTGAACGCACGGCCTTCGAAATATGCGTGATCTTTCCAGCCTTTTTTGGCGGCGCCACAAGAAATACGATCGCAAACGCTACTTGCAACATGCTATTGGCCCTCAAAAAAAAACCGCCACGACCTGATCTGTCGTGCCCTTGATTTCAGCTTTCCGCCCCAGAATTCTTAACTTCGATTTGACACCTAACAAAACCCGAATTATATTGGACAGAGAGATTCGGGCAAAGCTCCACACGTCCAGCCCGAATGCCGCCTCAAAACTCGCTCCGCGGACGGCCACGGAATCGCGTCGTCAGGGAGGATGACACCGCGGAGCGAGCCCTGGAAGGGCCGGAGGCCTGATCGTGCCGTTACAACTCTCTTCGCCCGTTTTGCCGGAAATCCGGCAAATGCCCGTCAACGCGCCCCAGATGCGTGTCGTTCAGATCATGCGGCGGATGCCGCTTGAAAACCAGTTGCGCTGCGTGCGACTCATTACCCGGTTCGCCGCTTACCTGCCCGACCACGGGCCAGTTCCTCACGCAGAGCTCGCTCTTCGGCCGCATCCGCGCGGCGATCAGGCTTGATCGGCCACCCGGCGTCATCGCCGAAGATGTCCTCGACCGACACATTCAGGTAGCGGCACAGCGTCACTGCGTCAATGGCGTTGGGGACCTGCTCGCCCGCCAGCATGTTTGAAATGCGCTGCGGCGTCCATCCGCACGCCTTCGAGACCTTTGATTTGTTGTGGTCTCGCAGCAGGTCCTCCAGTTTGGTCACCCACGTCATACCCCCCACTTTCCGACGCCCAGTGGCCATTTTCTACTTTTTTCACTTTTTCAACTTGCATTTTCATTTATAGCTGCTATCTTTCACGTAATGCTGAAAGGCGTCAAAATCCCGGAAGAAGTCCACACGCAGGCGAAGGCCAAGGCTGACAAGCTCGGCATGAAGCTCGGAGCGTTCATCGCGATGGCCATTAAGTCATTCGATGCCCGCATCGAGATCGCGTCTCGCCCGCCGCGTGGTGCTCATAGCAAAGCCGGTTGAGAGCAACCGGCCCTGACGGTTCGCATCGTCGAAGTGTTCGGCGGGGCCGTCACAGTTGCAGACCGCGGTGCGGGAAAGCGTCACCTTCCCGGCACCGCGGGGTCTGGATTGATCCGCGGACAGCCGCGGTGTTCATAGCCCCGAGAGGGGCAGCGATACGGGATGCGGCGGGCGCTCTCCCCTGGCCCCCCAAGGCGGAAACCCGCCGCATCCCAGACAGCGGGGTAGAGCAGCGTGTAGCTCGCTGGGCTCATAACCCGGAGGTCGTGGGTTCAAATCCCACCCCCGCTAGTGTCAGCAACGTAGCACGCCGCGGCGGGCGGCGTCGAGCGAAACGGAGTGCGACTTTTCGCCAGGGAACGGCGGGGCCATGACCAACGAGATCGACGTGACACCCTACGACGCCACGCTCCTGGTGAAGGTCTGCAAGGAACGCGGAGTCACCGCTGAGGCACTCGCCAATCGCTCCGGCTACGACGACAAGAGCATCTACCGCTACTTCGCCGGCGAGCGCACCATCCCCTCGACAGTCTTTCGGGCGGCCTTCGAACTCTCCCACGATCTGCGGCTATTGGGCCTCATCACCGGCACCGTGCCGATCGCCTACCAGGTCGCGCGATTCGCCCCGGCCGGCTGCCCCGGCAATGGCGGCGGTGCCCGCCCCGAGCCGGTCCGCATCCCGCCGGTCGAGCAGCTCCTCTCCGAGACCTGTGACGCCCTGAAGCACGTCGCCGATGCCATCACCTACATGGAGAAGATCCTCCGCGACGGCCGGCTCGATGACACCGACCGCAACGCGGTGGACAAGTTCAAGCGCCACAGCGCCGACTCCCGCCGCCTGCTGGCGACGGTCGACGCGGCCCTCGAAGCGCACCTGGCGAAGGGAGGCGCGGCATGAGGCGAATCGGTTGGGCAATACCAAACGAATACGCCCACCATCTGGGCGAGCTCTTCGAGAAAATCCCGAAGTCCGTGCTCGCCGCCGTCGCCGTCTCGTTCGCCGTCATGCTCCGGGACGAAGGCACCGACGATCTGCGCCTCGCAAACGCGAAGCACGACATCCTCAAGGAATGGTGGACGCTCCACGAAAACGGAATTGTGCCGCAGCGTCCGCCCGGCAAGAAAGGCAGTGCCGCGTGATCGACGCCATCAACGATACCGACATCATCCCGGCCCACGTCGCACTGGACGAGCCGCACCGGATCATCCCCTGCTGGGCCTGCCGGCGAGAGCACACCGTGCGGCTCTCCGCCGTCGCATTCAACATCACCTGCGAGTGCGGCCGCTTCATTCACGTCTCTCCACCCGCCTCGTGTGGCGGGCTTCCACAGCCGCCCAGGGACGGCGCGGCGGCAAGCGACGGATCGCACTGTGGCACCACGGTGTCACCGGCGGAGCCGGCCGCCGCGTCCGCCCCTGGTATTCTCGCCGACCTGCAGCAGGCCGGCCTCATCATCGACCGCGCCGCGTTTACGCTCGGCGCGAACAGCGGGCCTTTCCCGACCATCGACATCGCCCGGGCCGCCGATCAGCTGGAGCAGCTGGCCGCCCGGCTCAAGCAGACCATCTACCGGCGGGCCGTGTCCCGCCCCGAGCTTCCACTCGTGTGCAACGGCAACATCGAAACCATTCTCAAGGAGGCTCAATCGTGAACTGTCCAACGTGCAAGGAATTGATCGGCGCCGATCAGGTCTCGGCGCTAACCCCGTGGGATGCCGTCAGCGACGACAAGGGCATCGTGCAATCTGTCGAGCGCAGTCAGTACCTCCATTGCGACCATTGCGGCCTGTTCAAGTGCACCGAAAGCCACAACGGCCAGCGGAGTTTCGCCGGCCCACTCCATGACGCACGTGAGATCGCACGCGCCGAGCGCCTGATCCCGGCCTGCAAGTTCGACCGCCGCATCCCGGCCTGACAAACACATGACACTCGCGATCGCCAACAACCAGCCGATGCCGAATGCGCCCGAGGGATGGATTCCCATCAACCTCGCCGCCGCCAAGCTCGGCATCAACGTCGGCCATCTGCGCAACAAATGCAACGGCCGGCTCGGCGACCGGGGCCATGCCCGCAAGTTCGACGGCATCTGGCACATCCACGCCGCCGCCGACCCGCGGCTGCGCAGCGACGGCTCCACGGCCGGCCGCGACCTCACGCAGATCGCCGAGCTCCGCAAGGCCGGCGTGCGCCCCGCCTTCATCGAACTGGCCGAGGCCCGCCGCGAGATACTGCGCGAGCTCGATCGATTCCGGCTCAAGCACTCCAATCGCGCCCCGCGTGACGTGCTGGAGCTCTTCGCCGGCCACCTCTCTTCCGAAGGCCGCGTCGGCCCCGGCTGCCTGGTCAAGCGTGCCAGCGTAACGACACTCTACGGCTGGCTCGCCGCCTACAAGTCCGATGGCCTCGCCGGCCTGGTCCCCAGGTACGGCGACCGCGATGGCGGCAACGGCGGTCCCTCCATCGGCGAAGCGGCGTGGGGCCAGTTCCTGCGGTTGAAGATGACGCCCGGCGATCCGCCGATCCGAGACTGCTACCGCATCGTCGATGGGCTGTCCAAAGCAGAGCATGTCGGCGATCCCGCGTGGGCCTGGCCTTGCTACAACACGGTGCGCGCCCGATTCAATCGCGACGTGCATCCCGCCGAGCGCGAACTCATCACCCACGGCCCCTACAAGATGGAGGCCAACTGCATCCCGAAGATCGCCCGTTCGTTGGAGGACAAGGCCGCCGGCTCACACCTGTGCGGCGACGAGCGAGATCTCGACTTCATGATTCGCGTCCCCGGCCGGGAAGGTTGGCGGCGCGTGCGTGCCAAGTTGACGGCATGGATCGACGTGCGATCGCGCTTCATGGCCGGCTGGGTTCTCGGCGAGAGCGCCAACAGCGACACGATCCTCTCCGCATTCAAGATGGCCTGCGAGCAGCTTGGCACCATCCCGGACGAGATCACCGTCGACAATGGCCGCGACTATCGCACCGTCGCCGGCCGCGCCCGCCGCCATCGCAAGTGGGATGAATTCGACAGTAAGCGCATGCACAGCGCCTTCGAGCGGCTGCACATCACCGAGGTAAACTTCGCCCTGGTCAAGCACCCCTGGTCCAAGATCATCGAAGACCACTTCGGCATCATGAAGGACCGGCTCGATCGGTATGTAGCTTCCTACTGGGGCGGGAAGCCGGATGAGCGCCCCTGGGATGCCCAGGACTGGACCAACCAGCACATCGAGCGTCTGCCGACGATGGAAGAGGCCCGCGACATGGTCGAAGCCTACTTCGCCGCCCGGCATGAGGAAGTCATCGCCGGCGATGGCATGTTCGGTCTTTCGCCGCGTCAGGCGCTCAAGCAGTACTTCACCACGTCGCCGCGCCCTGCGGCCCGCGAAGTTCTGGAACTTGCCTGCTGCCGAATGCATGGCCCCGTCAAAGTCGGACGCGACGGCATCCGATTCGCGAACATCCGCTACGGCACCCACGACGTCGAGGTCTTCCGGCTGCAGGGCCAGCAGGTCTGGTTCCTCAGCGATCCAGTCCACGCTGACCGCGTCACGCTCTGCGACGACAAGGGCGTCCCGATCTGCGTGGCCTTCGCCGATCGCAACCTCGGCCAGACCACGGCCGAAGTCCGCGCCGCCGCCGCCATGAAGCAGCAGGCAAAGCGCATCCTCAAGAAGTTCCCCGAAGCCCGCTCTACCGACATCGCGACGACGGCCCAGCTCATCGCCCGCCAGCGCCGCAATGCCGCGAAGCTGGCACAGCCCGACGATGCCACGCTGCCGCCGCCGCCGACCCGCGAGTCCCTGCGGCTCGTCGGCCAGGAGATTCAGGCCGGCGCCGAGCGCATCCGCCGTGCCGCCGGCGGCGAGGCCATCAAGCGCCTGGCGGACATGAACGCCGGCGCCGATGCCCTCAACGAATACCGCTCGATTGACATTCGATCGCTCGACGCGGATGCCGAGAAGCCCGCGGACAGGAAGCCCGCGGGCCGAATTGATCTTCGCCGGCTCGCCGGCTCAACGGAGGACACCTTCGATGCACCCTGAAGATGCACTTCGACAGGATGCTCGGGTGGATGCAAGGATGCTCGACCCCACCAAACCAGTCACGGACGAACAACGCGCGGCCCTCATCGACGAGCTCAAGGCATACCGCGAGCGCAACCGCGTCGGCAAGCAGCCGATCAGCTGGGCCAAGATCGCCGGCTACTGCGGCGTCGCCGCCACCGTCCTCAGCGAAGTGGTGAAGGGCACCTACAAGGGCGACACCGACCGCGTCCTCCGCCTCATCGATCAATTCCTCGCCCGCGAGGACCAGCAGAGCAAGCGCCCCAACATCCGCGACTTCGTCCGCATCAAGATCACCGAGCACATCGTCGCCGCCATCGGCCAGACCATCACGCGCCGCAGCATCGGCGTCATCACCGGCGAACCCGGCAGCGGCAAATCCAAGCACGCCGAATGGTTCCTCGGCCAGCACGAGGGCGCCGTCCTCATCACCGCCGACGACGCGGACAACGATGCCAAGTTCATCGTCGATGCCCTGCACAAGGCACTCAAGATCGGCACCTACTGCACCCACACCCGCCAGAAGAAGCGCGAGATCGAGGAGTACCTCTCCAAGCACCTCAACACCGTCATCATCGTCGACGAATCGCAGAAGCTCACCAACGCCGCCCTCGAAATGCTGCGGGCGCTGCACGACAAGTCCGACCCCACCGGCCATCGCAACGTTCCCGTCATCCTCTTCGGTGATGAACACTTCTACAAAGTTGTGATGAAGAGTCGCGGCGGCGAACGCACGCCCTTCAGCCCGCAGATCACCAGCCGCATGTTCCCCGTCGTCTCGCTCGAACGCGATGCCCTCGACCGCGACGACGACGGCCAGGTCATCCCGGCGACGGCCTACACCGTCGCCGACATCGACCGGATTGTCCGGCAGCAGCGTTTGAAACTCGTGCGGTCCGACGCCCTGAAATTCGCGGTCAAGCTCGCGAACCTCTCCGGCTGGGGTCGCCTGCGCCTGGCCGCCCGCGTGCTGGAAATCGCCATCGACTACAAGCAAGGCCCGCAGGTCACGGTGGACGACATCCGCGCCAGCCTCGAACTCTTCCTCGGCCCGGATGATTCACGCCTGATCATCGACGAAATGAAGGAGCAGCAGAAGTCCGAGCGGCTCGCCGCCGCCGCGGGATGACACGGATATGGCATTCAAGGTCTACAACAACACGGGTTCCTACGTCGCGACACCACGCGGCACCGTCTCCATTCAGCTTCCGGGCCGCGCCCGCTTCCACCTGGAAGACCTAGACGCCGTGGACATCGCCGGCCGCGCGACCATCCTGATCGACCGCGAGCAGAAGCGCATCGCCTTCCGAAAGCCCGATCCGCACGAAGAGCCGTTTGCAGTCCGCCAGGATCGCGGCTGCGGCATCGTCTGGATCGGCGGCGCGCTCCTGGAACTGGGCCTGACGCCAGAGCAGGTGAAGGGCACGCGGGAGTGCGTGTTCGAGAAGGGCGGGTTGATCGTCGTCGATTTCAAGCTGCCTGCAGAGTGACGCGCAGGAGGCACGGACGCCATGAAGATCAAACTGAAATGTCTCTCGCTCTGGGAGCCCTGGGCCACGCTCGTGGTCAAGGGCCACAAGCGATACGAAACCCGCTCCTGGTACACCTACCATCGCGGCC
>CAZYLK010000101.1:0-20735 GCA_964648365.1 uncultured Phycisphaeraceae bacterium
TGCGCGGCCGGACACCGCGGGTGGTGGCGGTGGAGCCGTTCGAGTTCCCGCTGGCTCTGGTTCCGGCGAAGACGATCGACGCGGACGCGGCTGCACAGTATTTCGTGACGCCGTTCGGCACCTACATCGACGAAGACAAGATTCGCCTGTTCGCGCTGACAGATGCGCTGGGCGAACCGGTCGTCGACACGATCGAGCTGGACGTGCCGTCGTATGACTTCCTGCGGGCGCAGCACGGCATGCCGCACCCCGGCGGCTCGGGCCTGACGGCCACGGACACGCGGATGCGCCGCGCGGTCTATCGCGACGGCTCACTGTGGACGGCGCATCACATGCGCGACGTGGCAACCGGGCGGCACATCGCCCGCTGGTACGAGATCCGCATGAACGACTGGCCAGTCTCCGGCGAGCCGCCGACGCTGGCTCAGTCCGGCGACATCGACCTCGGGCCGCGCATCCACACGTTTCTGCCGGACATCGCGCCGGACGCCGCGGGCAACGCCGTCATCATCTTCCACCACACCTCCGCAGACACCGCTCCGGCCATGGCCCGCGCGCTGCACCCTGCCAGTGCCGCGCCCGGCAGCGTGCATAATGTGGAGACGATCATCGCGACGGAGGTGCTTCTGGGCGCGAGTTCGATCTACGCCGCCAGCGCGGCCGCGGACCTTGACCCCGCGAACGAGCGCGGCGGCTGGGTCGGCGGCGCTTACTGGATCCGCAACCGCTTTGGCGGCCGCAACCCCGCGCTGTGGGTTGCGCCGGTGTCGCTGCCATGCGGCGGCGACCTGAACGGCGACCGCGACGTCGATCTGGCCGACTACGCCGCCTGGTTCGAGTGCTTTGGCGGCCCGGCCGGCGGCAATCCGGGCTGCGACGGCGGCGCGTTCGACTGCTCCGATGCCGACGGCGACGAAGACGTGGACCTGCGCGATTTCGCCTCGCTCCAGAACGCTTTCGGCGGAGAGTGAGACCGCCCCGAGCGTTCCCCCGTTCGACAGGCCGATGACGCCGCGCGCCCGTGGCGGAACGATCGGCAAAGTCGCTCCATCCTGCCACAACCGCCGCGAAGAGCGGCCCGCCGCGGCATTATTGCACCATGGCTGACCGGTACACGCCTGGCGCGTTCACTGCCGCTTGCCCCTCGGGCGAGCCGCGCAAGTGGGACGCGGCGCCCGCAGCCGATCGGGGAGAGCGGCCATGGAGTGCGCAGGGGGAGTGTCGAACGGATCAGGTCCGTCGTGGGGGAACGTAGCGCCGGCGGGCGGGCTTGCCGGGCAGAGCGTGACGCAGCTCGCCAACTCGGCGCAGGGTGCGTCCCAGTCGTCCGCGGGGCGGGCGGCCGCAACGTCTACATCGCAGGTCGCGCAGATGTCGTCGCAGGTGACGTCGTCCTACGCCATGCAGATGTCGTCCGTGCGATCGTCGCTGACGGCCGGCTCAATGCAGTCGGCCGCGTCGTCTCTGATTTCCGCCCTGACGCAGAACTCTGACTCCGATTCGATGCTGCAATTCCTGATCGCGCTGCTGCTGCTTTCGATGCTGCAACAGCAGCAGCAGGATTCGCGCGGCGGCGGCGCCTCGCAGATGGCGTTTCAGTCGAGCAGTTCGTTCGAGTTCTACGCCATGTCCTCGGTGCAGACGTCGCAGGCGTCGTACTCGGTCGGGCAGGCGACTTACACCAATGGACTCTCCGGCGACGCGGGCAGCGGAGACGCCTCGATCGACGTGACGGCGTGATCAAGACCCTCTGATGTGGCACCGGTTTTCAACCGGTGTTCCGTTCTGTGTCCCACCGACTTTCCGGACGTCTATTGACGTTCGCGGCGAACATGCCTTGCGCGTGTCCGGCAACTCCCCGCTCCTAGCGGGCAGACCAATTGTATGCTTTGGGTTGGCCTGGGGGTTTTTGCGGGAGCGGCGTGCGCGCTGAATGTGCCGGCGAGGGACGAGGGGCTTTTCGGCTTTCGCTGAGAGGCCCGTCGCGCGATCGCTGCCAGCGGGGCCAGTTCGCAGCGTCCGGAGCAGCCGGCCGGACGGGTCCGCAGCGCGATCGGACGGCCCTATCGGACCCGGCCCCGTCGCTTGCAGCCATGCAGGAGGACCGCCGCCGGCGACCCCGCAAGTGACCCGGCGACGCTGCCGATAACCCGACTGACGACTACGCGGACCAACGGTGGGCGCACGCCCGCCTCGGGGAGCTTTCTGACATGCGATCGTATCGCGGAATCATCGTTTCGGTTGTGACGCTTAGCATCGTGATCGGTTGCGGTTCGCTTCTAAGCAGCGGCGGCGGCGACGACGGCGGCGAGGTCGAGGCGGTCAGCAACAACTTCTCCTCCATCCCGAACGAGTTCTCCAACGCCAATGTCGACGTACCCACCGTCCCTCCTCCCGACGCTGAGCCGCCTCCCATCGAGGACAGCGGCGAGGAGACGCTGAGCTTCTTCAAGGCGTTTCAGATCGACCCGCAGGCGGAAGACAGCGCCGGTCCGAAGTTCGTGGTCTCCGCGGACGTGGACAAGGACGGCCTGCTCGATCTGGTCAGCGCCTGGAACCAGTCGCAGCCGGTTCAGTTGCACCTGCAGCGCCGCGACGAGGACGGCAACATCTCGTTCCGCACCGTGACCCTCGCCGGTACGTCGCCTATCGCGCTGGTGGCGGGGGTCGAGTTCGGCCAACTCAACGACGACGACGGCAACGGCGTCATCGACGACGACGACTGGCTTGACGTCGTCGTTCTCGCCAAGGCGACCGGTACGGCCGGATTCTGTCCCAAGCCGTCGGGCATCGTCGCGATCTCCAATCTCGAAGGCGAGATTATCGTGCTGTTCAGTCCGGGCAACGATGTTGAGATCCCCAACGGCGATCGCTGGACGGAGATGATCCTCGAGAACACGATCATCCCCAACGAACTGATCTTCCACAATCAGTATCCCGGTATTGACGACGGCGATTACGCGACCATGGTGGCGACGCCGGAACGAGGCGGGTTCACCTCGCTGGTCGTGGCGGACATCGACGGGCAGAACGGCGACGACATCATCGTCGCACTGAACCCGGGCAGTTGCGAGGAACTGGGGCAAAAGGTGCCCATCAACACGGTGGATCTGTGGATCAATCCCGGTCCGGCCGACGCGGAAATCTACCAGGCGTGGGGCATTCAGGGCGACGACGGCTCAGAACCGCTCACCATCTTCGCCGACGCGCCGATGGTGCGCGACCTGGAGGTGATGGACATCGACAACGACGGTGACCTGGACATCATCGCGACCTACACGAACGCCATCAGCCAGAACATCCGCTGGGCCCGCAACCCGCTGGTGCCGCACGGACCGAACATGCCCTCGGGGCCGGAGGCGGTGATCGGTGGATCGTCCGACTATTTTGACTTCTGCGTCGGCGGTGCGAATCCGGGTGTGGCCTGTACGGACGCGCAGACCTGCATCGGCGCGTCCGACGGCCTCTGCGTCAACGGCGCCTGCGTCGGCGGCATCATCCCCGGCGGCGCCTGTACGTCCAACGATGAGTGTCCGGGCACCGCAGATGGCGAGTGTTTCCCGGGCGTCGGGCGGTTCATGGCCTCCAACTGGGAGTTGCGGCCCATCGCGACCATCGACACCGGCGCCGACGTGATGGCGCTGGGCGACGTGGACGCGGACGGCGCCGACGACATCATCGTCCGCTCGACGGCCGGCCAGATCGTGCAATGGTTCCGGCGGCCGACGTTCGAAGCCCTTGAGCCCGAGTTCCCCCCCCCTGACCCGGTGCCGGATCGGTTCAACTTCCCGTGGCAGGTCTACACGCTGACGGAGTTCTCCGATCGCGTTCCCGGCGGTCTGACCGTCGGCGACATCGACGGGGATCGCCGCATCGAGATCATCCTGGCCGCGGCCGGCGCCGTGTTGTGGTTCGATGAGTCGACCGTGCTCACGCCATTCGACCCGTGGATCGAGGCGACCATTATTCAGGACGAAACCGGTCAGCCGGGCGTCTCGACGCCGGGCGGACAGCAGCAGCCGGGCGGCAGCGGCGTCGGCGTTACGCAGGTCGATACGAACACGATCATCAACGGCCTGCTGGTCGTCGATCTGGACGGCGACGGTTTTAATGACGTGATCGGCACGCTCGACCGCCGCAGCGGCGCGGGCCTGTCCGACGACCGGCTGGTCTGGTATCGAAACACGCTGGGAGATCGGTGAGGCATGGCCGCTCTTTAGGAAGCCCGCCCGACGCGAGCGCTTAAGACGCTCGCGATGCACCACACCGTGCAACCGTCACCGGCTGGGCCGGGGGTCATTCCCCGGCCCGTTTTCGTTCTTGTAATCGCGGCGTTCGGCCAGTTGTAGGCATAGGTCGAGGCGCAGCCGCGAGAATGAAGGGAGTGAGCGAGTACGGGAAGAGCGGAGGGGAGAATCCTCACGCGAACTGGATCGGCGTCTCCCTCGTTCTGCATCCGCGTTCATTCGCGTTCATCTGCGGTTCTTTTCGCGTCGCAGATGCCAATCGAGCGGCGGGCGGATGCCGACCGCAGATGACCGCGGAGCAGATGGACAGGGATCGCGTTTTGTTCTGTATTCCTGCACTGACTCCCTGACATACATGCAGACGATCGCGGAACGACGAGGAGTTCCACTGTCGGAAATGAGTCCGTCGCTCTGGTGCGCGCTCTGATCGTTACTCAGCGCCCGTCATCGGGCGGTCCGCCGCCGGGGCCACGTCCGCCCGGACCCCGCCCGAACCGGGGCATCTCGAACGGCTCGCCCTTGAGCTTTTCAAACGTCGCCCTCTGCTCGTCGGTCAGCGCGGCGAGCACCTTGTCATCTTCCTGCTTGCGGAGTTCCTCCATCTTCTCGCGCATGCCGGAAAAGTCGCCGCCCGCGTCTTCGAACATCGCCCGCATCGCTTCGCGGAGATTCGTCGAGCGGGCTTCGATAAGCGCCGGGAGCTTCTCCTTCTGCTCGGCCGTCAGTGCAAGGCGCTCGATCACGTCGGGCCGGACCAGCCCGGCGACGCCAAGATTCTGCAGGTGGATCTGCATGAGCCGATCCAACTGCTCCGGCTTGAGCACTTTGGTCAGCAGGCCGCGGACCTTCTCCTCGTGCTCGCGGCGCATGTGCTCGAAGCGGGCGCGGCGCTCCTCCTCGCTCAGATCCTGAACCGCCGCGGGATCAGGCCGGGCGGCGCCGCGCTCGGCCGCGATGATCTCATCGACGGCCGCCTTCTGCTCATCGCTGAGCTTCAACTCCGTTCGTACGGGATCCAGTCCCACCAGCCCCAGCAGCGACGCCCCCGGACCGCGACCCATAAACCCGGGCCCCCCGCCCGGCCCGCGATCCGGCTGGCCAAGCACCGGCAGCGCCAGACCGACGACCGCCATGCCCACCATGAAACACCGCTTCATTGCAAGACTCCCCGCCCCTTGGGCGAATGCCGAATGCCGAATGTGATGTCGAATGTCGAATGTCGAATGCCAAGCGTCGAACGCTACACGCTCGCGTGTGGCGGAGCGAGTGTTGAGTGACGAGGCCAAGAGATCGCCGTCGGAGGCGCGCGAGCGCCGTCGCGCCCTCAAACCCTCTTCTCTCCGCCTTCGCGCCTTCGCACCTTCGCGCCTTTGCGTTGACTTCTTCCCGCCGCGTCAGCGCTGCCCCTGGGCGCGCTGCTCGCGGACCATCTGGATGCGCTGCTCGATTTCAAGACGGCGCAGCCGGGCCTCAAACTCGCGCACCTGGGCCGGTTGAAGGATGTCTATGACGTCCGCCTTGACCTCAGCGCCCAGCTTCAGCATCTCGGGCGTACGCAGAACATCGGTGCCACCCATGGGGCGCGTTGCGTCGATCCGGTCCGACGCGCGCGCGTCGCCGTCGGGCGCGGACGGCTCGTGGCCCCGCTCGCTCTGCGGCTGCGAGCGTTGCTTTTCCACAAACTCCTTCGCGAACGCCTTGAACTCCTCCTCCGCGGCGCGCCGAATGCCGAGGAGCTTCTCGCTCTGGTCACGGTCGAGCCGAAGCTGCGCCGCCGCGCGGAGCACCAGGCGGAAGTCGCACCAGTCCTTCGGTCGCGTTTCGCCCTCGGCCACCTCGCCCTGGATCATCTTGAGCGACTTCATCTGCTCGTTGCTGAGGTGGGGCTGCATGTTGCGCACGACCTGCTCGACGAAGGCGTCGTCCTCGAAGTTCTGCCCGCCGGTCTGCTGGCGCGCCGCCCGCACCGCCTCCTCCAGCGCTTCTCGCTGCTGTTCGTTCAGATCGAGCGCTTCGGAGAGACCGAAGATGGCACCTTGCGGACCGGCCTGCTGCTGGCTTTGCTGCCCACCGTCCGGCTGGAATCGCGCCCCGTTCCCATCGTCTTCACGCTGTCCGGGGAGGCCCTGTCGCCCCGGCGCGCCCTGCTGGCCGCCGCCCCGCTGCTGCCACTGCTGCTGTTGTTCCTGCCGCTCCTGGCGAAACGCCTCGAGCACCGGCCGCTGATTGTCATACAGAATGCCGTCGACGTTATCGAGGAACTGGTCCATGATCGCGCCGCGCTGCGGGCGCTGCTCGGCGATCTGCGCATCGAGCTCCTCTACGCGCTGCTGATCGCCCGCCGCTTCCGCATCGCGCCGCTCTTCCATCAACGGTCGAAGCTGTTGCCACTGCTGTCCCTGGGCGCGGAACTGCTCGCCGAGTTCCTGGCGGAAGCCGTCGAACTGCTCGCGCTGAACCTCGTCAAGCTGCAAGTCGTTGCCGAGTTGATCCAGCCGCTCTCCCGGTCCGCGGCCGCCCGCGAAACGGGAGCGCATCTGCTGCAGCCGCTCCGACTGATCGGGCGTCAGAAACGTATCCACTTCATCGAAGAACCCCTCGAAAACACGGCGCGGGTCGGGGCGGGATTCCTCGATCTGCTGCGTCAACTGCTCGACCAGGGCGTCGTCGCCGTCAAGTGTGGCCTGGCGGCGCTGCTCGTACAACGGACGAAGATCCTGCCACTGCTGGCCCATGTTGCGGAAGCGATCGGCGATGCCGCGGGCGGCTTCATCCAACTGCTCCCGCTGGTACTCATCGAGCTGCAATTCCTCCGCCATGCGGTTGAGTCGCTCCTCGGAGCCGGGCGGCGGTCGATTGCGGATCTCTTCCAGTTTGTCGAGCTGGTCGACGTGCAGAATCGGTTCGAGCTCATCGAGCACGCCGCCCATCGGCCCCCCGCCGCCCATCGGGCGGTCCGGCAGAGACGCGCGGAGTTCGTCCGCGCGGGCGAGGTCGCCATTGCTCTCGGCCTCGCGAATCTGCTGAAACGTCTGAAACATCTCGCGCATGCGGGTGCGCTGACGTTCCTTGATCGCCTCGAACTCGACCCGCTGCTCGTCGTCGAGCTGAAGCTCGTCGGCGAGGTTGTCGTACATGCGGTCCAGGAACTGGCCGCCGCCGAAGCCCGGCCCGCGCCCCCCACCCGGAGGGCCGAAGCCGCCGCCGGGGCGGTCCTGGCCGGGCTGCGCAAACGCGACGGACGCCAGAGCCAGCACCGATACCGTGTTCCACGCCATTCGAAAGCGATTCATCTTCGTCCTCCCACAGGGGTTGCGTCCGCCGGGCGGGCGCGCTGCGTGATCTACGTCGTGCGTCCGCACGCACCCGTGAAGCCGGCCGCCGTCGCCGGAAGCGACGTCTCGGCCGAATCTGCCGGCCCGCGTCGGGCAAAGTGCCTCAGCGACCGAGCGCGGAAGGGTCCGCCGCGCAAGCCCGGCCGGCTACTCTCCTCCTCCAGCCGGCAACTCTCTGGGGCCGGGCCGACCCGGTCCCCCCCGAGGCGGCGGACCGCCAAAGCCGCGCTCAGCCAGTTCGAAAGCGAGCATGCGCTTCAGGACCACTTCGTTGAACGTCTTGCGCTGCTCGGCATCCAGCAGTTCTTTCAGGTTCAGAAAATGGTCCACCAGGCGCTTGCGCATCCGGCCGCGCATCTCAATCAGGCGGTCCATCTTCTCGTCCACGGCCTGCCGATCCACCTCGTCGGCCGCGATCAACGCACCGAGGGCTTCATACTCGGGGCGCATCTGTTCGCGCAGGGCCGCGATGTCCGCCATGAGCAGTTCCTTGGCGGCCGCGGCCGCCTCCGTCTGCTCGGGCGTCAGGCTCAGCGTGTCCGCCAGCGAAAAATGGCCCGGGCCGTGCGGACCGGGACCGCCGCCGCCGCCGCGCTGGCACCGCCACTGATACTCGCGATACGCACGGATGCCGAAGGTCGTGCCGACGCCGAGATTGAGCGCCACCGACCCGACCAGGAGCAGCAGGATGACGCTACGGCGCGAGCGGATCATCATCATTCTCCCCGTCGACCGTGGACAGTGTCAGCAACCGCTCTTCCAAAGGCACCTCGCTCAACACCTCGCGATAATCCTGCGTCCAACCATTGGCACTGCGAAGGGTGTCGGCCGCGGCAGAGTCCTGACCGGTGAGCATGACCAGGGCCGCGCCCACGCAGAAAGCGGCAACGCCGACCCCAAGCGGGGCGGGCCGCAGCAGGTCCACCCAGCTTCCCAGCATGTCCAAACCCGACTGCCGCCGGGGCAAACCCGCCATCACGCGGGCGGTAAACCCGGCCGAGGGGGGCGGCGCATCGAACGCGCGGACGCTCCCATCCAGCCGGGAAAGGTCCAAAGCAAAGGCGGCGCAGGCGGAGCACGTTTGAGCGTGCTCGCTGGCCGCCTTGGATCGGCGACCTGAAACCTCCCCGTCCAGGCCGGCCGATATGATCCGTTGTGCCTTGCTGCATCGCATGGGCGATCTCTCTCCAGAAGGACTCAAACACCCGACGACCGCCGACCTTGCGGCCCGTCAGAGGTTTTTGGCGATTGCTCAAGCAGGGTTCGAAGGGTCCGCCGGGCACGAAACAGGACCGACTCGACTCCCGCGACTGAGGTGTCCAGCACATCCGCGATTTCCACGTACGACAAGTCGTGAAAGTACTTCAGCACGACGGCCGCTCGCTGCTGATGCGGTAGCGACCCCAGCGCCGCCCGAATGCGCTCGCATTGGGCCGCAGCGTCATCGGCGTCGTCGAGCGCGGATCCCGGAGCCGCGGCCGCGTCCGCGCGGCCGTCATCCAGGGATTCCGTCCGGCGCAGCCGCCGGGCGCGCTGATGATTCAGGCAGGTGTTGCGCGCGATGCGCAGCAGCCACGTCATCACCGACGCCTGCGGCCGATACGACGGGGCGGACTTCCAGGCGCTCAGGAAGACGTCCTGCGCCAGATCTTCGGCGTCATCCCACTCGACGCGGGGCAGAAACCGGTACACGAAGCTCAGGATGACGCGTTGGCGGCGCTCAACCAGGCCGGCGAACGCAGCGCGATCGCCGTCCCCCGCCGCGAGCATCAGATCCTCGTCCGTCCGCTCCACTGACAACTGAACACGATCCCGGCGGGAAACTTGCTCCCGCGACGCATCTGGATTCCCGCGAACATGATGATACCGCGACGCAGGGCCGGACGGGATCGCGCGGACCAGCCACAATCCAGCGACAGGCGCGAGTGGGGCTGTAATGACAGTTTGATACGCGTGTTTCTACCGGCGGCTTTGTTCGCCTGCTTGCCGCCCTCGTCAATTGCCGATAGAGTGTAACGTGTCGATCGTCCCTGGTCGCTCCTCTTCCCGAGGAATTGCCCGCTCAGCGCGGGCGCCTTCTCCCGAACAGGTTTGATCACCGAAGTTTGGCTATCCGACGCGATGCGGTCTGGCGGGGATTGTCTCTGCTGCGTTTCGGGTCGGGCGACCGCGGCGTTACTGCGGGCAGCAAAGAAAGCCCCGGAATCCGGTTCAAACCTGTCTGGCGCCGACGCGACGCGGGCTTCACGAATCCGCAGCCCGTCGTATCCACGAACTGCGCACACCAGTCGCAAGCCCTCCGCGGCCGCGCGACGGCGAAGTGAACTCCTGATCTTCTCGCAGGATGCCCTGACGGCGCGCCGATGACTCCGGGATGAAAGGACTTTGAGTATGAGTCAGAAACTGTACGTTGGCAACCTCAGCTACGACGTGAGCAGTTCCGATCTTCAGGATCTGTTCTCGCCTCACGGAACCGTCGAGAGCGTGGACGTGATCTCGGACCGGGAGACCGGTCAAAGCAAGGGGTTCGGTTTTGTCGCCATGAGCACCGCGGAGGAGGCCCGTGCCGCCATCGCGGCGCTGGACGGCAGTCAGCACGCAGGTCGCGCGCTGAAGGTCAATGAAGCCCGGCCGCGTCCCGTCGGTGGTGGCGATCGCCGCGGCTACAGATAAACCGGCGATTCGCGACCCGGACGGACCATTTCAACGTGCCGCCCGAGGCGCACCGACTACACGCGATGTGCGGGCGCAGCTCGAGTCGATGCCCGTCTGGCAGGGACGCGAAGGACACGCCGAAGCGGTGGAGCCACGCGGCCGGTCTCACCGCCCCCGCGTCCCCATAACCGTCGGACCCTCTCGGTCCGCCTTCTCGAGGAGTTTACATGGCCAAGCAACGACCCTCTGTGCAGAAGCGACAACGAGAGTTTGACAAGCGGCAACGAGCCATGCGAAAGGCGGAGAAGGCCGCCCGAAAACGCGAAGGCCGGACGGGCGAGGAACCCGTGGACGACTCCGGCGTCGTGTTGTCGGCCCTGCCCGGCGAAGAAACGGACGCAGCATCGGCTGAAGCCGACGCGGCAGCTTCCGGCCCGGCGCGGGCCGATTGACACCGACCCCCCTGCCCAAGTATTTCCCCCTGCACATGACACCGCTCCCTGGGCCGCCGCGGGCGGCCTGCGGAGACGCCGCCTCACTGGAGTTGCGATCGCAAGCATGAACCGAGATCCCGAGCCCGCCACGCTGGCGCAGCGAGTGGCCACGTTTACCGCTGTTGTCGTCCCGTTCGTCGGCCTCCTCGTCGCCATCATTGGCTTCTGGGGCTGGGGTTTTTCGTGGCTGGACCTCACGATGCTGGTGGTCGGCTACGTCGCGACGGGCCTGGGCATTACGATCGGCTATCACCGTCTCTTCACCCATCGGGCCTTCGCAACGATCTGGCCGGTCAAGGCGCTGCTCGCCGTGCTCGGGTCGATGGCGGTGCAGGGGTCGCTGGTGCGATGGGTCGCCACGCACCGTCGCCATCACCAGCATAGCGATGAGACGGACGATCCACACTCGCCCAACCGGTTCGGCCACGGATTCCGATCGGTGCTGGCCGGCTGGTGGCACGCCCACGTCGGATGGATGTTCCTCGCGGACGCACCGGACCTCTATCGCTATGCCAAGGACATCGAAGCCGACCGGACGCTGAACCTGATCAGCCGATGGTTCGGCGGCTGGGTAGCGCTGGGGCTGCTCATTCCGGCCGTCGCGGGCGGTCTGTGGACCGGCACGTGGACCGGGGCGCTGCTGGGATTTCTATGGGGCGGGGTGGTGCGCGTGTTCCTGGTCCAGCACGTGACCTTCAGCATCAACTCGGTGTGCCACCTGTGGGGTCGGCGGCCGTTCCGCAGTCGCGACGAAAGTCGCAACAACGCGATCTTCGGCGTCCTGGCGTTCGGGGAAGGCTGGCACAACAACCACCACGCTTTCCCCACCTCGGCCCGTCACGGCCTGGCGTGGTGGCAGTTCGACCTGAGCTACGTCATCATCCGCATGATGGCGTGGGTCGGCCTGGCAACGAGCGTCAAGGTTCCTTCTTCCAATGCGATCCGGGCGCTGCGCGCCACGTCGGACGAACCGGCCGAGGCAACGCCGGCGCCGTCCACCGCGCCGTCCTGAGCGGCGTCGCCGCCGGTATCGGACCGCGACAGATCTCCGGACGCTGATCCGCTTCATGCCCATGTCGCCGCCGCGGCCGCGCCGTGGCCCGTCTTATCGGCAGACAGCCCGAGATCCCGCGTGCATGGAGGCCATGTCGAACCTGCCACGCATCACGTGGCTATGATTGGCACGGTACGCTGCCCCGGCGCCACCGCCGCCGCAGAGGTCTTGCACCGATCCGATCGAGGCGAACCAATGGACGTCGCCTCAGTGATCACGTCGACCGCGATTCGTGCAGGAACGCCATCCGGTCGAGCCGCCCGCGAGGCGGCGGGAGTTGACCCATGCTGACGCGCGTCGCCAACGAGGCTCGACGCCTGGTCCAAGAGGATTTCGGTCCGACGACGGTCGAGTATGCGATGCTGCTCGCGCTGATCGGAATTGCCGTGCTGGTCTGCGCGAGCCATCTGGGCCAACTGGTTCGAGGAATCTTCGCCTCAGCGGCCGAGCGGATCGACAGCGTCAACCGCTGAAGCAACATCGGGTGCGTGACGCAATCGGCGGGATCTCTTCAGGGAGCTGTGTGGCTCTAGCCTGATTCAGGCCGCAACGTGCCAGAACGTTGTTCCGCCGACTTGCGAGCCGGCGCTCTCGACCTCACTGCTACCTCCCTGCGAGTTCCGAAAAAAACACTTGACGCCGTGCGCTACATTGGTGTATATTCCTGACGTTCGGGCTTCGGGCCGTCTGGCGGACGGGTCGTCGCCGACGCGGGACACAGCAGATGCGCAGCAGCCGCAGCGCGAATCGCGCGGCCGGGAGGCACGCATCGTGACAGTCGGATCAAAACAACCAACTCCGGCGCGACGGCGCTACGGCGCTACGGCGCTACGGCGCTACGGCGCTAGTTGCCGTGCGCGCAGTCGGTCGCCGCCTCGCGTCCGGCCGCAGCATTCCGATCGCAACTATCCAAGAGCCGGGTCGCGGCTTGCGTGCAACATTCGCGCGAGCGCTCGTACTCGGATAAAACGTCTCGCACCGCGCCAGAGCGCGGCGCGCGACGAATGACGACCGCCTGCTGAAGCGGGCGCGTCCGGTAAATTCGCGGATTCCCAATCAGGCGCCGCGGCTCGGTCGTCGCTTACGCGAGCAGGCCGAGCGGCACGGTAGGCTGACTGGGATATGGAAAGGATTCGATAACCGATGAAACGCAGAACGATCAAGAAATGTGCGATGTCCCTGCTGGCCGGCGGCGGCGCGGCCATGGGGGCCACCCATGAATGGACCGGCGGCGGAACGCACGCCTGGAACGATGCGGACGACTGGGACTGCGGCGCCTTCTGCGGTGCGGCGGGCTATCCCACGTTGTCGACCGATGATGCCATCATCGAGACGAATAATGTTAGCATCGACGTACCGGGCGACGAGACGATCGACTCGATCTCGATTGCCAACGGCGGCTCCAGCGGCCACGGCCCGACCTTCGTGGGCGTCGGCGGCACGACGGTCACGACGATCACCGGGTCGAGCCTGATCATCAGCGGCGCAAACTCGGGACGGACCGTCGTCAAGGCCATGGACCTGGCGCAGCTCAAGACCAACTGACGCCGCAGGGCGGGTCATGTGTCCGCCACTGTGGCAACGATTGCAGCGGCCATTCGGGAGATGCTGTTGCATCTCGCGGCGGCCAGTTCAAGTTAACGTAGTTCTGAAATCGCAACGGGCCACGGCGGGCGTTCATTGCGCTCGTCGCGCCCGAAAGTCGCACAGGGCACGTCGCCCGTCGGGTTGACGTACCTTGGTTGAACATGGGGAAGCGCGTCGTGAGAGCGAGAGTGAGCGTGTCGGCGTTGGTGGGTCTTGTCCCCTGTGTGGCTCTCAGCAGCCACGCCGCGGGGCAGGTGAATCTGCCGCCGGGTTTTGAGATCGTTGAGTTCGGGTTCTCGGAACGTCTTACGGACGTCCCGCGGATTAACAATTGCGGGCAGATCGTGTTCGGCAAGAAGCTGAATCAAGGCGATCACGGCTGGGTGCTCCACCTGTACGATAACGGACGGATCCGCGAAATCACACGGGAAAACAAAGGCTGGCTGCCGACGGCCGACATCAACGACCACGGCACGATCGTTTACATGACCGGCATCGTCAACGACTACGAATCCGAGCGCGTCATGATGTTGAAGGACGGGCGCACCACCAGGCTGGGAGCGGGCAGAACCCCGGCCATCAATAATAACGACGTGGTGGCGGCCCATATTTTTCAGCGGATGGGATGCCAGGAAGAGATCAACACCTTTCTCTACCGGGACGGCAAGCGGACGCGCCTGACGCGCAATGGTTACTTTGAGGCGACGGTTCGGCTCAACGACCGCGACGAGGGAACCTGGACCCAGTTCAACTTCTGCCAGAACCCGTGGGTCAGCGAGATTCCATTGTACTCGAACGGCGAAATCATGCCTCTGCCGAGCCAGGGAACCCAACGGCAATGGTCGGACATCAGCAATCGTGGCGAGGTGGTGTGGTTCACTGAACAGGGAATCGAATCCTGGCAGAGCGGTGTTACGACCGTGATCACCGATGAGCTTGATGGTGGTTGCAGTGTAAACGATCTCGGCGACGTCGTATTTAGTCGATGGGACGTTCGAGACCAGATGCTCGACTGGTGGTTGTACAGACCGCTGAACGGGGAACCGATCTTCTACCGGCTCACGGAGGATCCGATCAGAGATACGCTCGGCGACGTCAACAACTGGACCGAGGCGGTTGTTCGCACCACCGGCTGGAATGGCCCCCTCGGCGGGGGCGTGCGTTTCCTTCGCCGGGTGCGTACCGGCGATTCGGAGTTCGACGGCGACGTGGACCGCCGCGACTACGTATCACTCGCTGACTGTCTGACCGGTCCCGGCCGCGCCAACGACCTGTGTAACTGCCGCTTTTTGGACATCGACCACGACGGCGACGTGGACCTGGGCGACTTTGCCCGATTTCAGAACGCCTTTACTGGCGGGTAATGTCCCGCCGCGACGACGTGCCGGGGCCGTCAGCGGCACTCGGCGTGATCGCTGACTAAACAACAACTGCGGTCCCGCGGGACCGCGCAACGAACAAGGATGTATCGAATGAAAACCAGATGGTATCACACTGTTCCGGTGGTCACCGTAGCCGCGCTCGCGGCTCAGCCGGCCGCCGCTCAGACCACGTACACGGGTCCGACCGATGGATCGTGGCACGAACCGACTTACTGGGACTTCGGCGTGCCGAACGCGGGCATTCAGGCCGTCATTCCCAGCGGCAAATCGTGCAAGATCTACAACGGTCAGCCCGCCGCAGCGGCGGACTCCATCGACGTGGACGGCACGCTGACGATCCAGGCGCAGCAGACGCTGACCATCGATGACGATTCCCAGATCGACGGGACGGTCATCCTCGAGGGCGACCTCAGTCCCAGCGGTGCTGCCCTGCTGATCGACGACGACGTGACCATCACCGGCAACGGCGGCGAGATCCAGATGTGGAGCATCTACTCCGTCATCGACACCACCGGTTCCGACACTCTGACTCTTGAGAGCGACTGTACGGGGACGTTCTCGGTGGACTGCGGCCTGTCCATCATCGGCATGGGCGAGATCAACTGCGCCCTGGTCAACAACGGCTTCGTGATTGCCGACTATTGCCCTCCCGGCGCGGGCGACGGTTGCGCACTCGAAATCAATGGCATTCCGACGTCCGGCGATGGCGACTGGCAGGCTCGCAACTACGGCCGGCTCCAGGTCGAGGTCGAGATCACGGGACCGGGCACCTGGCGCATCCGGCACCCGTTGAACAACTCCTCTGCGATCATCGAAGTCAACGAGTGCCACGATGAGTTAACCGGTGACGTGATCATCGAGAACGGCACGCTGCGGATCAACGAGGACTTCTGCACCACCGGCGACCTGACCTTGGCGTCCACGCTTCTGGGAAGCCTGTCGTACAGCGAGCCGGCGATCGACGTTGACGCCGACAAAGCGGCGTGGTTCAGTTGGGGCGCCTGTGTAAGTTGCGAGTAGTCATCACCGATCCAGACGACTGCCCCCCACGCCCCACGTCCGCACCCCCGGACGTGGGGCGTCTGCGTCGGCGCACGTCGTGCGCGAGGTGGACAGGAGCACGAGCGCCCAGTTTTCACCGTGACCGCCCTCAGGCTTGGGAGCCCTGCCGACGGCGGCCGGCCCGCGCGGGCCTGAAGCCCGCGGTTCGCCAGGGGTTTGCGCCGATCCTGTCACGCACCCGGCGACTGCGGCGACGACCATGGCGATTGGCCGCGGGTTCCTTGTACGCTACGCTGTCGGTGCACCGGCCCGCGAGCTGCGCTCGGCGCCGGCTTGCTGGCCGACCAACCGACGTTAGATGCCCACTTCGCTACCAGCCCCATCGTCACCTGTCGCGCATCACCGGCGCCGCTCTGTCGGTCCGGCCACCTGGCCGGTGTTCGCGCTGGTGCTGCTCGGCGTTGCCTATCGCGTCGCGCTGACCGCGCGGCTCGGCGTCGGCTACGACGAAGTCTTCGTGATCGCGGTCGGCCTGCTCGACATGGAGGCGTCGTCCGCCGCGCGGGTCGTGGAAACGCCGATGACGCGCAGCAGCGGCACGGCGCCGCTGTGGTGGTGGGTCGAATATGCCGCGTATCGCGCGGCCGGGGAGGTCTCGCTGACGGCCTTGCGGGCGGCGCCCGCGGCGCTGGGGCTGGCGGCGCTGCCGCTGGGGTGGTGGCTGGTCCGGCGGCGCTTCGGACGGCGCGTCGCCGGGGTCTTCGTCGCGCTGATGGCGTGCAGCGATGTGCTGGCCTTCCTCAACAGCCGCAGCGACTTCTTCGAATCGCTGATGATGATCTTCATGCTGCCGGTGGTCGCGTCGGCGGGCGCTCGACAGCGCGGCTGGCTGCGCGGCCTGCTGTGGGCGGGCATGGCGCTGACGTTTCTCGGCAAGGCGATTTTCGTCATCGGACTGTGCGGGCTGGCGGAACTGGTCGCGACGGCGTGCGCACCCGCGCAGCGGCTGGCACGGCTCAAATCGCTCGTGATCTCCACGATGGTCGCGGCCGCGCCTGTCATGGCGTGGCTGCTGTTCGCGCAGGCTCATTTCGCGGGCCAGCCCATCGTTCATGAGGCGACGACCGCCGGCAGCGTGTGGGAACTGGTCCGATCGCTGACCGCGGACTACGCGCAGACCAAGGCGCACGTCACCGGCACGTGGCGCGACGCCTTGCAGGTATGGCTCGATGGACGGGTTTGGTCGTGGAACGTGCTGCTGATCGTGCCGGCGATCACGGCCGTGGTGTGGGCGGCGCGCGGCACGCTGCGCGGTCTGCGATCGGGCGGAGGGGCGAAAGCGTGCGGCTGGCCGCGGCGGCGCGTGGCCGCGCTCACGCTGGCGGTGTGGAGCGTCGTGGGCCTCGCCATCATCGCGTCGCGCGGCACGGCCGGGGCGCGGTTTCATGTGTTGTACCTTCCGGCGCTGTGGCTGCTGATCGCGCTGGCCCTGTCGAGCCGCGGGCTGCGGCGGCGTTTGATCAACGTGCCGTGGCTCCTGGCGGCTGGCGTCGTTCCGGCGGCGACCCTGGCGTGGCTGTCATGGTACGAGCGAGCCTGGAGCCTGGCCGCGTTCGCGGGGTGGGCGGTCGTGATTGCCGGACTGGCGCTGCTGGCCTTCTGGAGCCGCTCGCGCCCTCCCACCGGGACTCTGCCACGCCGCGGCGACATCCGGCGTTGCGTGGGCGGCGGCGCCCTGGTGGCCGGCCTGGTCGGACTCGCGCTGTGGACGGGACCGCTCCGCTGGGCGCCATTCGCGGAGTTTGAGCCGATGTATGGCCCGGATGGCGGCACAAAGTCGCTTAAGACGCTGGATGCGCTCACGTCAGGTCGGGTTGACGACGTCGCCGCCAGACGCGAAACGGTCTATCTGCTGCTGGCGAACTACTACTACACGCGGCATCTGTCCGGCAAGCCGCTGAAGTACATCGACCGGCCGCTGGAGATGGCCGAACGATTCGCGACGCAGGCGACGCTCGACCGGCCGGCGGACGAGGCAGGCTGGTTTTACCTCGGGCTGGTGTATGATGCTCAGGGTCGCAGCGCCGAAGAGCGGCGGTCGGTGTGGCGCCGGGCGCTGGAACTCAAGCCGGATAGCGCGAGAATCCACGAGCGGCTGGACGCCGTGCGGGATTGATCGGCAGATCCGCGGAGTCGCGCGACCGCAGTCAGGCAGCCTCATGTTCAAAACGACGTTGAAATCCGAAGTGCTGCCCGAGCCGATCACCGTCGGGCTGTCGAAATCCGACGCCGGCGCCGCGGCCACGCACGAAGTCGTCATCGGCGATCGCCGCATCGCGATCAGCCTCGACGACGACAACCACGGATCGGGCCGGCTGCGTCTGCACGACCGCGTCGTGACGTTTCACACGCATCGCGCCGGACGACACATCCAGGTGTGGGTCGGCGGGCGGATTTACTCGTTCGACATCGTCGATTCGTCGCCGCAGCGGGCCACCGGCGGCGCGGGTCCGACCAAGGCCCAGGAGACGATCAAGGCGCCCATGCCCGGTTCGGTCATCAAGATCAACGTCTCGGCCGGCGACCGCTTCGAGCCGGGGCAGGCGATTATCGTGATGGAGTCGATGAAGATGGAGATGAGCCTGGCGGTGCATCACGCCGGGCGCGTCAAACGGGTTCTGTGCGAGGTCGGCGACGTGGTCGAGATGAACGCGGTGCTGGCCGAACTCGAGGCGGCGGTCGAATGACGGCGCTGCCGCAGCGAGTGACCCTCGTCGAGGTCGGTCCGCGCGACGGCCTTCAGAACGAATCCGCCCCCGTGCCCACGGACGTCAAGCTGAAGTTCATCGCGGCGCTGGCGGCGGCGGGTCTGACGCACATCGAAGCCACGGCCTTCGTGCATCCGAAGGTGATTCCGCAGCTTGCCGACGCGGACGAGGTCGCGCGGCGGCTGCCGCGCCGCGAGCCGCGGGCTTCAGCCCGCGCGAACACTGCGGATGCGAGCAAGCCCCCGACCGAGACACCGTCTCACAAACCGGCCGTGCAATACTCGGCGCTCGCCCCCAACGTCCGCGGGCTGGAACGCGCCATCGCGGCCGGCATCGAACGCGTCGCGGTCTTCACGGCCGCGTCGGAGACCTTCACCCAGCGCAACATCCGGCAGAGCATTGCCGAGTCGATCGCCGCGTTCGGCGATGTCGTGCGAATGGCGGCGGACGCGGGGATCAGCGTGCGCGGCTACGTCTCAACGGCATTCGTCTGTCCGTACGAAGGCGCCATCGCGCCCGATCGCGTGCGGGACGTGACCGTGCGACTGCTCGACATCGGCGTCGACGAAGTGGCGATCAGCGACACCCTCGGCGCGGCCGTGCCGACGGACATCCGTCGCACGATCGAGCACGTCACGACCTCGGCACGGATCGACCAACTGGCCCTGCACCTGCACGATACGTACGGCACGGCGCTGGCCAACGTCTACGCCGGTCTGGAGATGGGCATCCGCACGTTCGACGCCGCGGCCGGCGGGTTCGGCGGTTGCCCCTTCGCCCCCGGCGCGGCCGGGAACCTGGCGACCGAGGATCTGGTCTACATGCTGGACGGGATGGGCATCACGACCGGCGTAGACCTGACGGGAGTCGTCGCCGCCGCGGGCATCATCGCAAAGTCCATCGGCCGCGAGCCAACCAGCCGGCAGTGGCGGCGGTTGCGCTGCGCGGAAAAGGTGTCAGGATGATTTTTCGGTAGAGCGCGCCCGCGCTCGCATCATCTACCGTAAGGAGCAGCACTTTCATGTACGGCACTGGTGTCCGAAAAATCATCCTGACACCTTTTCTTCACACACCTCGCGCGTCACGCAGGTCGCGTATGCCCCCGGCGGAAGCGTGAATCGCAGTTCTACGAACGCGCCGCGATCGTCGCGTCCCTCCTCGACGGCATATTCGCCCATCGGTACGCGCAGCGGGCGGCGCTCGCCGTCGACGGTCATGCCATCGGGCGTGCGGTAGGCGCAGCCGGCCAGTCCCGAGGCTTCGATCATCGCCTGCTCGGTCGCGCCGGGCTCGCCTTGCGCCGGCGTCATCCGCTTGCCGGGCAGCGGACCGGTGGGCGAAATATCGAAGGCGTCGCACCTAGGCTGCTCAACGGCGGCGTCCTCCACGGCAAAACACGCGCCGTTGGCGTGTTTGTACGCGACGTCGCCGGCCATCAGCCGGTCGAGCGCGTCGATCCGGGCGGCCAGGACGCGATTGAAGACGTCGCTCTGCCACGCGCTGAGGTAGAACTTCCGCGCCGGCGGATCGAGCTTCAGCCATGCCTGACGGAAGTTCCCGTTTGAGCGGGCCACGGCCACGCACATTCTCGCCATGTTCCTGAACGCCGGCGGCCAGAGATCCGCCGCGCGCTCGCAGTCGCCCGCGTCGAAGGCGCGGCGGGCGTCGCTGATCGGCGGCCGGTCGAATGGGCCGGGACGACCGAGAATTGTGCGCACCGCCTCTTCATAATCGCCGCGCAGCACGGCCGCGCCGACCGCGGCGTTGTCGCCGCGGGCGCCGAACCGCTGCGGGCCGAAGTAGTTCGGCACGCCGCGGGTTGCGAGCACGGCCAGAATCGCCCGCGCACGGTCGACCGCGTCGGCGCCGGCCTCGCGGATGCGGATGATGAACCGGTTTCCGGCCAGGTGCCCGAGCTTGAGCTTGTTCGTGTGGCGATTGACGCTCAGCACGCGAATGCGGGCCAGGTCGAGCCCCTCGATGCGGGCCGGGTCGATGTGTTCCAGGCTCAGCATCTGCCGGGTGATGGCGTGAGCGTCCTTCTGCCCAGCGAAGCCGATGTCGCGCGTCTTGCGACCCAGCGCCCGGGCGATCATCGCGACCGCGGCCGACGTCGTCAGCCCGCGCTTCTCGATGGTGAAGTAGACGTGCGTGCCCTCGCCGCCGGGCTGATAGCGGGGCAGTTCCTCGACGAGGAAGTCCTCATCATAC
>CAZYLK010000102.1:0-20623 GCA_964648365.1 uncultured Phycisphaeraceae bacterium
GAGAAGCTCGGCGAGCATCACGACTACAACCAGTACGTCGTCGTCACCGACCGGATGAACTACATCTCGCCGATGGCAAACAACATCGCGTGGCACCACGCCTGCGAGAAGCTGTTCGACATTGACCTGACGCCGCGCTGCAAGGTCATCCGCACGATCATCGCGGAACTGTCGCGCATTCAGGACCACCTCCTCTGCGTCGGCACGGCCGCGCTGGACCTGGGCGGCTTCACGGCGTTCCTCTACGGCTTCAACGAGCGCGAGGTCATCTACGATCTGTTCGAGGAGATCTGCGGGGCGCGCTTCACCACCAGCTACACGCGCGTCGGCGGGTTGATGCAGGACATGCCGCCGGCGTGGCCGAGCCACGTGAAGGCGTTCTGCAAGAAGCTGCCCAAGGCGATCGCCGACATGGAGTCGCTGCTGACGCGGAACCGCATCTTCATCGAGCGAACCAAAGGCGTCGGCTACATCGGCCACGACGATGCGATCAACTGGAGCCTCACCGGCCCGCTCGCCCGGGCCAGCGGCGTCCGCCGCGACCTGCGCAAAGACGAACCATACCTGTGCTACAAGGACAACTGGGACGGGCAAGGCTCAAGCAAGCTGGATTTCAAGGTGGCCATCGCCACCGGCGGCGACGTATACAGCCGGTACCTCGTGCGGCTCGAAGAGATGCGGCAGTCGCTGAAAATGGTCGAGGCGATGATCGACAACGTCCCGGCCGGACCCGTGGACGTGCTGCCGGACGATAAGGTGACGCTGCCGCGAAAGGGCGAGGTCTATTTCAGCATCGAAGGGCTGATCCATCACTTCGAGCAGGTGATGACCAACCGCGGCCATCAGCCGCCCATCGGCGAGGCCTACGGTTGCAACGAGACCGCCAACGGCGAACTGGGCTACTACATCGCCAGCGACGGCGACAAGACGCCCTATCGCACCCGCTGCCGCGCGCCCAGCTTCATCAACTACCAGTGCTTCCCGCAACTCGTGATCGGCCACCAGATCAGCGACGTGGTGGCGGTGCTGGGATCGTTTAATATTATTGCGGGGGAGCTGGATAGATGAATGGCGAATGTCGAATGGCGAATAACGAATTGAAAGCGCGGCGGCGGAGCGCGTGATCCATGGACCCGCTGACGCTGCGACCGCCGACGTACGAGGATTTTGAGAGGCACCTGCGCGCGGTGGACCGAGTCGAAGCATTGCTCAAACGTACGACGGATGCGTTAGACGACGCAGGTCTTGACTATGCCGTGATCGGCGGGAATGCGGTTGCGGCTTGGATTTCGACGATCGATCGTCATGCGATCCGGGCAACGAAAGATGTCGACCTCCTGATTCGTCGCAGCGATCATGATCTCATTGCAGCAGCGCTGCGTACGATTGGACTGGAACCCGCTGAAGTGTCGGGCGTGTCGATGTTCCTGGAGACTGAGGATCCGTCGCCAAAGAACGCGGTGCATGTGATCTTCGCGAATGAACCCATCCGAGAGTTCGATTCGATCGTGGCGCCGGACGTTGCGGATGCCGCACCGGGCGTTTCGGGTTTCCGCGTCATTCCATTGCTGGGGCTGGTGCAGATGAAGTTGCTCGCGTTCCGACTGCGCGATCAGACGCATCTGGTGGACATGCTCAGCATCGGCCTGCTCGACGCGAGCTGGAAGGCGCGGCTGCCGCAAGACTTGCAGGATCGCTTTCAGCAGATGCTCGACGCCCAGGAACGGGAAGGCGGGCATCATTAGTTCTTAGAGGCATTTGCCGGCTGGCCAGCAGTGGACGCATTCGAATCTCTAGTCGCAATCTTGCTCCGCAACCAGGGATACTGGGTCCATCCTTCATACCGGATTGAACTCAGCAGGGCGGAAAAGCGCGCACTCGGGAAGCCGTCCATGCCTCGTCCGGAACTGGATCTGGTTGCGTATAAGGCGCTGAGGAATGAGCTGTTGGCAATCGAGTGCAAGTCCTTTCTCGATTCACTTGGTGTCACCTACTCGAGCTTCGTAGATCCGTCGTTTGCTGGATTCAAGCGGTACAAAATCTTCAATGACCGCCACTACTGGCGGGTGATCAAAGCTTCGCTCGTTCGTCAACTGGTCCAGCAGGAGGCCATTCATCCCAAGCCGGACGTCGTGCTGTGTCTGTCGGCTGGACGAATTCGAAACGAGAAAGACCGGCAAGCGCTGGCTCGACTCTTTGCGAAACGGCGATGGAGGCTCTATGATGATTCTTGGATCGCCCAAAGGGTCTCCGAGCTTGCGACGCAGGGTTACACAAACAATGAAGGCGTGATCGCATTGAAGATTGCGAAACGGTTTTCCTAAGCAAGTTCAGAAACTCAAGACAGGATACCTCGTTCATGGCCTGGAAGACACTTGATCGAATCACCCCGGCGGTCCCCGACGACGCTCCGCCGGCGTTGAGCGACGCCGTGCGGGACAAGATCCGTTCGTTCCTCCCGCGTTACGAAACGAAGCGGGCAGCCTTGCTGCCCGCGCTGCACGTCGCGCAGGATGCCGTCGGTCACGTGTCGTATGCGGTGATGAAGGAGATCGCGGAGATTCTGGAGATCCACCCGTCGGACGTGCTGGACACGGTGACGTTCTACACGCACTTCTGGACGCACGAGAAGGGGCGCAAGGTGATCACGGTCTGCCGCAGCATTACGTGTGAGATGCTCGGCGGGCGCGATGTGCTGGCGTCGCTGAAGCGCGAACTCAAGATCGGCGAGCATGGCACCACCGAGGACGGCGAGTTCAGCCTGGTGACGGAAGAATGCCTGGCCGGCTGCGATCACGCCCCCTGCATGCTGGTGAACGAAAAGCTCCACAAGTGCGTGCAGGCGAAGGACGTGCCGGCCATCCTCAAGGACAAGGCCAACGATGTAGTCGCATGCGAACGCAGCGATCTGTACGACGCTCCGCGGGCGGAAGGAAGTGAGGGAGCAAGGGAGTAAGGGAAGATGGGCGCACCCTTACCCGGCACGCCGCCAATTCAATGGCGGATGAGTTTCGCTGGTTGCTCCGTCCCGTCATGAGCACAACATCCCGCCGCCGGCGATCCTCAGCACCCTCACGGCTTCGATAAAAATCCCATGAACACAGCACGGCTATCCCTTCCCTTACTCCCTCACTCCCTCACTCCCTCACTCCCCCCTTTCGTCCAAACGTGAGTGTATTCCCAGAACGAACAATCCGTCTGGAAGCGGGACTGGCGCTGGGCAGACGTCACGGCATGGTTGCGGCGACACCCGGATGCCGTGGCGCTCACCCTCGTGTACGTCGCCTTCTTCGGCCTGCTGAACATCAAGCTGTGGCGTCCCGGCTATCGACTCGACATCACCAGGAACACGTCCATCGCCGAGGCGGCCGCGTGGCACGACGGGCGGCTCGACATCGCAGCGCGATACCCGGACACGGCCGTGCTGAACGGGCGGATCTACAACGTCTTTCCGCCGTTTTTCTCCTTCGTCTCGTATGGCGTCTTGGCGATCTGGCCGGCGGGCGTGCCGCACTGGCTGATACTCGTGTTGCTGGGCCTGCCGGCGCCCTGGCTGGTCTACACGCTGCTTCGCCGCACCGGCCTCGACCCGGCGTGGGCGGCCCTGCTCTCGCTGAGCTTCCTCCTGGGCACGTCGTTCTACCCGGTTGCCCGACACGCCCTCGGCGGGGCGGCCGTGTACTGGGTCAACCACGTCGTCGCGACAGTTGCGCTGTGCGCCTTTCTGCTCGAGTATCGCGGCCGGCGCCGGCCATGGGCGATGGCGCTCGCACTGCTGCCGGGGGCGTGGACGCGCCAACTGACGGTCCTCTACCTGGGCGTCGTCGGCTGGTGCTGGCTTCGGCAACCGGGCGGCGTCAGCGCGAAACTCCGCACGGCGCTGCCCCTAGCGGCGATTGTGGCCGTGACGGCGGGCGTGCCGATGGTCCTCAACGCGCTCAAGTTCGGCAGCCCGCTGGACTCGGGTTACGCACTCATTTACGTCGGCCGCGAGGATCAGTGGGCTCAGGACATCAAGCAGGGGCTGTTTTCGCCAATCTTCATCCCGCGCAACGCCTACTACATGCACCTGGGGCTGCCGGAATGGGTCGAGACGAAGGGTGGCGGGCAGAAGTTGCGGCCGACGTCGCTGGGCACGGGCCTGTGGCTGACCTCGCCGCTCTACCTGCTCCTGCTCGTGAAGCTGCCCACGATCTGGCGCGACAGGTCGGCCTGGCCGCTGCTTCTGGCCACGCTCGCCGTCATGGGGATGCTGCTGATGTACCACGCGACGGGGCGTTCGCAGTTGGGGTATCATCGCTTCACGCTGGACTTCCTGCCGGTCTGGCTGGTCCTGATCGCCCCGTACGCCGCCCGGCCGGGGACGCGGTGGTTTGTCGCGGTGGCGGTGGCATGGAGTCTGCTGTATTTTCAGTGGCTGATCCGGTGGGCCTGAACGAGGCGCCGCCTTCAGAGCCCCCGCATTCATGCGGGGGTCCACGGGTGGGAGACCGGTGCCCCGGCGGAAGACCACCGGTTGAAAACCGGTGCCACACGGACGAACGCGAGGACGGTTGATCGGTGGCGAAGTACGAACCGGTATTGCTGCGAAACGTCGGCGTTGAAGGCTCGCACAAACTGAGCGTGTACGAGTCTCGCGGCGGCTACCAGGCCGCGCGGAAGGCGCTGAAAATGTCGCCGGACGAAGTCGTCGAGGAGGTCAAGAAGGCCAACCTTCGCGGCCGCGGCGGGGCCGGGTTCCCGGCCGGGGTGAAGTGGACCTTCCTGCCCAAGGATCGCAAGGTCACCTACCTGTGCGTCAACGGCGACGAGTCCGAGCCGCCGACGTTCTCAAACCGCGTGCTCATGGAGCACGATCCCCATCAGCTTATCGAAGGCACGATCATCGCGGCCCACGCGACCCGGGCGCAGATCGCTTACATCTACCTCCGCGTCGAGTTTCACGAGCAGTTCCACATCCTCCAGAAGGCGGTGGATGAGGCGTATGCCAAGAAGTACCTCGGCAAGAAGATCTTCGGCACGGACGTGAACCTGGAGATCTACCTGCATCGCGGGGCCGGGGCGTACGTCTGCGGTGAGGAGACGGGGCTGATCGAGTCGCTGGAAGGCAAGCGCGGTTGGCCGCGGATCAAGCCGCCGTTTCCGGCCATCGAGGGCCTGTTTCACAAGCCGACGGTGGTCAACAACGTCGAGACGCTCTCCAACCTGCCGCACATCATCGAGCGCGGGGCGGACTGGTTCACCGGCATCGGCCCGGCCCACAGCACGGGGCCGAAGCTCTTCTGCCTGTCGGGTCCGGTGAAGCGCCCCGGCTGCTTCGAGGGGCCGATGACGATCACGGTCCAGGACTTGATCGAGGGCGACGACTTCGGCCGCGGGATGCGAGACGGCAGCCGCGTCAAGTGCGTGCTGCCGGGCGGCATCTCGATGGGGGCGCTGTCCGCGGACGAACTGGGCATGAAAATGGACTTCGACGACCCGCGCAAGTACGGTCTGCTGGGTCTGGGCACGGCCGCGGCCGTGGTCGTGGACCAGTCGGCCGACATCCGCATCGTGCTGCGGAACTTGTGCCGGTTTTACGCGATGGAGTCCTGCGGCCAGTGTACGCAGTGCCGCGAGGGGACAAGCTGGATGTACAAGATGGCCGCCCGCATCGCCGACGGCGCCGGGCGGATCGAAGACCTCGACCTGATCCTGGAAGTCTCGCGGAAGATGGGGATGATCCCCGGCATGAGCATCTGCGGCCTGCCGGACGGGGCGACCTACCCGATCGAGACGGTGGTCAAGAAGTTCCGGGCGGAATTGGAGGAGCGGATTAGGGAGCAGACGCCGGGGAAGGTGGATTTGGCGCTGGCGGTGGTGAACTGACGTCGCAGTCGGCAGTTACGCACCCGCGCCGAGCCGCGTGGCTTCAGCCCGCGCGAGTGTGCGGGCGCGACCTAGTCTGCGAATCGCGCGTGGAGGTGTGATCGGGAGTCATCCAGCGAGCAGAATCGGCCTGACCGTGTCGGAGCAGTGGAGCGAGCATAGAGAAGAGCGACATGGGGATCACAAGCGTCGCAGTCACGATGAAGAAAACCCACGACGCGAAGGCGTCGCGTGAGGTGGATTTCCTCGTGGATTCCGGCGCGGTGTATTCGGTCGTGTCGTCGACCGTATTGAAGGCGCTCGGGTGCAAGCCGTATCGTTCGCGGAGCTTCTTCCTGGCAGACGGCACGAAGGTGACACGCCAGATCGGTGACGCGTACTTTGAATACAAAGGCGTCGGCGGCGCGGCGCCGGTGATCTTTGGCCAGAAAGGAGATCGGAACCTGCTGGGTGCAACGACGCTTGAAGCGCTGGAGTTGGTGCTGGACCCGTTTCGTGGAGAGTTGCGGCCCATGACGATGAGTTTGATGGGTATGTTTCCATCGTACGAGGATCGGAGCCGCTAGTGCCGTGTTGGCCCGAGGGGGGTGTCCGATGGAAGTACTGAAAGGTCATTTTGACGGCAAACAGGTCGTGATTGACGACCCTGTTCCGGCGGACCTCGCGCCAGATACGCCGGTCAAGATCGTCGTTGACCGACAACCGAACGGAACCGTTTTGCAGCGTCTTGCCAGGCTGGCCGGACCAGGGCACGGGTTGCCGCGCGATTATGCCGAACAGCACGAGCACTACAATAAGGGAACGCCCCGAAAGTGAACACGACGTTCGTTGACACGTCGTATCTGCTGGCGATCGTCAACGTCGATGACGCGTTACACGATCGTGCATCCGCCTGGACGGAGCGAGTGCATGGTCGATTGCTGACGACGGAGTTTGTACTGCTGGAATTTATGGACGCCTTGTGTGGCCCTCCGTTTCGCCGGAGGGCGCTTGATACGCTGACGCTCCTCCGGGCCGACGACGCGTTCACGATCGCACCATTGTCGGCTGGATTGCTCAGCTCGGGTGTTGACGTCTTCGCCACGCACCAGGACAAGGAGTGGAGCTTGACCGACTGTATCTCGTTTTGTCTGATGCGGCGGGAAGGGTTGATAGATGCACTCACCGCCGATCGTCATTTTGAACAGGCCGGGTTCCGAGCTCTGCTTCGCATGGATCCGCCGGACGGATGAACCGCGTAAGGAATACCACGGGGAAGTGTACGGAGTGCGGCTGCGTCATCTGAGGATCGCGGCCTGAGCGTCAATTCGGCGTCGATCCGGCGACGATGGCCGGGGATTTGGAAGCGAGCATCAAAGCGACGATTCGATGCCCAAGATCACCATAGACAACCGTGAAATCGAATGCCGCGACGGCGTCCCCGTGTTGCAGGCCGCGCTGGAGGCCGGGTGGGACGTGCCGCATTACTGCTATCACCCGGGCCTGTCCATCGTGGCGTCCTGCCGGCTTTGCCTGATGGAGATGCAGGCGCCGCACCCGAAGACGGGCGAGATGGGCTGGATGCCGAAGCTGGTGCCAAGCTGCCAGACGCCCGTCCGCGACGGGATGGTGGTGCGGTTCGACTCGGAGACGGTCCGGGCGAACCAGGAAAGCTGCATGGAGTATTTCCTGCTCAACCACCCGCTCGACTGCCCGGTCTGCGACCAGGCGGGCGAGTGCTACCTGCAGGACTATAGCTTCGAGTTCGGCCGGGCCGAGTCGCGCATGGTCGACCAGAAGTACAAGAACCCCAAAAAGGACATCGGCCCCAAGACGCTGCTCTATTCCGACCGGTGCGTCATGTGCTCGCGTTGCGTGCGCTTTACGGACGAGATCAGCGGCACGCACGAGTTGTGCATCACGCAGCGCGGCTCGCGGGCGGAGATCGACGTGTTCCCGGGCCTGCCGCTCGACAACCCGATGCAGGGCAACGTGGTGGACATCTGCCCGGTCGGGTGCCTGCTCGACAAGGACTTTCTCTTCAAGCAGCGCGTCTGGTTCATGAGTTCCGCCGAGTCCGTCTGTGCGGGCTGTGCGACGGGCTGCTCGATCCGCATCGATCACAACAAGGGGCAGGTCTGGCGGCTCAAGCCGCGGTTCAACCCGGAAGTCAACGACTGGTGGATCTGCGACGAAGGCCGCTTCGGCTGGAAGTACGTTCACGACAAGAATCGCATCGCGTCGCCTCGGATCAGCCGGCGCGGCGAGGTGAAGACGCCGGACTGGGCCGACCTGCCGGAGATGGTGCGGTTCCGCCTGACGACGCATCTGGAAGAAACGAAGGGCGGACGGCTCGCGGTCGTGTTGTCGCCGTTCATGGCGTGTGAAGAGGCGTGGCTGCTGGTTCGCACCGCCCGCGAGATCGACGCGAACGCGGCACTGGTCCGCGGGCCGATCCCGTATGAGGGAGACGATCAACACTTCCCCGTGGGCGCGACCGGCGACGCCGTGAAGTTCACGATTCTCAAGGAAAAATGCCCGAATCGGCGCGGCATCGAGATGATTCTCGAAGGCGCCGGCGGCGACGTGCTCGAGTTCGACGCTTTCGTCAAGGACGCCAAGTCCTTCGCGGCCGCGTGGCTCTATGGCGGTTATCCGAAGGAATGGCTCGACAAGGACACGTGCAAGGCGCTGGCGGGGATCGACTTGTTGATCCTGTCAGACCTGTTCCAGAGTCCGCTCGTCGACGAGGCGGAAATTGTCACGCCGGCGTGTCCGTGGACGGAGCGCGATGGCTGCTTCGTCAACGTGGACGGTAAGATCCAGGCCTTTGACCGTGCGGTGGCGCCGATGGAAGGTGCGAAGATGGACGGACAGTTCCTGTACGAACTGGCCGGCCTCGAGGCGCTCTACCGCGGCGAGCGCGTGCGCGAGTTGATGATGGCGACGATGCCGCAGTTCGGGGTGTTGTGCGAAGCGCCGGCGAAGCCGGTACACTCGCACTGAATGGCGAATGGCGAATGGCGAATGGCGAAAGAGGAATGGCGAATAGCGAATGGCGAATAACGAATGAAGACTGCGGCTTTTCTTAGCGGCATGGTCCCAGGTAATCGCGAGAATTGACCATTGTAGACGTTATGATTGACTTTTTCACAACCCAGTTCGGCTTCGGCATCGTCCTGATGTTCGTGGTCATCGCCGTCATGCTGACGGCCGTGGCTTATTGCATCTATTACGAACGCAAGATCGCCGCCTGGACGCAGGATCGATACGGGCCCAACCGGGTCGGGCCGCTGGGCCTTTTCCAGCCGCTGGCGGACGGAGGCAAGTTCATCCTCAAGGAGGAGTTCATTCCTTCGAACGTTGACAAGCCGCTTTACGTGCTCGCCCCGGCGCTCATCTTTGTGATCGCGCTGATTGCGTTCGCGGTGGTGCCGTGGGCGGGGCAGCTCGATTGCAGCACCATCCCAGGGCTGGGCGGTCAGGGCTGGAGCCCGGGCGAGAAGATGGTCAACGTCCAGGTCGCCTCGGTCGACATTGGCTTGCTCTACATCCTCGGCATCCTCTCGCTGGGCGTGTACGGCATCGTCCTGGGCGGCTGGGCCAGCAACAACAAGTATTCTTTCTACGGCGCCATGCGGGCCTGTGCCCAGATGCTCAGTTACGAGATCCCGATGGGCCTGTGCATTCTGATCGTCGTGCTCACGCTGGGGACGCTGCGTCTGGAGAATATCGCGGACGCACAGACCGGAACCTGGCTGGGCTGGCTCGTCTGCCACCATCCGCTGGCGTTTGCCATCCTCTTCGTGACCGCTCTGGCCGAGGCCAACCGGGCGCCTTTCGACCTGGCCGAGTGCGAGCAGGAACTGGTGGGCGGCTACCATACTGAATACGGCGCGATGAAGTTCGCTTTGTTCTTCCTGGCGGAGTACGCGTCGATGCTGACGAGCTGCGCGTTCATCAGCGTGCTCTTCCTGGGTGGAACTCACCTGCCCTTCGCCTCGTGGGCGCAGCCGGAGGCGGTGGGCTTCTGGGCGACGATCGGCAAGATGCTGGTCCTGTGCGGCAAGATCGCCGTACTGATGTTCCTGTTCATGCTCATCCGCTGGACGCTGCCGCGCTTCCGGTTCGATCAGCTTATGCGCTTCGCGTGGACCAAGCTGGTGCCGATGCTGCTGGTGCTGGTGGTCTGGGTGATCATCCTGGTGTACTTCAACCTGCACCGTAACTGGTTCCTGACGTTCGGCGGCAACGCGGCCATCGCGATCGGCGCGTGGATATTCACGGAGCGGACGCCGGTGCAGATCACCGGCCGTCAGACCAACCTGCCGCCGGCCCGCCCGTGCGGCCCGGAGGTGACGACGGCGTGATTGCGGCCACGGACTACCGCATGTGTTGCGTTCCGGTCGGCGAGGCGCGGGCTTTAGCCCGCGCGGACGTGCACGTAGGGACGCCGGTTTCCGAGCTCGCTGCGTCATCCGGGACGCCGACTCCGCGCAGGCTCAAGGCCTGCGGCTCGCTGGAAGAGGTGACGACGGCATGATCCAAGACGAAGACATCATTATCGTAGACCAGCCCGAGCTCACCACGGCCGAGCGGTTCTACCTGCCCCAGATTCTGGACGGCATGAAGACCACGTTTCGCCACATGGTCTCCTTCGGCCAGCGCACCACGGTGCAGTACCCCGAGCAGCAGCGGACGCAGCGCGTCGAGAACTACCGCGGCGTACACCGGCTCAACCGCGACGAGCATGGCAACGTCGCGTGCGTCGCCTGCTTCATGTGCGAAACGGCCTGCCCGGTGAACTGCATTCACATCGAAGGGGCCGAGGCGCCGTGGGACTACCGCGAGAAGTATCCCGAAAAGTTCGACATCGACGAACTACGCTGCATCTATTGCGGCATGTGCGAAGAAGCCTGCCCGGTCGATGCGATTGAGCTGACGCCGGAGTACTCCGTCGTCGGTCGCTCACGGCAGGAGATGATCTTCGACAAGGAAGAACTGCTCTCGGTCCACGACCGCACGATCAAGGTCAAGCCACGCAAGAACCCGCGGATCACGGGCTACCCGGAAACCGGCCGTCGTGCGCCGGCGCCCGGGCAGCAGGCGGAGGGCGGCACCCCCCAAGCGGCGCCGTCGAGCGGGGGCGCGGCCGGCGGGCACAGTGAGGGAGGCAAAGCAGCTCGATGAGTTGGACTTCGGTCGCCATTTACTCGGTCTTCGCCCTCGGCGCCGTGGGCCTGTACTTCATGCTGCCCCGGCGCGGCGAGTCGAAGCCGGCCGCCGGAGCGGCGCTGGCCGGGCTGGCGCTGCTGGGATTGCTGCTCGTCTGCGGGATCCAGCTTGCGACGAACGAGACTGCCAACTTCCTGTTCTATCTTTTCTCGATCATCGCGCTGGGCGCGACGGCCCGGGTGGTCACGCATCCGAAACCGGTCTACAGCGCTATCTACTTCGTGCTGGTCGTGGTGACCGTCGCGGCCATGATGATCCTGCTGGAGGCGGAGTTCCTCGCCATCGCGGTGGTCATCATCTACGCCGGCGCGATTCTGGTGACCTACGTTTTCGTCATCATGCTGGCTCAACAGGGCGGCGCTCCCGCCACCGACCTCCGCGCCCGCGAACCCTTCCTGGCGGTCTGCGCCGGGTTCCTGGTGATGGCGGCCGTGGCGGGTCGGGCGGCGGAGTTCTCGGCGACCCGGATCGCGGACGCCGCCGCCACCGAGCCGCTGGCTTCAGGCCGCGCGGACGCGAATGCAGGCGCCGTGCTCCTTGCGGCGCAGGCCGCGCCCGGCGCAGCCCGCTCGGACGGCCCCGATGGATCGGCACGAGGCGTAACCACCGCGGGCGACGCCACCGGCTCAGCGACGGCCGTCGGCGCGACGGACAACGCACCCGGCGTGGAGCGGGGCAACAGTTTTCAGATTGGCGCCGCCATCATGACGCGTTACGTCGTGGCGCTGGAAATCGCGGCGCTGCTGCTCTTGATTGCGATGGTCGGCGCGGTGATCCTGGCGCGGAAGCGCATCCCGGTGGAAGGCGTGGTCGAACCGCCGCGGGCGCCCGGCGAGATCGGCCGAGAAGTGCCGCCGTATTGAAGAAGGGAGTGAGGGAGTAAGGGATTAAGGGAGTCAGGGAAGAGTTCTCCCGTGCCACTGCTCTTGAGCAGTGGGTCTGGAATCTGGAAGGCAGGCACTGCTCAAGAGCAGTGGCACCAGGCGGCATCCGTGAAAGTGCCGCCGTATTGAAGAAGGGAGTGAGGGAGTAAGGGAATGAGGGAGTCGGGGAAGAGTTCAGGCAGGACGCTCGTGCCGCGATCCGCGGCTGTCGCCGCTGAGGCGACCGCGCCCCACGACGCAACCCGCGATGCCGGGAATGCTCGCGGCGGCTCCGCCTCGCGTCTTCCCTTACTCCCTTACTCCCTCACTCCCTGACTCCCTGCGAGGGAGCGAAGCGACCGAGCACCATGTATACGGAATACGTCATCGTCGGCGCGGCCATGTTCGCGATGGGGCTGGTCGGGTTTCTGGCCCGGCGGAACCTGATCGTGATGTTTCTGTCCACGGAAGTGATGTTCCAGGGCGTGATCATCACGGCCGCGGCCTTCGCGCGGATGCACGGGAATCTGGACGGTCAGGCGTATGCCCTGTTCCTGCTGGTCATCGCCGCGGTCGAGGCCGGTCTGGCGCTGGGGCTGGTCGTGTTGCTCTACCGCAGGCGCGGCACGCTGGATGCCGAGGTCTGGTCGGCGATGCGCGGATGAGAGCGGAAATGGCGAATGGCGAATGACAGAGTCGGGACACACCTGCGGAATTGGGTGCCGGCAGCGAGCCGCGTGGCTTTAGCCCGCGCGGACACGCCTGCCGGGCATCGGCTGCGAATGGCGCACGGTGGATTAGCCACGAGAATAAGCTACTGACCTGACGGCGAGCCTGATCCGTAAGCGAACACAGGAGAGCACGCATGACACCGAAAGACTCGATCAAGTACACCATCGGCATGAGCCAGATGATCGTGGACGCCTACGTCGGCGACCTCGACGACGCAGACCTGATGGTCCGCCCGGTGCCGGGCATGAACCACGTCGCGTGGCAGCTTGGACACCTGATCACCAGCGAAAACAACATGATGAGCAATGTCGGTGTGGCGATGCCGCCGCTGCCGGACGGATTCGCCGAGGCGCACACGCGCGAGACGGCGACCTCCGACGACGCTTCGAAGTTCTTCAAGAAGGCTCAGTACCTCGACGCCCTCAAGACGCAGCGGGCGGCGACTCTGGCGGCCGTCGAAAAAGCGACGGATGCCGACCTGGCGAAGAAGACGCCCGAGTCGATGCAGATGTACGCCAAGACAGTCGCCGACGCGTACAACATGATCGGCGTGCACGTGCTGATGCACGTGGGGCAGTGGGTGGCGGTGCGGCGGGCGAAGGGGAAGCCGGTGACGATATGATGGCGAATGTCGAATAGCGAATAACGAATGAAAAGCGCGATGGGAGCCCCGACTGAGCCGCGGACTTCAGCCCGCGCGAACTTCCCGGCTCTAAGTGTCTGCGATTACCTGACATGTCCGTTGCAATGCTCAAGTTTCTCGGGTTGATCATCCTGCTGGCACCGCTGGCAGGAGCCATCGTGGCGGGCTCGCGCCGACTGCGCGACCGGTCGCACTTCGCGGTCATCGGTGGCGTGGGGCTGGCGTTTCTTGCCTCGCTTGGCGTGCTGTTTCAGATTCCCGGCGTGGAAGGCGGCGGGCACGGCGCCGACGCGGCCGCGCATGAAACGGCTTCGGCCACGCCCGCGTCGCACGACGGGGGTGAGCATACCGCGGGCGCGGATGGCGATCACGCCACCGCCGCCTGGGACGAGTCCGCCGAAACCTACAGCCAGGTATCCGCCACGGTTCCCGTCTACGACTGGATCTCGCGCGGCACCGCGGGCGACGGCGGGCGAAGCTGGTTTGCGGTCGAGTTCCTGTTCGATCCGCTGACCGCGATGATGCTCTGCATGGTCACCGGCATCGCGCTGATGATCGTCTGCTATTCGCGCGATTACATGCGCCACCACGATCATCCCGAGCGCGGCTACGAGCGCTTCTTCGCCTACTTGGGCCTGTTCGTCTTCTCGATGTGCGCCCTGGTGCTGGGCGGCAACTTCCTGCTGCTCTATCTCGGGTGGGAAGCGGTCGGCCTGTGCAGCTACCTGCTGATCGGCTTCTACTACGACAAGCCGTCCGCGGCCGAGGCGATGAAAAAGGCCTTCCTGGTCAACCGCTTCGGCGACTTCGGCTTCGGCCTGGGCATCCTGCTGATCTATCTGACCTTCGGCTCATTGCAGTACGAGGAAGTCTTCCGCATGGCGACGGCCGGCATCGGTCCGGACGGCGCGGCCATCGAAAGCTGGCGGTACACGGCGATCGCCCTGCTGCTGTTCTGCGGCGCCTGCGGCAAGAGCGCCCAGCTTCCGTTCCACGTCTGGTTGCCGGACGCGATGGAAGGCCCCAGCCCGGTTTCGGCGCTAATCCACGCCGCCACCATGGTCACCGCCGGCGTATACATGATCGCCCGCTGCGGCGCGATCTTCGTTCAGTCGCCCACGGCCATGACGGTCGTCGCGGTCGTCGGGGGTCTGACGGCGCTGTTCGCCGCGACCATCGCCCTCGTGCAATACGACATGAAGCGCATCCTCGCGTACTCGACCATCAGCCAGCTTGGCTACATGGTTCTGGCAATGGGCGTGTACGCGGCCGGCTCGGGCGTGTTCCATTTGTTCACGCACGCGTTTTTCAAGGCCCTGCTGTTCCTGGCGGCCGGCAGCGTGATGCACGCCATGGGCGGCATCATCGACGTACGCCGCTTCGGCGGCTTGCGCAAAATTCTGCGGCACACGTTTCTGCTGATGGTGATCGGGTCAGCGGCGCTGGCGGGCGTCCCGCTGTTCAGCGGATTCTTCAGCAAAGATGAGATCATCCATCACGCTTTGAGCGCCAACGGCGTACTCGGCCTGATGGCGCTGTTTACGGCCGTGCTGACGGCGTTCTATACCGCCCGCATGATCTTCCTGGCCTTCTACGGGCTGGAGCGCATCCCGGAGGACGTGCATCCACATGAGTCCGGCCCCTGGATGATCCGGCCGATGGCGGTGCTGGCGGTCGGGGCCGTGATCGCCGGCTGGTTCGGGGGGGGGCTGCACCACTTCCTCGATCCGGTCTTCGAGTCGACCTTTGCCCGCGTGGCGCATCACGGCGAAGAGGGCGGCGTCGGCCTGCTGATTCTCTCCGGCGTGCTCGCGCTGGCGTCGATCGGGGCGGCGTACTTCGTGTACGTTAAGAACCCGTGGGTAGCACAGACGGCGCGGGCGACCTTCCCGCGCATCTACACGACGCTACTCAACAAGTATTACGTGGACGAGCTGTATTCCCGCATCCTGATCGAGCCGGCTCGACGGCTGGGCCGCTGGTGCGTCAACTCCGACAACTTCTTCGTGGACGGTCTGGTGTGGTTTGTTTCCGCGGTTCCGCGCGGCATCGCCTACGCCGTCCGCGGCACGCAAGCCGGCGCGCTGCAGGGCTATGCCCTGACGATGGCGCTGGGGCTGGCGATTCTGGCGGTGTATGCGTTGTGGTAGGGAGTGAGGGAGTGAGGGAGTCAGGGAGTGAGGGAAGAGCAGAGTGCCGAATGAACGGCGCACTGGCGAACACTCGTTCTGGTGTGGCACCGGTTTTCAACCGGTGGACCCCGGCATGAATGCCGGGGCTCCGAGTGTGGCAACGGTTTCCACCGGTGGACCCCCGCATGAATGCAGGGGCTCTGAATGTGCTGGCATGTGTGAGTTGATCGAACAGGAACACCCGTGCTATTGACATTGATCATCTTCATCCCGCTCGCCGTGGCCGGCGTGATCATGCTCGTGCCGCGCGAGGTGGAGGAGCGGATTCCGCGGATCGCCATGGCCGGGTCGCTGGCAGCGCTGGCGCTTACCGTGATCGCGGCGCTGTCGTTCTGGTCCAGCGCATCGTCCGATCCCGCCGGGGCGGGCGTGTTCCGGCTGAAAGCCGTCGCAAGCTGGCTGCCGGGCGCCTCGGATGGCACGGCCGACGGCTCTTCCGTGGACATCGCCTACCGCGTCGGCGTCGACGGCATCAGCATCTGGCTGCTGCTTCTGACCGCGCTGCTGACGCCGCTGGCGATCTGGTCGAGCTTTTCCGGCATCCGCGAGCGCATCCGCGAATACTACGTCCTCATGCTCGTGCTTGAGGCCGGCATGCTCGGCGTGTTCTGCGCTCTTGATCTGCTGCTCTTTTACGTCTTCTTCGAGTTCACGCTCATCCCGCTCTACTTTTTGATCGGCATCTGGGGGGGGGCGCAGAAACGCTGGGCGGCGACCAAGTTCTTCATCTACACGGTCGCCGGCAGCGTGCTGACCTTCGCCGGGATTCTGTTCCTGGCGTACTACGGCTACCAGCACGGACCCAACCAGCAGTTCACGCTCGACATCGAAAAGCTCACCGCCCTGGGTCAGTCCGGCATCGTCCCGGCCGGGGTGCAATGGTGGCTGTTCATCGCCTTCGCCGCCGGGCTGGCGATCAAAGTGCCGCTTTTCCCGCTGCACACGTGGCTGCCGCTGGCCCACACAGAGGCCCCGACCGCCGGCAGCGTCATCCTGGCGGGCGTGCTGCTCAAGCTCGGCACGTACGGTTTCTGCCGCCTGACCATCCCGATGCTGCCCGAGGCCGCATTCACGGTCGCCCCGTTTATCGCGGTGCTGGCCATCATCGGCATCATCTACACGGCCGTGGCGGCGTGGGTGCAGACGGACGTCAAGAAGCTCGTCGCGTATTCATCCGTGTCGCACCTTGGCTTCTGCATGTTGGGCCTGTTCAGCCTCAAGCTGGCCGGCGTCAACGGCGCCGTCGCCTACATGGTCAACCACGGCCTCTCGACCGGGGCACTGTTCCTTGTGATCGGCTGCATCTACGAGCGCTATCACACGCGCGACATCCACGCCATCGGCGGCCTGGCCCGCAAGATGCCGATCATGGCGTTTTTTCTGGTGTTTTTCACGCTCAGCAGCATCGGCCTGCCGGGGTTGAACGGCTTCGTCGGCGAGTTCCTCACGCTCCTGGGCACGGCCACGTCGAGCACCGCGACCGATGGCATCGCCGCCGGCCCGCTCGGCTACGGTTACGCCATCCCGGCCGCGACGGGGATCATTCTTAGCGCCGTGTACATGCTCTGGATGTGCCGGTGCGTCCTGTTCGGTCCTTTGAAAGAACCTGAGCACACGCCGGATACGAGCCATGGCCTGACGCAGGATTTGACCCGGCGCGAGATATCGATCCTCGTGCCGATCGCCGCGTGCTGCCTGATTCTGGGCATCTATCCCAAGCCGATGCTTGCGTCGATCGAGTCGGCGACAGTGGCGAACGTGCTGCGGAACCCTGAGTTCCGGTTGACGTACGCGAATCTCGAAATGGAGGCACAGACGGCGCGGGCGGTGTCTGGGTCTCACCATGTGCAGTTCGCGGCCGCTCCTCTCGCAGACGAATCCACACTGCCCACGGGCAATGTGATCACCGACAGTTACTCGCGCACAGTCACGCCCGCTGCTGACGCAACACAAGGGACACCCATTTCGCCGCTGGAGCCGACCGGATGACGATCGACGTGATCTTTCAGCTACTTCCGGAATGGCTGCTGCTCGTCGGCGCGTGCGTCGTGCTCGTCATGGGCGCGTCGCCGGAGTCTCGATTCGCGCGCAACATCCCCGCCATCACGACCGGCACCGTCGTGCTGGCCCTGCTTGCGGCGCTCGTCTCGGGTCGCCCCGAAGGCGATGGGCTGCCCGTGCTTCCCGGCCTCGTTCTCGGCTCGTTGACGTACTATGTCCGCGTCATCGGACTGGGCGTCGGCGTGTTGCTGGCGATGGTCAACTGGTATCAGCCCGTCCCGGAGGAGCGCGGCGAGTACATGTCCCTCGTCCTGTTCTCGCTGCTCGGTTTGATCCTCGTGCCGTCGGCTAACGACCTCGTTGTACTGTTCTTTGCCATCGAACTGGTCGGCATCCCGACGTACGTCCTGGTATCGCTGTCGCGCGTCGATCGCCGGGCGTCGGAAGCGGGCGTCAAATACTTCTTCCTCGGCGCGATGTCCGCGGCCGTGCTCGCGTATGGATTCGCTCTGCTTTACGGCGTGACCGGCACGACGCGTATCGTCGATCTTGAAACCAGCGGAGCCGGTCTGTCCGCCGCCTTCGGACCGAGCGCCGGCGGCCTGGCGCTGATGGGCCTGCTCTTTGCCTTCGGCGGCCTGTGTTTCAAGGTCGCGGCCGCTCCGTTTCATGCCTACGCCCCGGACGTGTACGAAGGCGCCGCCTCGCCCATGACCGCGCTGCTCGGCTTCGTACCCAAGCTCGCCGGCTTCGCCGCGCTCATCAAGCTCTTTTCCGCCGGCAACTGGCAGTTGCCCGTGGAGTTGCAATGGGTCATGTGGTGGGTCGCGGCCGTCACCATGACGCTTGGCAACGTGCTCGCCCTGTTGCAGACCAACGCCAAGCGGGTGCTCGCCTACTCGAGCATCGCTCACAGCGGTTACATGATGATCGCCCTGCTGGTGGGGCCGGTGCTCGGCGCCGGCCCGATGCGCGACGGGGTGGCGGCGCTATTGTTCTACATCGCCGTGTACGGCGTGATGAATCTCGGCGCGTTTGCGGCGCTGGCGGCGTTTACGATCGACGGCCGCCCGGTCGAGGGGCTGGACGATCTGAAGGGCCTGTCGCGCTCCGCTCCGCTGGCGGCGTTTGCCCTGGCGATCTGCGCCTTCAGCCTGATGGGCTTCCCGCCGACCGCGGGACTGCTGGGCAAGGTGTACATCTTCAGCAGCGCGTTCTCGCTGGATGCCTCGCACCTGTTCCGCGGGCCGCTCGTCTGGCTGGCGGTCATCGGCGTGATCAACTCGGCCATCGGCGCCGCGTATTACCTCAAGATCGCCTCCGCCTGCTACCTCGACAAGCCGACCGGCAACATCCAGCCCGACGCCGGCCCGCCGGTCCGCTGGGGCCTGGCGGTGTGCGCCGTCGCGATGGTCCTGCTGTTCGTCTGGCCCTCCGGCCTGACCCGCGCCGCCCGCAGCGCCAGCCCGCCGGTGTCGCAGCCGGTGGTGACGGCGAGTGCCAGATAGTCGGTCGAGCACCTTCCGGGGGACGCCCCGGATACACTTTGCCGCTCGCTGGTGCCTGTCGAATCCCGTCTCGCCGTAGACGTCACGCCCTCACCGGGCCTACGATCGGCGGCGTAGAAGGCCGTGCGGGAGTCGCGTCGGTGCTCGCAAATGCAATCAACATTCCGCTCGTCGCGGCCGCGGGCCTTGTCGTATTCACGCCGCTCATCCTGACTGAGGCGGCGATCGAGTGGGCTGCCCTTCGCCTGACGCTGAGCACACGTGCGCCCGGCCTGTTTCGCCGCTTGATCTGGGTCAATGTCGTGTCCTCACTGGCCGGCCTGCTTGTGTATGCGTGCCAGGACTTGGTGGTCGAATGGAGCGGAATCGAAGCGAGTGTCCCCGCTTTCGCCCGCGGCTATCGCTGGGTCGCGCCGGTGCTGGTCGCAATCTACCTTGCGAAGTCTCTGCTCATCGAAGTTCCGATGGTCGCGAACCGCCGCTGGTCTGCAGCCCTCAACCGTCGCCGTGCGCAGCTCGCCCGCGGCGTGGTGATCGGCAACCTGGCCAGCTATTGCGTCGTGGGGCCACTCTTCTACTGGTCCACGCGGCCGAACTTCCGCGGCTTCGACCTGCGCGACGACACCACCTGGACGACTAATCCGGATGTCCCAGTCTATTTCATCGACCCCGCGAATGACCACATCAAACGCGTGAACACCGATGGTACCGGCGTGACGACGGTCGTGGCGTTCCGCGCTGACGCATTCCTGGTCAGTGAGGACGGGACAGCTTTCGTCTTCCGCGCAATGGACAACAGCATCTACGCCCTGCGACAGCGCGACGAGGCTCCGATCCGGGTCCGGGCTGGCGATCCGCCCCCCAACATGGATGCGGTCAGCCTCTCGCCGTGTCATCGATGGGTCGCCTTCGCGATGGACGGGGACAGCGAAGTTCAGGAACTGCGTATTCAAGACTTGGACAGCGGAGCCCAGCACCACGTACAGCACGTCCCGTTGGATCGGTACGAGGCACGCGTGTCTTGGTCGCGTGATGGCAGCGTCATACTCGCGGAGCAGGATCTCGGCAGATTTGTCGTCATCCGAGGCGGGCCGCCGTGGGACGCGATCGGGCAGCGCCTGACCAAAGACACTGACTCACGTGAATGGCCGATCAACTATTCGCGATCCGGTCGCGAGCCGGACGTCTCGCCTGATCGCATGGACGGCATTGAGGTTCGTTGCCAACTCGGCTTTGGCTCGCACATTTCGGTCTGGCGCGGCCAAAGACAGAAGTCGTTCACCATCGCCGACGGCTACGGCCTGCTGGATCTCGGCCGATCCTACCCCACAGCCCCGGCGTTCCTTCCGAATGGAAACGAGTTTCTCGTCGAATGGTGGGGACAGATATACTTGTTCGATATCAAGGCCCGGAGGCTCGGTCTGCTGACGCACGGCAGGCATTACGTGGCCCCGCTGCCCGGCTTTCGCATCGTAGACGTTGGGCGCCGCTGATCTCCGACGTATACTCCGCCCGGAGCCCCCCCCATGCCTGACCGCAAAACCCTCATGCGCGCCATGCTCTGGTCCCTCGGCTTCGCGGCCGTGACCGGCGTGCTGGCGG
>CAZYLK010000103.1:0-20586 GCA_964648365.1 uncultured Phycisphaeraceae bacterium
ACGATGACCTTGCGGCCTTTGATCTCGCGAACCTGGCCGCGGAGGTGCAGGACGGGGCCGAGCGGGGTCGGGCGGAGGTAGTCGACCTTCAGCGAGGCGGTGACGTAGCGGAAGGGTGGGTCGGTGCCGGGAGGGCGGCCCTCCTGCCGGTAGGCGGCGGCCGCGGCGGTGCCGGTGCCGTGGCAGTCGATCAGCGAGGCGATCAGCCCGCCGTACACGAATCCGGGCACGGCCGTGTGCCAAGGCTTCGGTTGAAACTCCGCGACCGTGTCGTCGCCGTCCCAGCGGGTCTTGATCTGGTGGCCGTGCTCGTTGAGCCGGCCGCAGCCGTAGCAGTGGCTCAGGTCGTCGGGGTAGTGGTCCTGAATCGCGTCCTGCGGCATGAAATCCCGACCGGGCGAAACGCGATGTCAGGATGATTCTTGCCGTTCACCAGCCCGCCCCCGCGAGAGAGGTCGGGACGGTTTGCGGCGGACCGGCTTCCGGCGGTACCGCAAAAATCTTCCTGACACCTTCGTGACACCCTTTTGATCAGATGCCTTCGTCCTGAACGGCGTCGTTCAGGAACGTGCTGAGTTCCTCGTCGCTGAAGACGTCGGCCGGGCCTTCGTCATAAGCGTGGTCGTCGTCGTCGCCGAAGTCCAGTTCGTCCTCGCGCTGCGGTTTCGTCAGCACGGCGTGTGCCAGAACCAGCCGCTGCAGCACCTTGGTGATGTCGGACGGCCGTTCGTCGGGCGCGGAGCGGCAGCACTCGTCGATCAGCTTGGCCACCGGCAGCGGCAATTCCGTGAGCACAGGCTGCGGCGCTTCCTCGACGCGCTTGCCGAGAAGGCGGTGCGAGTGCGGGTTGACGGTCTGGTTCATCTCCGTGGGAACCGGCTTGCCGGTCAGCACGCGGTGCAGCGTAGCGCCGAGGCCGAAGACGTCGGTCCGCTGGTCGATGGTGGCCCGCTGGGCCTGCTCGGGAGCCATGTAGTCGATGGTGCCCTGGATGCGCGGTTTGACGTCGCCGAGCTTGCAGCTTTGACCCAGGTCGATCAGTTTCACGTCCGCTTCGGGCGTGACGATGATGTTGCCGGGCTTGAGATCGGCATGGACGAAGCCCGCCCGATGCATCGCGGCCAGCCCCTCGGCCACCCGGGAGAACATCTGCAACACGTCCGCCAGCGAGGCCTTGAACGACTTGTCCGACATGGAGATGCCGGGCACGTACTCCATGAAGAGCAGCGCCCCGCGGGTGCGGAGCCGCTGACGGATCAGGCGGAACTCGTACACCTTGCGGACGACCGGATGGTCGACGCGCGAGCCCACGGTGTACTCGTCGCGCATCAGCTCGATGACCTTGATGTCTTCGGGCGAGCGGACCTTGGCGGTCTTGATGGCGTAGTCTTTGCCGGACCTCATGCAGCGTGCACGGTACACGGCCGTGTCCGCTCCGCTGCCGATCCGCTCGACCACGCGGTAGTTCGGGATTTCGAGCGTCATCTCATCACGTCACTCACGCACGTCCCGTGGAACGGTCGCAGAGCATCCCCGCCCGGCGATCGTCCGAAACGTACGTCCCCCCTGAAGCGCCCGTCGCGTGCGGCGACGAGCGGGCCGCGCCGAATCGCCGCGGCGATCGACGGACCTCTGCCAAACCTTCCGATGCGTGGTGGCGGCGGTTCGGCCGCGGAACGGGTCCGTCAAGAGACGGACGGTGCCGCGGCGGCGGGCGCAGGCCGGATTGTCCGAATGCGGACCCTGGAATGCGGTGAGCCGCCGATGTCTCCACGTCGTGAAGGAACCACACGGGGCGTGAAGCCCAGTGTACCGATAATCGGTTTGGTGCGGCTTAGGGGCGTGAGCGAGTGATGAATGAGGCGAACGGTATAATAGCTGTGTATGCTTCGGGCTCGCGCTCCGCTAATCCTCTCCAATCCGACACAATCTTACGCCGATCTACGTTTCCGGTCAATCCCCATCGCTGAATCAGCCGGCAATTTCGCTTCCAGCGCTGCCGTCGCGCCGGCGGTCACGCGCAGAAAAGTGATCTCCGGCGGACAATTCCAACGCACCCGAACGGGCGGCGAAAGGCCGACGCCGGCGCTGACGTGCAGCGCCGTGCCGCCGATGGTGCTCAGCCCCCACGCCTGCCGTGCCGGGATTCGGTCGTTGCTCCAGATGCATCCAAGCCGCGGCAGCCTCACCTGGCCCCCGTGCGTGTGCCCCGACAGTTGTAGATCGACCCGTCTGCCGCCAATCTGATGGATGATGGACGGGTAGTGGGCCAACAGGACGGTGGGCAGATGCTCGTGGCGCGAGAGGGCGGAGTCGAGGTCGCCGGTCCGGGGGCGGAGCTGTTCCACGCCGCTGAGACGAAGGTGCCCCCGGCTCGTCCGCAGGATCGTCGATTCGTCGGTCAGAACGGTCAGTTCCGGCGCCAGCGCGTGCCGCAGCGTTGGGTGATCGTGGTTGCCCAGCACTGCGAACACGGGTCGGCGGGCGGCGACCGGCGCGAACAGCCTTCGGGTGAGCACGGCCGCGTTGCGGGCGTCGCGCGGCACCTTGCAGAAGTCGCCCGTCACGGCGATGAAGTCGGAGCGGAACGCCAGCAGCCGGTGCTGCAGTTCTTCCAGAATCGGCGACCAGCGGCTCAGATGCAGGTCGCTGACGTGGGCGATCATTAGCCCGTCCAGCGATGCGGGCATCCGTGCCAGGCAGACCTCGGCATGTCTGACGTGCAGTTCGCTCATACGGTCGCCGCCTAGCCTCCGGCCACTCCACCCCCGGAATTCTGCGCCCGAGGTTTTGTTCCTCTCGCGGCGAGCGCCCGATGCTACGGCCGGCGCGAGCCACGTCCATGCCATCAGGATATTCGGACCAGGCGCGCGCCGGCTGAAGCTCGGCCCGGCGTAAGAGCGTCGCGGTCGGCGCAAAAAAACAGCAGGAGCCCCTTCTGGTGAAGGGACCCCCACAGGTGGTTGGAGGCTCGTTTATGCGCGGCCGAGTGAGGCTTCCTCTCCTCCGGAGAGCACCCTGTGCCGCGTGTCGTGCCGTGGACGTGCCGTCCAGCGGCAGCAACCGTCGATTCGATCCGGAAACTCCGCGGGCCGCGCCTGGCCTGCCTTCAAGCAGGGACCCCTCCCGGTGGAGGAGCCCCCGCCGTGATGGGAGGCAATCCACCGCGCCCGGTTACTCGCAGCGGCGGTTCTTGGCTTTGATCTTGCAGAAACCGTTGCCGCCGCCCGGACATTCGAGCGTGGTCTTCAGTTTTTTCACGCAGTCCCGCTTGTCTTCGCAGGGGGAGTTCACGTCGACGAACTCACCTCCGCGCTCCGGGCAGGTCTCGCACCCGCGTTTGCCCTTGCTCTTCTTGAGCGTGTAGGCGCACAGCGGTCCACCGCCGGCGCATTCGCCGACGTAGGTGTAGCGGGCGCGGACGTTGCCCGCTCCGACAAAGGCCCGGCCGTCACGGATCACGCCGGTGTCGCCGCCGGAAACCAGCGCCCAGTCGTCGCCCAGCGGCCCGTCGGCGCGGTTGAACTCATCGCACAGCGCGTCGGTCTCGAGGGAGAAGTCATCCATCGCGGCCACGCCGGTGAACCCCGCGATTCCGATCTGGTCGCCGTTGCGGGGGATCCAGCCGCCGCGCTCGTACACCTGATCGGGACCAGGCGGGTCGATATTGCTGAGCGTCAGTTTGACGTTGCCCAGTCCGTCGTGTTCGAGCAGCATGTCCGCCGCATGCACCTGCGCCGTCAGGCCGAAAAACGCCGCGCCGCCCGTCATGCCGGGCCAGCCGCCCGCACCTTCGCCCCGGTAGAATCCGCAGAATTCGAAATTGCCCGACGACGTCTGCTGCTGCACTTTGACGTAGATCTGATCCACGCCGTCGCCGTCGAGAACCAGCGTCGCGTACTGCAACTGCGTACCGATCGCCTCAACCTTGATCGAAGCCGATTGGGCGGCCGAGACGCCGGTGGGATTGTCCGGCAGGATGTACTCGCTGTGGGCGGGATAGGTCAGATCCACGGGCGCGTCACCGGCGTAGGCGGTTACGGCGACGGCCAGCATCACGACGGTCGCGATAGACGTTTTCATAGACAGTTCCTCCTGGAAAAGGAAACGTATGGCGTCGGTCGACGCTCGACCGAGTTCAGCACACTCCTGCGGTTCGGCCCAAACCGGCCGCGATAAAAAACACGGTGGCCCCCCTAGCGACCTACGCCACCGCGTGCGTGATTGGACGACTTCCGACCGGGCTTGCGCCTGCACGCCCGCGGAACGGGCCGCGCAGCGATGAGCCGCTTCGCACTCGACTCACCCCGCGCGCACCGGCGAGGCGGGACGAGGGCGGTCAATTCTGACTGTCCTTCGAACGACGTGAGGGTTGCGAAGCCTGCCGCGGCGATTGCTCGCCGTCGCGGACCCGGCATCCCGGCGCGAAGCCGACGGCGCTCCGCCGTCCCAACCGCCCGTCAGGGCGATCCTGCCGTCCGCCGCGACGCGGTCGTCAGGCACGGCGGTGATAATTGCGGCCATCAACTCCTGTCGAATTATTTAGTGTTATATGTATCGTCTTCCGGAAGTCAACCGTGGCTCGCCAGATAAATGCAAATTCAGGCCATAATCGGTTCCTGGTCGGGTTGGTGCCACCGATGGTCCGATCATGTTTCAATTGCGTGCGATGCAAATAGCGTGATGCGGAGGCGGTGTGAGGTCAGCCGGCCGGCCCCCCCCGGGACTGGCGCCAACCGTTGAGGAGCGGGGCGAGGGCGCCGGCCAGTTCGGTCTCGGACCGACCGGTGTATCGAAGCAGATCGAGTCGAACCGGCGCGCCGTCGGGCGGGGTGATCAGAGGGACAAGCGTCGCGAGTTGTTCATCCTCAGGAAGAAACGCCTCGAAGGATGAGCCGGCGGCTTCGTCGGCTGACATCTCGAAGGGATAGCGAACGCTGACGACGCCGGCCGGGTATTGCGCGCTCCCGAAGGGGCCCAGCCGGATGATCAGTTTGTCGCGGGTGAATCCGAAGCCGACGTCCGTCGGCCAGGCGCAGAGCGCAGCCCATTTCAGGCCGCGGCAGACCAGCACCAGCGCCGCGACGCTGACGGGAACCATCGCAGCCAGCACCGCGTAGTCGCCGATGCGATTGGAAACTCCTGAAGGAACCAGCCGCAGATCGGAGACGAAGTAGACGACGGTCATGGCCAGCGCCAGGCCGAGGGCCAACTCCACGCAGCCCCGCGCCAGCGCCCGGCCGCGTGCGGCCGGCACGTATACGCATTCGATTGCACCACGCTCCATCGAGTCGGTTGCGGTCACGTCGTCACCGTCGTGCGTTCTACCAGCCGTGCCGGCTCCCGTTCGCGGCGGGCCGACGTTACGGCGAGACATCCACGCCGCGCGCGACGCCCGGCAGTACGCCCGGCGGCGTCGCGGCCGGCGAAACCCAGATCGAGTTGTTCGACGCGCGCGTGGCGGAATAGCCGTCGATGCCAGCCAGATCCAGGAACAGGCCCATGCCCTGCATCACCTTCCGGATGCCGTCGGCGCCGTCCGGTGTCACGTAGCCCAGCGCGCTGGCAGCCTCCCTTTCAAGGATGTAGCTGTCGTTGCCCGCGGCGTCGACAAACAGGCCGATGCCGGCGGCGTTGCCTGCGCCCAGGCTGAGCGTGCCGGCGCGGTAGCGATCGTTGCCGGCCAGGTCGAAGAGGCCTCCCACGGACAGATCGTGTCCGGCGCCCTGGCTCATGTTCATCGTGCCGGTGTAGCTGTCGTCGCCGTCGGTATCGATGAGTGTGCCGGCCGCGAAGTGCGCGGCCGCGCCCTGCACGTACCACTGGCCGGTGTAGATGTCGCTGCCGCCCAGATCGACCAACATGCCCGTGCCGAACCAGTAGCCGACGCCCTGGCCAAAGACGGCGCAGGAATAGATGTCGTTGCCCGCCTCGTCCATCAGCAGCCCGACGCCGCCCGCGACGCTCAGGCCCTGCATGTAGTCGCCGCGCCAGCCCGAGGCGGCGCCCTGCGCCAGCGAGACGTTGTGCTTGTCCGATTGGGGCGATGGGAACGTGATTTCAACGTCGTTGGCGTTGTAGCGATCGCTGCCCTCGCGATCGACGAGCGCGGCGGCACCCGCCGGGCCGCCGAAGCCCTGTCCCTCGTTGTAGATTTCGTAACGATCACGTCCGGCGACGTCGATGAGCAGCGCCGTTCCCGCGACCGCGTGGGCCTGGGCTTTCTCGATCGCGGTGTATTCGTCGTCGCCGGCGAAGTCATAGAGCAGGCCGACGCCGAAGATCGCATCCGCCAGTCCGTTGCGCTGAATTTTGTACGAGTCCTTGCCGGCGAAATCGAACAACATGCCGATGCCTGCGTGCCCGGCGCCGAAGCCGCCCTGCACCGGATCGTCGCTGACGTACTTATCATCGCCGTCCAGGTCGATGGCCACCGACACGCGCTGCAGCGGCGCCGAGTTGGCGGCCAGTCGCGCGTAGACGTCGTCGCCTTTCCAGTCGATGAGCAGAAACGGCGCCATCGTCTCGCCCTTGAGCTGATGCTCCGATCCGATGGAGATCAGGCCGAGCGGCGTCTGCAGCACCAGCGACCAGCGGGACGGGTCCGGCGTTGGTTCGTCGACGATCTCGGTCGATGCGTTCATCGTGCCTGAGTCGATCGGCTCCTTTTCGCCGGTGCGTCCGTCGGAGGCGCCGAACTTGCTTCCGCCTTCACGGGCCGCCATTTCCGACTTGACGTAGGGCGCGACGAACTCATCCACGGCAAACGCAATTTCCTGCGCTCCGACCAGCGGCAGCGCGTGGTCGAAGCTGCTGATCGCCGCGGCCGAGCGGCTCATCTCGAGGAACTGGATCTGCGTCGGGCGGTCATCATCTTTCTGGGCTTTCGCGCCGGACTTGCGCTCGCGGGCGAGAATCTCGGCCCAGACCGAAGCGTCATACGGGCTGCAAGCGTAGTTGGTCCACTCGTGGGCGTCGCACATGGCGTGAAGCAGCACGGCCAGGCGCGTCTGCTCGTCCGCGGTGGCGTTGGCCAGTTGTTGCGTGACGCGCGCGCGATGATCCGGCAGCAGCTCGGCGCCGCCGAGCAGGAACACGCGGGCCAGCGCTCCGAGTACCGGCTGCTCGACGCGGGACAACCGCCGCTGCTGCTCCAGCGGGTCGCCCACCAGTCCTCTGCGTACGACTCTGCCGTTCCATCGCGACAGTTGCGCCATGGCGTCGACACAATCGCCGGGCCACACCACGTCGAACGACGCCTTGACGTACGACGCCAGCATCGGGGCTTTGAGCGGCGAGGCGAAGAGCCAGTCGACCAGCGGCGTCCGCCGCGCGTTGCTGTCAAAGAGGCCCAGATCCTCCGGCGAGAGCCGAATCGTTGCCGGCTCCACGCCGCCCTTGAGCAGTGCCGCGGCGATGGTGGGTTCGGCGGCGACCACGGTCGCTGCATCGCCGGGGCCGTCGAAGGACGGCATCAGGAGTACGACCGACAGCGTGGCGTGTATCAGCAGCATGGCATCTCACCCGTGAAATTAACTCAGTCGCCCGGTGCGCGCACCGTTGCCCGGGAAACCAGGGAGTGTAACATCGGCGTCACGGGATAAAAGCGCTTCGGCGGCGCAACAATGTTGCAGGCATGGAAAACAGCACGCCAGGCTGGTTCGAACGCCGCACGGGGCTGGCCGCCGCGCTGCGCGACCTGCGGTGTCCGCGTGTACGCCTCCGGCCGCGCTGGCGATTGATCTGGTTCCACACCGCGCTGCTGCTGTTCGTCGTTCAGGGCGCGACGGGCCTGGCGATGATGACCACGTACAGTCCGGCCACGTCGGCCGCGTGGGGCAGTGTCTGGCACATCCAGACGCAGATATCGCTCGGGTGGCTGGTCCGCGGCGTCCATCACTTCGGGTCGCAGGCGCTGGTGGTCGTGCTGGCCGTCCACGTCTTGCAGACGATCTGGTTCGCCGCCTATCGCGCGCCGTGGGAGGTGGCGTGGTGGGCGTCGCTGGCGATGCTGCTGCTCGTCGCGTCTTCGTGCGTGACGGGGTGGCTGCTGCCCTGGGACGAGCGCGGATACTGGGCGGTCCAGGTGCCGGCCAACATTGTGGGCCTGACGCCCGGCGCCGGCCCGGCGCTCAGGCGGCTGATGCTTGGGGGAGACGACATCGGCCAGGCGACGTTGACGCGCTTCCACGCGGCGCACGTTCTGCTGCTGCCTGTGACCTTTGCTTGCCTTGCCGCGGGTTACGCCGCGATGGGCCGGCGGCTGTCGCGGATGGCGGCGTCGCACGAGGAGGAGGCACCGCGCCCCGATTCGTCGCCAAGTCAGCGCGGGCGAGACGCCGTCGCGTTCGCCATTGCGATCGCGGTGCTGCTGTGGCTCGCGTTTCAAGCCCGTACGACGGGCGACGCGCTGCTGACGGCGCCTGCCGATCCGTCGCGGACCGATTATCCGGCGCGGCCCGAGTGGTACTTCCTCTTTCTGTTTCAGTGGCTGAAGCTGTTTGACGGCCTGCGGATGGAGGTCGTCGGCGCGATCATCCTGCCGGCGGCGCTGGCGCTGTTGCTTGTGGTGCTGCCGTTCCTCGACCGAGCGGCGCCGTCGCCGCCTCTGAATGATGCTTCACGGTTGGCGAGCGGAAACCCGCGAACGCTTCGACCTCGTCGCGGTCCGGGTCGCGTGATCGCCGTTGCGCTTGCGTCAGCGTATTGCATGTTGCTGCTGGCGGCCCTGCGGGAGGATCGGCGACCGGAGACGAGTGACGTGGCGGCCGCGGAGGCCGTGCTCGCACGGGGCGGCAAACTCTCGCCGGCACAGCGGCGCATCCTGCGCGCGGGCGATCTGCACGCGCAGAGAAAGCGTGCGTCAGCGCTGGCTGATCGAGCCTTGAAACTGGCCGCCGGTCAGGGAATCCCGCCGGACGGCGCGATGACGTTGCTCGCGCGCGATCCGATGACGCAGGGGCCGCGCCTGTTCGCGCAGCACTGCGCGAGTTGTCACCGATTCGACGGGCACGACGGGCTGGGGAAGATCCCCGTCGAACCGGCGGTCTCGTCCGACCTGGGCGGTTTCGGCGGGCAGGCGTGGATCCGTGGCCTGCTCCGTGATCCCGCCGATCCGCATTACTTCGGGCTGATGATCAACGAAGACGGCGCCCCCGCGCACACGCGGATGATCGAGTGGCGCGCCGACATCGACGAGGACACCGTGGGGCGGGAGGCGCAGGCGGAACTGGAACGGAAGCTCGACGCCGTGGCCGCGTACCTGGCGGCGGAGGGACGTCGGCCGGGTCTGGGCGCGACGCTGGATGAGGCGGTCGAGGCTGTAGCGAATTCAGCCATTGATGCCGCGGCGGCCTCGGCCGATTCCGTCATCCGTGCGGGGCGGGCGTTCTTTCTCGACGAGTGCAACGAGTGCCATTCGTATCAGGGGCAACGCAGCGGAACGCGGCACGCGCCGGAGATGTTCGGGTACGGCGGCGTCGAGTGGCTCCGGCGTATGATCGCGCACCCGGCCGACGACGCGCTCTATCGCAGCACCGGCCGCGAACCGGCGCTGATGCCCAGCTTCCGGGAACGACTTACGGACGATCAGATACACCTCCTGGCAGCGTGGCTCGCGGACGACCCGATGCAATCGGACCCGCAAGAATGAAAGGGCGAGGCTCATGTGATGGCTGACCCGGCTGATCCGGCTGTACCCGTGAACACCAGCGTCGATGGCGCGGACAGAGCCTGCGTCGCGGGCGTGATCGCTCTGTCGCTGCTCGTCGCGGTGACGTTTGCGCCGTCGCTCAGCGCCGGTTTTGTCTGGGACGACGAAACCAACGTCACGGACAACCCGACCCTGAAGACGTGGGACGGGCTGATCGCCATCTGGTGCGCACCCGGGGCGACGCAGCAGTACTACCCGCTGACGCACACGTCGTTCTGGATCGAATGCCGTCTGTGGGGCTTGGCGCCGGTCGGCTATCACCTGACGAATCTGGTGCTACATGCCATGAACGCCGTGCTGCTGTGGCGGCTGCTGGCGGGGCTGGGCGTGCCGGGCGCGTTTACGATCGCGGCGATCTTCGCGGTTCATCCGCTTCAGGTGGAGACCGTCGTCTACGTCACGGAGCGGAAGAATCTGCTGTCCGCGTTGCTTTGCCTCCTCGCGACGCGCCGTTACCTGGCCTTCGACCGGACGCAGGCCCGGCGGGATTACCTGTGGGCGGCGGCGCTCTTTTTCGGCGCGCTGCTCAGCAAGACGGTCATCGGTCCTTGGCCGCTGGTGATGGCGCTGCTCCTGTGGTTTCGCGGCCGGCTCGATGGCATTCAAGTCAAACGGCTGGCGGCGCTGATGGGGATGGCGGTTCCGCTGTGTGTTGTGACGGCCTGGCTGGAGGTTCACCATGTCGGCAGCATCGGCGCGGCATGGGAACTGACGCTGGCGGAGCGCGTGATCATCGCCGGCAGGGCATTGTGGTTCTATGCGGCGAAAACGGTCTGGCCCGACCCGCTCATGCTGATCTACCCACGATGGGTCATCGATGCCGCGTCACTGGTGCAGTACGCGCCGGCGGCGCTGGCGGCGGCCGTTCCGCTGGTCGCGTGGGGCCTGCGCCACCGGCTTGGACGAGGTCTGCTGGTCGCGTCGGCCGGCTTCGGGCTGATGCTCTCGCCGATACTCGGCTTTTTCGACGTCTACTACATGCGGTATTCGTTCGTCCGCGACCATTTTCAATACCTGGCCGGAATCTTCCTCATCGCGGTGATTGTGGCCGCCGTGCATCGCCTCGGTTCCGTCTCACGCGTGTCCGCGACATGGCCACGGCGCATCGCCGGCGCCGCGGCCGTCACGGTGCTCGCATTCGTCAGCTTCAACCGTGCCGGCGTCTACCACGACGCCGAGACGCTCTGGCGCGACACGATCGCGCAGAACCCTTCTGCCTGGGTCGCGCATCACAATCTCGGCGCGGCGCTATTTAAGGCCGGGCGCTACGCCGAGGCGAAGTCGGCGCTCGAGGAGTCCCTGCGGCTTGAGCCTGACCAGGCCAAGGCGTATCACAACCTGGGGATGATCGCCCTTGAAGAAGGCGACCCGGACGCGGCGGAGCGAGACTTCGGGCGTGCTTTCAGTCTCGATTCGCGGCTCGCCAAGGCGGCGTACAATCAGGGCGTGATCCGGCAGAAGCGCGGGGACGCCGAGGGCGCCTTGGAAGCGTTTCTCGCGGCGGCGGAGTCCGACCCGAGCCTGTGGGATGCTCAGTTCAACGCGGCGGTCCTGCTCGAAGGATCGGGGCAGGCCGAGGCGGCTATCGAGCGCTACCGGCTGGCCATCGCGGCCTCGCCCGCGTTCGCCGGTGCTCACTACAACCTGGCGCTCGCGCTGTACCAGGCGGGCCGCTTTTCGGAGGCGTGGCCGCACGTCCACGCGGCCGAGCGCCTTGGCCTGCCTCTTCCTCCGGATTTCGTCGCGGCGCTGGAACGAGCGTCGTCTTCCAACGCCCGGCCATCGTCGCTGCGGCCGTAGGTTGAGCGCCGGCAGGGGCGGGCGGCGCAGGGGAGGGTCGCAACGACGCCCGCTCTGGGCTATCCTCCGACACGGGATGTGGGATGCGGTATCCCGTCGGAGAAGCGATGACGCGACGCGCGGTAATTATCGGAGCGGTTCGAACGCCCGTGGGTCGATACGGCGGTGCGCTGGCGGGGGTCCGCCCGGACGATCTGGCGGCGCTGGTCATTCGAGCGGTCGTCGAGCGAACGGGCGTAGATCCCGCGGCCATCGAGGACGTCTACTTCGGCGCGGCCAACCAGGCGGGTGAGGACAACCGCAACGTCGCCCGCATGGCGGCGCTGCTGGCGGGGCTGCCGGATTCGGTGCCGGGCTGCACGGTCAATCGGCTGTGCGCGTCCGGATTGGAGGCGATCAACATCGCCGCGCGGCTGATCGAGGCTGGTCATGGCGACGTTTTCATCGCCGGCGGGGTCGAGTCGATGAGTCGGGCGCCGTTCGTGATGGCCAAAGGTGAGGAAGCGTTCGATCGCCGCGTCGAGGTGTATGACACGACGATCGGATGGCGGTTTACCAATCCGAAACTCGCGGCGAAGTACTATCCGTACAGCATGGGCGAGACGGCGGAGAATGTCGCCCGGCGATACGAGATTTCTCGCAAGGAGCAGGACGAGTTCGCGCTTGCCAGTCAACACAAGGCAGGCGCCGCGATGACGGCCGGGCGATTCGACGACGAGATCGTGCCGGTTGAGATTCCGCAGCGCAAGGGGGATCCGATCGTGGTCCGGCAGGATGAGCATCCGCGCCCGGACACGACGATCGAGCAACTCGCCCGCTTGCGGCCGGTATTCGCGAAGGACGACAAGGGGACGGTGACGGCCGGTAACTCGTCAGGGATTAACGACGGGGCGGCCGCGCTGCTGTTGGTCGAGGCGGACGCGGCGAGGAAAATGGGCCTCAAGCCGCTGGCCACGGTCGGCGCGTCGGCCACGGCCGGCGTCGATCCGGGCTGCATGGGGCTGGGGCCGGTGCCCGCCACGCGGAAAGCGCTGCAGCGGGCGGGGCGGGCGGTCGCGGATGTTGATATAATCGAACTGAACGAAGCCTTTGCGGCCCAGTCGCTTGCGTGCATCCGCGACCTGGGTTTGGAGACGGGTCGCGTCAACGTCAACGGCGGCGCGATCGCGCTGGGACACCCGCTGGGGTGCAGCGGCGCGCGTCTGGTGACGACGCTGGTACATGAAATGCAGCGTCGTGAGGCAAGGCTGGGTCTGGCCACACTGTGCGTCGGCGTCGGACAGGGCGTTGCGACGCTGATTGAGCGATAGTTCGCGCGGCGGAGGTGATGATGAGTGCCGGAGTGACATCCGATCAGGAATTGAAGATGGACTGGGCGATCCAGGAGGATCCGGAGAAGGTCCAGGCGTTTCAGCAGCACATCGACGGCGGCGGGCTGGTCGAACTCGACGACTGGAAGCCGCATAACTATCGCGTCGGCATGTTGCGGATGGCCGAGCATCATGCGAATTCGGAAATCGTCGGCGCCCTGCCGGAGGGCGAGTGGATCACCCGCGCCCCCAGCCTGCGGCGCAAGACGGCGCTGATCGCCAAGGTGCAGGACGAGGTGGGGCACGGGCAGATGCTCTATCGCACGTCGCAGGATCTGGGCAAGAGCCGCGACCAGATGCTCCGCGATCTGTGTACCGGCAAGACCAAGTACCACAACGTGTTCAACTATCCGGCGCCCACCTGGGCCGACGTGGCCATGATCCAGTGGCTCGTGGACGGCGCGGCCATCATGAACCAGAAGAGCCTGGCCGAAGGCAGCTACGGGCCGTACGTTCGCACGATGAAGCGCATCAATATGGAAGAGGCGTTTCACTTCAAGAGCGGCGAAGACATGGTGCTCACACTCATGAGCGGGACGGCGCGGCAGAAAAAGATGGCCCAGGAAGCGTTCGACCGCTGGTGGGCGCCGTGCATGATGTTTTTCGGCCCGCCGGACAACGAATCGAGCAAGACGGGGCCGTTCATGCAGTGGCGGATCAAGACGGCCACCAATGATACGCTCCGGCAGAAGTTCGTCGATCGCTTCGCCCCGGCGGCGCTGGCGATCGGGCTGAAGGTGCATGTGGCGAAGAAGACGCCGGACGGACTGGTGGCCACGCGCCCGGATGGCTCCCCGGACATGGTCGAGGACGAGAAGCTCCAGTACAACCCGAAGACCGATTGCTGGGACTTCACCCAGCCCGACTGGGACGAGTTCAAGCGCGTTGTCAGTGGCAACGGTCCGTGCAACAAGCAGCGCGTCGCGCTCCGGCGGTTTTCGTATGAGCAGGGTCAGTGGGTGCGCAAGGCGGTCATGGGTCACGTGGGCCTGCCGCCGGGGCGCAATTGATGCCGACGGCTTCGCCGGCAGGGAGTGAGGGAGTAAGGGAGTAAGGGATTAAGGGAGTCAGGGAAGAGGGAGAGCCACATGGCAGCGGGTTCATGTGGCGCCAAGTTCACGCGGCACCGGTTTGCGACCGGTGTCATTCCGATGTGGCACCGGTTTCTAACCGGTGGACCCCGGCCTGAAAGCCGGGGGCTCTGATGTGTGGCACCGGCTTCCAGCCGGTGGAATGGCAGTGTGAAACCGGCTTCCAGCCGGTGAACTGAGAAGCAGCCGTGTCCAAAGTTCGCGAGTGCATTCCTGAGTACGACGGCGACCTGGAGTCGGCGCCGGAGCCGGATTTCAAGGCGTACGAGGTGTTCATCCAACTCACCCGCGGCCAGCCGCATGTCCATGCCGGCACGGTCGACGCCATCGACGACAAGATGGCGCTGGAGTTCGCCCGCAAGCACTACGGCCGCGACCAGGAGTGCGTCCACATGTGGGTCGTCGCCCGCGAGGCGATGATCGGCACCAACTACGAAACCGATATCATCTGGCCGCTGACGAACCAGGACTACCGCCTCGCCCGTGGCTACGCCGCCGACGTGCGTAAGAAGTGGGAACAGTTCCGCAGCCGCGAGGAGGTCGAACGCTATCAGCGCGAGGACATTAAGCAGATGTTTTGAAGAGAAGAAGGGAGTGAGGGAGTGAGGGAGTAAGGGAGTGAGGGAGTGAGGGAAGAGACGGGCGGTGCGGCTCTTTCCGGGTGCCACTGCTCTTTGAGCAGTGTCTTCGATGGGGTGGAACGGATTCATGCTGATTCGGCTGATCGGATTCATGCTGATTCGGTTGGACGAATGGCAGACTGTATTCCCTGCGAACGATGCTCCTTGATCGTTGTCGCCCCGGACATTCGTCCACGGCAATAAGACATGTGTGCTTCCAGAGAACCTGCCGACCATGCTTGACCTACCCAACAACCTTCAACAGCCGGCGGCCGATCTGCTGCTGTCGATGGCCGATGACAAACTCATGGTCGGCCACCGCGCGTCGGACTGGACGGGCCTGGGACCGGTCCTTGAAGAGGACATCGCCTTCTCCGCCATCGCGCAGGAAGAGATCGCCCACGCGGCCGAACTCTATGCCCTGGTCGGATCGCTCAGCGGTAAGAGCGCCGACGCCGTCGCCTACGGGCGGCAGCCGGCCGAGTATCGCTGCGCCGTCCTGGTGGAACTTGATGACGAGTTCGACTGGGCGCGGGCCATCGTGCGGCAGTTCTTCTGCGATCACCTCGACCTGCTTCGCTTCGATCGGCTGTCGCGGTCGAACTGCGCGCCGCTGGCCGGGCTGGCCGCGCGCATCCGGGCCGAGGAGACCACGCACGTCGAACATGCGGATACGTGGATGCGCCACCTGAGCCTGGGCGGCGAGGAAGGAAAACAGCGGGTGCAGGCGGCGCTCGACGTGCTTGTGCCGCACGCCGCGATGCTGTTCGAGCCGACGGACGGTGTGGCGGCGCTGGAGAAGGCGGGGTTTTACCCCGGAAACAACGGCGAAATGTTCAAGACGTGGTGGGCGGAGTGCAGTCGGGTGCTCAACGATGCCGGGCTTGCGGCCAATGTGACGCTTCCGGATACCGGTCGCACCGGCGGCCGCCGCGGCCAGCACAGCGCGGGCTTCGCGGCGCTCCTGGACGAGATGTGCGAGGTCTTCCGCGAGGAGCCGGAGGCGGCCTGGTAGGCGGAAATGGCGAATGTCGAATAGCGAATGAAGACGCGCCGTAACAGAGTGGCCCAATCCGAACCGCGACCGTGAGGGAGCGGCCGCAGATGAATGCCGACCAGCGCATCACGAGTAACAAATGAGGACGTTCCGGATCAGACTACCGCAAACGGAGCCGTCCGCCTTCGGCGGATCAATGAGCAGTTTTCGCAGTCGGTGGCTTTCTGGGCTCGGCTGACACGATCGTGCTGACATGTCGGTAACGCTTGAGACAATCTACGACGTCCTGCGGACGATCGACGATCCGGAGATGCCGATCAGCATTGTGGATCTGGGCATTGTCGCGGATGTCCGGTTGTCCAGTTGCACCGAACAGGTCGGGTCGGGCTCTACCCGGTCGATGCCGCAAAACACCGGTTGCAAACCGGTGCCACACGCATCCGTCGACATCGACATCCTCCCCACGTTCATCGGCTGCCCCGCGCTGCCGATGATTGAGGGGCAGATCCGACAGCGCGTCGGGGCGGTCGCGGGTGTCGATGAGGTCCGCGTTCACTTCATGTTCGACCCGCCCTGGTCGGTCGATCGCATCAGCGAGCGCGGGCGCGAATCGCTCAAGGTCATGGGCGTCACCGTACCCGAACGCCACCGAGGAGCCGAACTCGTCCAGCTTTCGACACCGCTTCGCTGTCCGTTCTGTGAGTCGACGCGCACGGAATTGACCAGCCGCTTCGGCCCCACGCGATGCCGGATGATCTACCACTGCGAGGCGTGCGGTAATACGTTTGAGCATATGAAGCGGCTCTGACGCGCCGGGGCGGGCACGCACCCTTCAGCAAAGCCACAGCGGCCCTCCCCGCCGGGCCAACATCCAAACAAAATACGAAAAGATGCTGGACCGCCCCGACCCCGCCGCGGTATACTCGCCCCATGGCCGACGCCGCGGGCGACATCGCTGCGACGGGCGCAGCCCGGTTCGACACCATCTCCGACATGGGGCGCCGTTACCTTCGTCTCCACATGACGCCGGATGTCGGTCCGGTGCGCCTGCGCAACCTCTTGCAGCATTTCGGGTCGGTCGACGCCGTGCTCAACGCATCGATCACGGAGTTGACGCAGGTACCGCAGGTCGGCCCGCGCACGGCCGAGTCGATCTTCGACCACCGCCGTGACGACCGCAGCGAGCGTGAAATCGAACGGGCCGCGGAAGAAGGCGTGCGAATCCTGTGTCTGGAGGACGACGATTATCCGCCCATGCTCAAGCGGATTTCCGACCCGCCCACGTGCCTCTACGTCCGCGGCGACCTCCGGCCCACCGATGGCGTGGCGATGGCGATCGTCGGTTCGCGGCGATGTTCGCACTACGGGCTGGAGCAGGCGCGGCGGTTCGGCGAGGGACTGGCGCGGGCGGGCTTTACCATCGTCTCCGGGCTGGCGCGGGGCATCGACGGCGCGGCCCATCGCGCGGCGCTCGACGTGGGTGGCCGCACGCTGGCGGTGCTGGGCAACGGTCTGGCGACGGTGTATCCGCCGGAGCATGAGGACATGGCGGTCGAAATCGCTGCCAGCGGGGCGCTGCTGAGCGAGCTTGCGGTGGACCAGTCGCCGGACGCGAAGAACTTTCCGCCGCGAAACCGCATCATCGTCGGGTTGTGCATGGGCGTGCTGGTGATCGAGGCGAGCAGGCGGAGCGGGGCGCTGATCAGCGCCCGGCTGGCCAACGACTACAATCGCGAAGTCTTCGCCCTCCCCGGCCGGGTCGACCAGCTCGAGTATTCAGGCGGCACCAACGGCGCCATCCGCGAAGGCTGGGCACGGCCGGTGACGTGCATCGAAGACGTGCTGGACGATCTGGCGGAAGTCGGGCGGATTCTCTCGGAGGGGGCCACTGTGGCTGAAGCCGTCGTCGCGTCCTCAACCGACGCGGTACAACGGCCCAAGCCGGCCAAGGGTGCGGATGCCGGCGGAAAATCGCAGCGTCCCACGTCGGTCGCGGCCGCGCTGTCCCCCGACGAGCACAAACTCGTCACCGCCATCGGCAGCGACGCGCTCCTCATCGACGACATCCACGACCGCTGCGACGTAGACGTAGCCCGCATCGGCGCGCTGCTGATCAATCTGGAACTGAAGGGCGTGCTCAAACGCCTGCCGGGGAACCGTTACTCACGGCGGTAGGATTCCGTGCTGCGGGCTGCAAGCGAGCCGCGTGGCTTCAGCCCGCGCGGATGTGCCCACTTCTGATTCGCCCCAGATCGCTCCCAGTGATGCATCCGCGACCGCACTGGCTCCGCGCGAAACCCCATGCGTGACCGGAGCGGGTCCGATCACGCACGGGGTTCTGCGCGTTTGCGGAGGCGGTGGTTGCTCATCAGCAGCCGCAGTCAAAGACCTCCCGCACGTCGCAGACCGTGACGGCGTTTTCGCCGCAGGGCGGAGCGTTGCCGCCCTTGAAGACGAACTTCGCCTGGCCCTTCGTGCTGACCTTCCTGTCGAGCGACTGGCCCGAATCGAGCACGGCCGTGAGCGTCTCGCCGATGGAGGCGTCTTTCACGATCACGATGAGCTTCTTGACCGCGCCGCGCTTCGTCTTGCAGGTGACCTTTTTGTAGGTCTCCTGGCCGTTGCAGCCGCCGCCACCGCCGCCTCCGGACGCGGCGCCCGGCCAGAAGCCGCCGCGAAGGACCAACGGTCCGCCGGTCATGTCGCCGGCGTCCGGCTGGCCGATCGTGCCGGAGAGGACGAAGGGTCCGCCGGCGGCATTCAGGACGCCGCCGCCGTCGATCGTGGACCAGTTGATCTCGAAGTTCTGGGCTCGAGCGGAACCCGCCGCCAGGGCCGCGGCGACGATCCCGATTAAGACATTGATTCGCTTCATAGATGATCTCCTTCTTATATGAACGCCAGAGTTACAAAAACCGCGTTCCGTCTTCATTCGTTATTCGCTATTCGCCATTCGTTATTCTCCCACTAGGGCGCGCCGATCCGGACGACGCCCGACGTTCCCCATCGCTCGAGGCGCATGGGACGGTTGAGCAGGCTGGCGTCGAAGAACCGCTCGTTGTACGCGCCCGGCCGGATGAGCACCGTCGCGCCGGGGATGACGTAGCGGACGCCTTCGATGGCTGTGTTGTACGGGTTGCCGGCCGTACCCTGTTCCGAGCCGTTGAAGGCGCGGTCCACGTGGCAGGGACTGCGTCCGACGCGCGGGCATCGCGGGTCGATGAAGCCCCGGATGGCCGAGACCACGCGCGGGTGGAAGGACAGATTGATATTACCGACGCCGCCGGAACAGAGATGGCAGTAACTCATGATCGTACCGACCACACACGTCCTGGGGTTCGGACAGTCGAAGTCCGGCCCCGCACACGTGTCGATCGGCGGGTTGTAACAATGGGAATGCGATGTTCCCAGGTTATGGCCCATCTCGTGGGACAACACATAGATGTCCCAGTTCTGGCCATCACGGAATCTCATCGGATACGGGAAGCGGCCGTCCACTGCATTAACGCCGTACGCGTCGGAGTCACAGACCGAACTGAGGAATGCTCGACCGCCGCCCAGTCCGCGCCCCGAGAGCAGGTGAGCGATCGTCCGCGTCACGCCGCCCATGTTGCTGTTCCAGAAGGAACGGAACTGAGGAAGTTGCGTTGCGGTGTCGGGCTGGTTGTACGGGTCGTTGACCGTGTCCCAGGCGCGGGCGAAGGACACCGCGATTTTCAGATCCATGTCGCGCTCATAGATCTGGCTCACCACCGCCGCCAGCAGCACCTCGTACTCGATGGCGTCCTGCGCCGTGGGGAACTTCTGCCGCAATTCGAAGTCGCCCTCCAGGGCCAGATCCACGACGCGCACGGGGAATCCCGCCGAGGGGCCGCCCGGATCGTCCGGAGTTCGGGGTTCAGGCAGCGGGCCTTCCTCGGGAACCCAGTCCAGCGGCGTCTGCGTCTCGCAGCTCGGGACCGTCAGGTTCAGATCGGCCGCGGACGCGATGCGCTCGTAGACGGCGTGCGGGAAGTCTGCCATGTCGAACGGCGGCGGCGCGATCCAGTATTCCTCGCGTGAGTTGAGCTGGATGATGCCATACATGCGCTCGGGCGTGACGCCGATGACGACCCAGGATCCGTTCATGCCAGCGACGACGCCTCGATACGTGGCGATGCGCGGCGTCTCGGCCGGGATGTCGCCGGCGTCCGTGCCGATGACGAACTCCGCCCCGATCGAGTAGGCGTAGAAGCGTTCCAGTTCCAGATCGACGACGAGCTGGTCGCTGAGCGGGAAGCCGGTCACGGCCACGCGCTGCGGATGGGCCAACGTCTCATACATGTCGATTGCGGGGAAGAAGTAGGAACCCACGGTTCCCCACGATGCGTCCGCAGGCGTCAGGATCGAAGCGGCGTCCAGCGCCGGCCCGAGGTCGTCTGCGGGAGAAACATCCTGCCCCGCGACAGCCGGTGCGGCCGCGGTGATTGCCAGACCAAAACCGGCGATCAGCGAAGTGATGATGCGATTGTGTGATTGTCTTTTCACGTTTCTAATCTCCGTCGAGTTTTCAACAGTTAGTGCAGGCTGACCAGGACGAGGACCATGCCGGTCTCGCCCCTGGAAAGCGACGTCATAGCCTTGCCGATGACGGCGCCGTAGGCGCGGTCGTGGTCGGCGGCCTTCATGGCGTGCCCGGGGGTGTTGGAAGTGGTCAGCAGGTCGCCGGGCTCAATGGCCGCCGAAGAAGCGTCGCAGCGGACGTACACGCGACCGGACAGCGCGATCGGCGGTGCGTTCTCATGGCCGGGCAGATTGCCGAGTACGGCGCCGACGGACAGGTCATTCGCCCCGCTGACAATGCCGGCCACGCAGCGGTTGTACGCGCCGCGGGCGATGCAGAGCTTGCCGGGGTTGGCGGGGTCGATCGCCATGACGGTTCCTGGCTCGACGCTCTCGCACGGCTCACTGGTAGGGAACCGTTCGGCGATGTCCGCGCCGGTGATTTCGAGCACCT